>JAFWTH010000138.1 GCA_017518975.1 Clostridia bacterium
AATCTTAGGAGTCGTGTATCAAATCCTTACCGTCATATCCGCTTGCGAATATGACAATACACGTTCGTCTTGTTGTTCAATTTTCAATGAGCGGCGCTGTTCGCCCTGTTTTAGGGGACAGCTTTACTATGTTATCACACCGCTTCCCCTTTGTCAACACTTTTTTTGAACTTTTTTTGTTTTTTTACCCGCATTTTTTCTCCTATCCCAACATTGAAAATACGTTGCTCATAATGTATAATTGAAGAAAGGATCTTTTAAGGCGGATAAACAATGAGAGAAATAACGTACGGCGTCGCGCCGATCGGATGGAAATACAACGAAATATACGGAAATCATCGTTTTATCGTCGAGGCGCCGCGCTCCGAATACGTACGCGTTCTGATCCCTTGGAGGAGACGCGATCCGCTGTTTGACGGGACAGGCGTCATCGTAAGATACGAGACGGACAAAGGTTCTCCAGCCGTCGGGGACGGTGAAGTCAAAAACGTCTTTATCGAGCATTCGGAAAAAGATCAGCTCTCATTGATATTCTCTTCTCCGCGCGAAGGAGAATATCAAATATATTATATGCCTTTCGAAATCTCCGGTCACTGGTGTTCACCGGAGACACGCTATCTGCGAGCTGACAGGATGACTCCCGATAAAAAATGGCTCGAAGGAATCGGGAACTCCGAGATCGCCGAAGGAACCGCTTTGAGGTATGAAAGCAGGACGGAATTCGATTCTTTTTATCCGATGGAATTTGCGATGACGTCCGAAGAAAAGGGAGCGTTCTTCTCAGAGGGCAACCCTTTTGAGATCGTCACAGAATCGCGCCTACGTCCCGTAAGGATGAAAAACGATCTGCCTTTCATATGGAAAGACAGACGGGATAAAAAGGAATTCTCTGACAACGTTTGCAAAAACGAGCATTACGCGTTTCAGATCGCGGTGTGCGCGGTTACGGACCTTTGCGGCGTACGGGCAACTTTCCTTGACGAAAACCGACGTGAATACGAAAAGGACCGCGTTTTCTCGATCAACACGTACTCCGTCGACACCGACGGTCATGAGCAATTACTCACCGTCGACGTTCCCGCAGGCGGCGTTCAGCCGCTCTGGTGCTGTGTTGACGCGGAAAAGTTCGACGGGCGCGATATCTGCATAACTGCGGAAATCTCCGCCGAAAACGTCGAAACGACGCTTACGGCGCAGATCGAACTCAAAGTAACCGACGAAATTCTCCCTCGCAACGGAGACGACGACCTCTGGCGTCATTCGCGCCTTTTCTGGCTGAATTCCGACGTCGGGATCTCCGACGAAGTTATTCCGCCCTACACCCCGGTCGTCACGTCCCCCGGGGCGGGCGCTGTTTCGATCCTCGGAAGGAAAATGAGAGTCGGAACTCTGGGGCTTCCGTCCGTGATCGGGACGTATTACGACAATTCAGGACGGCTCGCGGAAGACGAAGCTCCCCTTTCCCTGCTGTCCGATCCTGTCGCTTTCAGGATCCGACGGGAATGCGAACCCGTCGCGATCCTCGAAAAGGAGATCTCAGTTACGCCGAGCGGAACGATGAGATCCGTCTTTTCTGCGGTCGGCGTATCCGACGGTTTATCTATAAGCAGCGAGGTTTCATACGAAGCGGACGGATTCATCGACTGCACTATAATGGTAACCCCCGAAAAAGACGGCGAATTTGAATTCACCCTTACGGCGGCGCTGTTTGAAGCCGCAGCACAGTATATGACGGGAATGTGCCGCGAGGGAGGCAAGGTACCCGCCTTCTGGGAATACAGATGGCGCGAGGATCGCGACGGAAACGTCGTTTGGCTCGGCTGTCCGCGCGGAGGATTTCAGATCAGGCTGATGCAGGACGACGACCACTGGGGAGGCGTAAAACCGCTTCCGGAATCATGGTCGAACGGCGGACGAGGAAAAATGACTGTCCGACGTCTTCCGAAAGAAGGAAAAGTCGCCTTTTCGGCAGAAACCGGGAAGATGAACGTCTCCGCAGGACGTACCGTAACGTTCCACTTTCACATGATCGTCACTCCGCTTCATCCGGTCGATTACGAAAGCCATTTTACAAAACACTACTACCATTCTAACAGCTGGCACAGCGACGAACCGGTCGTCTCGCTCGATCGCGCGAAAGAGTACGGAGCAAGCACCGTTATTCTGCATCAGGGCGGCCCGCTCAACGAAAACATTAATTATCCGTTCCATCTTGCCGATAAGCTTAAAGCCGAAGTCGACCGCGCGCACTCGATGGGGTTGAAATACAAAATCTATTACACGGTACGCGAACTCTCGAATTACACGACGGAAATATGGGCGCTGCGCTCGCTGGGCGACGAGATCTATTACACGGGGACAGATTTCAGGCTCTCCGACTTCTTCGAGACGGACGAAAGTAAGGTCAAGGACAGGCCGAGCGGCGGACCGTGGCTGATCGAGCATCTTTCGGACGGCTTCTGCCCTGCGTGGCATCAGCCGCTTGCAAGCGGAGAATATGACTGCGCGATCCGTACTCAACACCGCTCGAGGTGGCACAACTATTATCTCAAGGGACTCGAATGGCTGATGACTGTCGTGGGGATCGACGGGATATATCTCGACGGGATCGGGTATAACCGGCATATAACGCGCAGGCTCAGACGCATCATGAAAAATATCAAGGAAGACTGCGATATTGACATACACCTCGGGAACGAGCACTCCCCTTTTTACGGATACAGATCGCCTGTTTGCGATTATCTTGAACATTTCGCCTATGCCGATAAGATCTGGGCAGGCGAGGGATACGACTATCAGAACGAACACCCTGATTATTTTCTGACGGAGATCAGCGGACTCCCTCTCGGTCTGACATCAGAGATGCTCGAAGGCGGCGGCAATCCGTGGCGCGGGATGGTGTTCGGGATGACGACGCGCGCCGGATGGTCTCAGGGCGGCCTGACTCTACCGATCTGGAAAGTCTGGGATTCTTTCGGCATTGCGGATTCGCGTATGCTCGGTTACTGGAATCCCGACTGTCCCGTCTCTACGGAAAGCGATTCCGTCATGGCGACGGCGTTCGTAAAAGATAACGGCGAAACCATGATCGCAGTCGCGTCATGGATGCCGACCGATCGGGAGTTCATTCTCTCGGTCGACCGCGACGCGCTCGGGATAAAGTACGATTTCGAGTTTTACGCGCCTCGGGTCGAAAGCTTTCAGGAAGAGGCCGTTTTCGCGTCGAACGCAACGATCCCGATCTCCGAACGAAAGGGATGGATCTTTATTATAAGGAGGACTTGAAAATGAGCAAACGCATCCCGGCGCTGATTCTCTCCATCGCGGTTTTTTTGTCTGTTTTCTGTGCAACGTCGCTCCCGTACGCTTCGGCGGAAGATGAACTCCCGTTTTGCGACGTTCCCGGAGGATCGTGGTTTTACGAGCCCGTCAGAACCGTGTGGGAAGCCGGAATTATGAACGGAACGTCAGAGGATACGTTCTCACCGCACGACAAGATGACGCGCGGACAGATCGTCACAATCCTTGCGCGTCTCTCGGGAGACGATATCTCCGGAGCAGGCGCGTCGTCCGGCTTTTCGGATGTCGCACCGGGCGCGTATTACGCGGATCCCGTCGGATGGGCGGTCGGCGCGGGTATCGCCAAGGGGAGAAACGAAAAATCGTTCGCTCCGAACGCACCCGTTCTCCGTCAGGAGTTCGCCGCCTTTTTCGTGAGGTATATGAAGTATAAAAATATAAGCGTTCCGGAAGAAAACGTCGCTCCGTTTCCGGACAGATGTCCCGATTGGGCGAAAGACGATATCGAGGCGCTTCACAGAACGGGACTCGTTAAAGGGGACGAGGCGGGACGATTCAACCCGAATAACGATATGACCCGCGCGGAGATAGCGGCAGTCACCGCAAGGTTCCTTCCCTTTGCGTTCGGCATCCCGCTCAACGGATACACCGTCGTATACGGAACCGGAGGGGAAAAAGCGGCGGAACGCGTCGCGTGGCAGATAAAGACGCTGACCGGATCGGACATTCCGGTCGTTCCCGACACGTCGCCGGCAAAGGACAAGGAAATCGTGCTCGGCCCTTCAAACCGCGGAGCCGTGATCGACACGGAGGGACTCGGCGCGGACGGGTATGAGATCAAACGCGCGGGGGACAAGATATTCGTCGACGGCGAAACGGAGGACGGTATATACCGCGGCGCCGCGGCGCTCGTCAAGTCGGGCTCCGCGTCGGGATCCGTCTTTTCGGTACCCGAAAACCCCGACTCAAGAGTGGAAACCGCGTACCCGATCAAAAGAATAACCGTAAACGGAAATCCGATCGGCGACTACGTTATCGTCATTCCGGAAGACCCTGCTCCATCCGTTATGACCGGTGTGAACGATCTCGTCAAATATATTGAAGCGGCGTGCGGAGTAAAGCTCAACATCACAACAGTTCGGAGAGATCGCGCCATAGTGGTCGATCAGACGAAAGTCGTCGTCAAGGGCGCGTACAACGATAACAAGGAAAGTTATTCGATCAGGTCGGACGGCGACGATATCGTCATATCAGGCGCCCCGGAAGCCGGGTGCATGTACGGATGCTACGCATTCCTCAAATACTGTCTCGGGTGGTATTTCCTTACTCCGGAGATCGATTACATAAGGCCGAAAGACTCTCTCGAGCTTTCCGGCATTAATATCGTATATACGCCTTATTTCGAATATCGCATAAATTATTGGTACGCGGCATTGAATCATCCCGAATATGCTGCGAAAACGGAACAGAACGGCCGCTCAAGATCTCCCGACGACGAATACGGCATCCACTTAGCCTGTTCGTGGATAGGATGCCATACCCTGACGTATCTTTACAAGGGGTATTATGATGACGGTCCTCAACCGTGTCTCAACGAAGAGGAAACGTATGAAAAAGTCCTCGCGTCGGTTATCGATCTTCTCGGAGAGTACGGTGAAGACAGCATTATCGACATCTCATACGCCGACGGAGGCGAGATATGCGAATGCGAAGTCTGCCGGGCGATAAGAGAGGAAGAGGGTTCGGAATCGGGTAATATGATCCGTTTCATAAACAGAATAAGCGACGGACTCAAAGCTGCGGGTCACGGCAAAGCAGTTCTGCACACGCTCGCTTACACCTCGACCGTTACGCCGTGCAAAACGAAACCGCGCGACAACGTTATCGTACAGTACTGCACGCTCGACACCTGCTTTACGGATCCGGTCGACGAATGTCCCGTTGCGGGTCACGCAAAAACGCTCAGCGGGTGGGGCGAGATATGCTCGCGGATATGGGTATGGGATTACGGGATCCACTTCTTCAATTTTCTTAATCCCGCAGCGAACGAAAAATACGAGGTTTTATGTCACAACATCAGATTCTACCTTGAACACGGAGTTTCCGGGCTGTTCAATCAGGGATTTTCCTCTTACGCGAGAAGCGGTGAATTCAGCGAGATGAAACAGTTCCTTCTGACCGAAGTCCTTCACAATCCGTATCTGACGGAAGATGAATATTACGACCTGATGGACGCGTTCATCGAAGGATATTACGGCGTTGACTGCGTCGGGGCGATCCGTGATTACGAAGCTCTGAAGGCAGGCTTCAGGGATTGCGACTTCTGGTGCGATGCCCCGGGCAACGAGATCTTTTCCAAATGTATCGAATGGAGAAATTCTTACGGGCGAGCAAGCGATGATTTCACCAAAGCCGCACTGATGACGGACAGTTATTTCGGTTGGGATTCCGTCAATCTCGACCGGATGCAGGTCGATTATCTGAGGATAAGCTACGACTTTTCCACCGCGCAAAGGAAAGGAGACGCAGAGGGCTTGCGCAGAGCGCAGACAGAGGCGTACGAACTCGTGGAAAAAATGAGAAGTTATAATCTCAGACTAGATGAGAATCGTGAATTGCCGAAGTTTACGGGTCCCGACGAGATCACCGAATCTCCGGCGTACTGGAGATACATCCTTAATCCCGACGGGACGCTAAAAGCGTCGGACTGATAAAGGCATAAAGAAAAAAGCCCGATTAAGGGCTTTTTTCTTTATGATTACGCCATGTCGCGGAAGAGGAAAGTCACGACCTGACCTCTCGTGCAGGTGGACGACGGGCTGAAATGCGTCGCGTCCGTACCGGTGGTGACTCCTTTCCCTACCGCCCAGAGGACCGCGTTGAAGAAGTAGTCGGTTTTCTTCACGTCCTTGAAGGGATTCGCAGACGTCTCAGCCTCCGGCATTCCGTTTGCGTTCCACAAAAACGTTACGATCTGTCCTCTCGTACAGACGGCGTTCGGCGAGAACGTCACAGCGCTCGTGCCCGACGTCACGTGATTCTCAACAGCCCACAGGACCGCTTTGTAATAATAAGCGTTCGACTTCACGTCTTTGAAGGGATTATTCCCACCGGTCGGCTCGGGCGCACCCGCCGCGCGCCACAGGAAACACACGACCTGTCCGCGCGTGCATCCGTCGTTCGGCGAGAACGTCGTCCCGCTCGTACCCGACGTTATATCGTTCTCTACAGCCCACGCTACAGCTTCCGCGTAGAACGCGCCGGCGGGAACGTCAGTGAATTTCATCTGCAGCTTGTAGTCCGGGTTCTTCTCTCCACATCGCGTGCACTTCTCTGCGCTTCCGCCTTTTCCGAAGTCGTGTCCGAGAGCGTCGACGTATGTGTCGACGTACGCTTCTCCGCACGCTTTGCACGTATGCGTCGTATATCCCTGCTCGGTGCAGGTCGGCGCGGTGACCGCTTCGACGTATTCATGAGCGTGAGCGGAAACCGTTTTCTTCTCGCGCCGGATCTCCGCTCCGCAAACGGAGCAGTAAACGACCTCGTCGTACGATCCCTCCGACGTCACGGTCGGCGGTATCTCGTTTTCGCGTACCGACTCCCCCGGAGTATGACCGAGCGCGCTGACGTAAGTATCGACGTAATTGTCACCGCACCTTGAACACTTGTGTCTCGTATATCCTTTTGCAGTGCAGGTCGGTTTGCTGACGTATTCGACGTAATTATGACCCGGAACGGGAATATCGCGCGTCATCGTCTTCCCGCAGCGCGTACATACGCCCTCCTCAGTTCCCTTTGACGTGCAGGTCGCAGCCGTCTTTACCGTCCACTTTGCAAAATCATGTCCGAGCGGCGAAACGTCGGTATCCGCGTAATTGTCACCGCACCTCGAACATTTGTGTCTCGTGTATCCCTTTGACGTACAAGTCGGCGCGATCACGTAATCCACATAGTTGTGACCGAGAGCTGAAACAGTCTTTTTCACACGGCTGAGTTCCGTCTTACATACGGAACAGTATACTACCTCGTCGTAGTTTCCACCCGTCGTGCAGGACGCCGCCTTTTCGTTTTCACGAACCGCCTTTCGCGGAGTATGTCCCGTGGCCGATATTACGCGCGTTTCTACAAATTTGCAGACTGAGCACGTTCTCTCCTCAGTACCGCCGGCGGTACACGTAGCCGCAGTCTTAACGTTCCAATCACCGAAACTGTGTCCGTATGCATTTACGTACGTGTCGACGTAATTGTCACCGCACCTTGAACACTTGTGCCTCGTATACCCTTTCGCAGTGCAGGTCGGTTTGCTGACGTATTCGGTGTAATTGTGGCCGAGAGCGGGAACCGTCTTTTTTTCACGGCTAAGTTCTTTTTTGCATACGGAGCAATATACTACCTCATCGTAATATCCGCCCGACGTGCAGGACGCCGCCTTTTCGTTTTCACGTACCGCTTTCCCCCGTGTATGACCTTTTTCGCATTGATCGTGATCGTGCCAAAATACGTGCGTTTCCGAGAATTTCGAAAAATCAGGATCGAACCATTCCGAAGATGGCGTCCCCGATATTATGCCGGACGAGGGATATCTTTCATTATTTGAACCCCAGGTCGTATCGAGAATGACCCATCTTCCGCCGACAAAAGCCTCGTTCCACGCATGGTTCTCATACATGGAAACTGCGCTGATAAAGGCGTCGCGATTCCCGGTTTTGAGGTAGTCCTTGTATTTGTTCCAAACTAAACTCACCGCTTCATCCGTCCCGACTCCTGACGCGAAACCCGTTACGACACGGCACGGGATCCCGGCTGCCAGACAAAGCGCCGCAGTCAGATTTGAATATCCCTCACACACTGAACTTTTGTAGAACAGCGTATAATCCGCGCTCACGTTACGCGGTGTGGTCCCATCCAACATTCCGAAATCATAATAGATGTTTTCCGTGACCCAATCGTAAATAGCTATCAATTTACCCATTTGACTTGTTTTCCCACGACAGATATCGAGAGCCTGATCAATTATGTCGCTTGAAAGCGCCGCCGTCTCTTCCGGAAACTCCGCGGGGGTATTGGCATACTTACCGAACGTCTCCCGGTTGAACTTCGAGAAATCGTATTCCCCCGGATCTGTTATACCGAGAAATTCATGGAGTTTTGCGGCGATCTCCCGCATTCCCGTATCCGAAGAGTAACTAACAACGGATTTACCGTCAATAAAAGAAATAACGGGAAGTCCAATCTGACCTGAGAGATTTGGCAAAGCCCAATAAGGAAATGAATATTTGTCTACGTCAACTCCGTAAACGGTCAGATCATAATCATCCAACCAATCTTTAACGATAGTTTTGCGCAAATTGCTGTTAAAGCACGTCTGTCTGAAAAACATCACGACGAACTTCTGTCCGTTGTTATATTTTGTCGTTATAGTACTTGCGGACACTTCGATCCAGTTTTCGTGATTTATAAATTTTGTCTCAGCAAAAGCCGGAAGACCGAAAACCGAAATAATCAAGGTGAAAAGAAGAAAAAACGCAACGACTTTTTGTAGAGTTTTCATAACAGCTTCCCTTTCCGATCAAACGATAGTTTTGAAAAATCATTCCATTGCGCGATACAGGAAAGCGACGACCTGCCCTCTCGTGCAAGTAGAGGACGGGCTGAAATGCGCCGCGTCCGTGCCGAGGGTGATGTCTTTTTCGACAGCCCACAGAACGGCGTCGTAGTAGTAGTCGCTCGCTTTCACGTCCTTGAAGGGATTTGCCGTCTTCGCGGGCGCCGGCTTGCCGTTCGCGCGCCACAGGAAGGTCACGATCTGTCCTCTCGTACAGACAGAGTTCGGAGAGAAGTGCGTAGCGTCAGTTCCGGACGTCACTTCGTTCTCCACAGCCCACAGGACGGCTTTGTAATAATACGCGTTCGACTTGACGTCGCTGAACGGGTTCTTATTTCCCTTCGGTTCCGGAGAGCCCGCCGCGCGCCACAGGAACGCAACGACCTGTCCTCTCGTACATCCGGCGTTCGGCGAGAACGTCGTCGCGCTCGTTCCGGTGGTGACGCCCTTTGCGACAGCCCACGCGACCGCGTCGGCGTAATACGCGCCGGGTTTCACGTCCTTGAAGTTCACGGGCGGCTTGTAATCGGGATTCTTCTCTCCGCAGCGGGAGCACTTCTCCGCGTTCCCGTCGGCTCCGAAGTCGTGGCCGAGGGCGTCGACGTACGTATCGACGTACGAGTCGCCGCAACGGGAGCACGTATGCGTGGTATATCCCTGCTCCGTGCAGGTCGGAGCGGTGACGACGTCGGTATATACGTGAACGCCTGGTTCTCCGAGGCTTACGAAATCAATCGAATTATCGTTCGCATACCTCTCTGCTTCCGTATTCTCAAATCCGTATATCAAGTAACCTTCGATTTTCTTATCACCATATCCGTAGATATAATCATATCCAAATGCATATTCTCCTATACTCGTTACGCTGTCCGGGATCGTCACGCTCGTGAGCCCAGTACAACCGGAGAAAGCGCCATAGCCTATGTTCGTTACACTGTCAGGGATCGCAACGCTCGTGAGTGAGCGACAGCCCCCGAAAGCATCCTCGCCTATGCTCATCACGCTGTCAGGGATCGTCACGCTTGTGAGCGAAGAACAAACCGCGAAAGCGTAATCGCCTATACTCGTCACGCTATCCGGGATCGTCACGCTCGTGAGTGATGTACATTCCTCGAAAGCGCCATAGCCTATGCTCGTCACGGAGTCGGGTATAGTCAAGTTTGTGAGTGAGTTACAATGTACGAAAGTATACTCGCCTATGCTCGTCACACCGTTTCCTATCGTAACGCTCGTAAGTGAGTAGCAGCACGAGAAAGCAGAACTACCTATGTTCGTCACGGAGTCCGGTATATCAACATCGGTTTTACCACCCGGGCAACAAATGAGTTCCGTCACTTCCTTGTCGTACAGAACACCATCGATTGATTTATAATAGAAATTATCATCTGAAACACTAATTGATACAAGTGAACTGCAGGGTACAAAAGCGCTCTCACCTATGCTCGTCACGGAGTCGGGAACTGTCACGCTTGTAAGTGAGGTACACATGCTGAAAGCACAATCTCCTATGTTCGTCACGGAGTCCGGTATCGTCACGCTCGAGAGTGAGCGACAATCCAAGAAAGCGCCATAGCCTATGCTCGTCACGCTATTCGGGATCGTTACGCTCGTGAGAGAGGTACAGCCTTGGAAAGCGTAACCACGTATATTCGTTACGGGATATCCGCCGATCTCGGACGGGATCGCAACGTCGCCGCCCGATCCGTCGTATCCGGTAATCGTCGCCTCGCCATTTTCGATTTCATAATCCCAGTTTCCGCTCGTTTCCGCCGAGGCGGCGGGAGAAAAGATGAAAAGGCCGAATACGGTAGTCAATGCGAGGATTAGCGAAAGAGTCCTGCTGAAAAGAGTTTTTTTCATGTTGAACGTCCTCCAAATGATATGTAAAAAAGTGCGCAGCCTGAGCCGCTCATCGAAGCGAGTGGTTCCGCATGGGGGGTAAAACCGGCAATAAAACAAAAAAGCGTATGCGTTCACGAGAGATGCCTGCGCCCGGGTTATAATATTGCCTTGGGGACATTATAGCATTGTTAATAAATTATTTCAAGAGTATGTATATATTCAGAGAAAAGATCCCCGGCCCGAAGACCGAGGATCAATTGCTTTGCTTGACTTATTATTGCGCCATAGCGCGATACAGGAAAGCGACGACCTGACCTCTCGTGCAAGTAGAGGACGGGCTGAAATGCGCCGCGTCCGTGCCGAGGGTGATATCCTTTTCGACAGCCCACAGAACGGCGTCGTAGTAGTAGTCGCTCGCTTTCACGTCCTTGAAGGGATTCGCCGTCTTCGCGGGCGTCGGCTTGCCGTTCGCGCGCCACAGGAACGTCACGATCTGTCCTCTCGTGCAGACCGAGTTCGGAGAGAAGTGCGTCGCGTCCGTTCCGGACGTCACTTCGTTCTCCACAGCCCACAGGACGGCTTTGTAATAGTACGCGTTCGACTTCACGTCGCTGAACGGGTTCTTGTTATCCCTAGGTTCCGGAGAGCCCGCCGCGCGCCACAGGAACGCAACGACCTGACCTCTCGTACATCCGTCGTTCGGCGAGAACGTCGTATCGCTCGTTCCGGTGGTGATACCGTTCGCGACCGCCCACGCGACGGCGTCGGCGTAATACGCGCCGGGTTTCACGTCCTTGAAGTTTACGGTCGGCTTGTAATCGGGATTCTTTTCTCCGCAGCGGGAGCACTTCTCGGCGTTCCCGTCGGCCCCGAAGTCGTGACCGAGAGCGGGGATCGGCGTCTCGGAGAGGATCGCGCCGCAGTTTCCGCAGATAACGCTGTCAGAACCCGGTTCGGTGCAGGTGGGCTCTTTGTGAGCCGTATTGACTGTCGTGTGCGGGCATTCATCGCCCTCCGTGACCGTCACGATGCAGCTTGCCGTTGTCGGGCAGTCCGTCGTCGTTACCGTGACGGTCGCCGTACCCTCGCTGATCGCGGTCACGACGCCGCTTTGATCGACCGTCAGGACTCTGTCGTCGTCTGATTCCCACCAGACGTTCTTCGTCGTGGCGTTCTCCGGCTCGACGGTCGCGGTGAGCTTCAGCGTCCCTCCGGCTTTGAGAGTCGCGGACTCGGGGAGAGTGACTCCGGTGACGCTCGTCATTTCGGGATCGTCCGACGGACGGAAGTGTACGGTGATAGTTTTGAAACTCGCGTTATCGCGGCTGTAGGCGATCAGGGTCGCGTCCGAGGAATCTTCACCTGATGCTTTGACCTTCAGAAGCCCCGGCTTGTAGCACTTCAGATCCCTGTCCCAGATCAGCTCGCCGCTGTAGTACCGGTTGAAGCTTTCGATCCAGTAGGCGGCGGCGTCGGTCGCGTTTTCGGGCAGGGCGGAGGCGTGAAAAACGGAATATTCGGTCGCGCCGGAGGTGATCCATATTTCCTCGCCCTCGGCGATCTCAACGCCGGTCGCGGGGACGATCTCCTCCGTGACGCGCACCCATCTGCCCTTCGGGATATAACGGTAGGGCTCGCCGGAGTAGCTTTTTCCTACGTAGACGAAGAGCATCTCCTCGGAGGTGGGATAACCGATCTTCGTTTCTCCGTCGCTCTCGAACAGATCGAGACCGCCCACGGTCGCTCCCCTGCCGAGCTGCAGCCGGAAATAGGAGGAACCGTCCGCGAGGTCCGTCTGTATTTCCGCGCCTTCCGCGACGTCGATCCTGCCGCCGTCCGCGATGATGAGATTGAAGCGCGAAAATCCGCTCATACCCTCGCCGGTAACGTCGCTGAGGAGCAGGACGCCCGAATCGACTTTCAGCTCGCTCAGCGGCGCGCCGGAGAGACAGGCGGGCAGTTTCGTATATCCCACCCCGTACACGGTGTCGAAATAGGTATGCTCATTCGCGGCGAAGCTCATCTCGTTGCCGGAGATCTTATACTCTCCGCCGGTCTTCGCGCGGAACGATACGTTGCTGTTGAAGTACAGTGGGACCGGCAGACTGTCGCTGATATCTACGGTACAGCCGGACATGACGAACTCGGCGGGCGCGTCGATACTGATCACCGCGGGCGCTTTGTTGTGCGCCTTCGAGGCGGTATCGCGGCAGTTGGTAAAAGTACAGTTCGTTATATGCCAGCGGTGGCAGGCGTTCTCGGCATAGTCGGAGTCCATTATCGCCGAGCCGAGCGGTTCGCCCGGGGCGCCGAAGGTGCAGTCCCGGATCTCGGCGTCGACCGGCTTGCCTTCCGCGCTGACGTAGACGCCTACGCCGTAGGAGTCGGGATTGAATCCCAGCGGGTAATCGCCGTCCGGGGAATTATATACGTCCGGGTACTCCCACGGGTGGGAGCTGCCCTGAACGGAACAGTGGTCGAGTTCAAGGGAAAACGACTGTTCGGCATCTCCCCGGCCGTGGATCGAGATGACGCCGCCCATCCATCCGCGTCCCTCCATTCCGCCGCCGGTGAAACTCGTATATGAAGCTTCAAGGCTGACCTCTCCTCCGGTCTCGTCCGGCTCCAGCACGATGCCCGTGCAGTTCGCCCAGTCGCCCTTGAACTGCGGGCGCACGGTGACGGGCCGATCGGCTGTGCCGAGAAGTCTCAGCGTACCGCGGACGATGAGTCTGTCGCCCAGGTTCCTGTCCCCGGAGCCGTGGACGTTGCCGTTCACGCCGAACTCGATGATCGCTCCCGGTTCGACCGTCAGCGTCACGCCCTTTTCGACGGCGACGTAACCGTCTCCGTTCTGACAGATGCGGTATATCTTCCCGCTCTCAAAGGTGTAATCCGCCCCGAAACTTTCCCGCACAAGAACGAGCGTTTCATCTTCTGCGGACGCATGAAGAGGCATTACGGACGCCAGCATGAGGATACAAAGCAGAATTCCCACGATCCGTTTTTTCATAAAGCGTTTCTCCTTCACGTTTATTATTCCGACGTGCTGTCGGGGAAATTTCTTCGATGATCAGCGGCGGGCGCGGCTCGCTATCTGAGTGCGTTTCTCCCCGCGAACGTGTTGTATACGTCGGGTCTCCACCCGGGCGGGACGTCTTTGACGGCTTCCGCCGCCGTGATGAGGGCGTCCCCGTTGTCGATATCGACGAGCGTGTAGCGGTCGTTTCCCATACCGAGTTCCTTCATATAACTGAGCTGACGCAGACCGTGACGGGTCTCAACGCGCTCGATGAGGGCCTTTCCGCCTTTTTTCGGCAGATTGTATATCAGGTCGACGCAGGCATTGTCCGCTGCAAGGATATCAAGCGACGCGACGATCCCGACGTCGGGCGTCACGACGGGCTCGGCTTCCGGGCCCTCGCAGTCGCAGGAAACGGACATATTCCGCATGACGTTGATAAAACAGACGTGAGGCGCGAAGAAATCGACGGTGGCTTTCGTGCTTTCGCTGATGCGCTCCATCAGCTCTTCCTCCGCGATGCTCCACATATTGTCAGAGCCCGCCGCGGTGTGTATCTCCGCTTTGCCTATGCGTCCGTCGGCGCATCCTATCCCGACGTTTTTATTGCTTCCTCCGAAGCCGCCCATGACGTGACCCTTGAAATGCGTGAGCACCAGAAGGGAATCGTAGTCGAGCATGCTTTTGCCGACGTGCATTTCCTTGAACCACTTGCCGCCTTTAACGGGAAGCGCGGCGACGCCTTCGCTGTCGGTGATGTCGACGGGGCAGAACGTCCATCCGTTGATCCCGAGCGTTTTGCGGTGTTCTTCCGTGGTGTAGCGGCTGCCCTCGTAGTAAGTGTTTGTCTCTATGATCGCCGCGTCGGACAGACGGGAAGAGAACAACTCGCTGACCCAGGGGCGGGGGATGATGTTCGGTCCCTCCGCTTCGCCCGTGTGAAGCTTGACGGCTGTTTTTCCGTAAAGCGCGCAGCTTACTTTATCATAGATCTTTTTCAACCCTTCCGCGGACAGATCGCGGGTAAAGAAAACGACGGAGCTTTCACCGGTGCGCTCGTCAAACGGCACGTACCTGCTGCCGTCTCTCCCGGGAACGGGGAAACTGTTTTTCATTTTTGATTCTCCTTAAACTGTTTGCGGGATCATTCACGTCTTTATTTTACCATATCCCGTCCGCGCAGTAAAGAAAGAATTTCTGTTTGCTCGGACCGTGACCTGCACCCGTCACGTTTTTTGAAAAACCGCTTGACTATTCCGTGATAATGAAAGATAATATATACAGAACGGATATTTATGCAGTATTTTACCGTCGGCATATCGCCGGATTTCCCGACACGACCGTGCCTGACCGAACCACGCAGGGGAGACAAGGCGGCGGCGCAGCCGACGGATGAAGTGACAATTTTCCGTTTTCCATTTATAAGAAGTCTGAGGAGGCGTATTATGAAAGTTCGCATCTTATCCCTCATCATCGCGGCGCTGTTCATCCTGCCGCTGATCCCGACTGCGGCGTCCGCAATGCAGATATTCGTTAAACTGACGGTCGCGGACGGCGCCGGGCAGACGGTCACGCTGGAGGTCGAAACGTCCGATTCGATCGACGCCGTCAAAGCGAAGATACAGGATAAAGAGGGCTGCCCCCCGAAACGGCAGCGGCTGTATTTGGGAAGTACGCTTTTAGAGGACGGTAAAACCCTTGCGGATTACAATATTCAAAATGAAAGCACGCTGTATCTGATCGTTCCGCCCGCAGATTCCTTCACCGTTATTATGCTTCCCGGCGAAAGCGAGGGCGAGCCGGTCACGTACACCTATCCTTTTGACGAGTATGGGGATCTGCCGACCTGGGCCGGAAACCTGCAGTTTCATAAAGACAAGTACAATCTGGCCAGCTTCACACTGAACGCCGATTACTGCCCCGACAGCTTCATTCCTCAGGAGAACTATCTGTTTGACGGCTGGGAAGGGCTGAAAAGCCTCCTCCATATCGTAAATGGCAAGCCGGCGACCGTCACCGCGAAATGGAAGCTCGACCGGCTCAACGCGTACGGTCCGATAGAAGAGATCCCGGCGGCGAACGGCGGGAATATCTATCTCGGCGGGATCCGCTGGCGCGTGATCGGAGAGAAAGACGGGACGCGGCTCCTCGTTTCCTCGGACACGCTGGGAGACCGGCTGACGTGGGACGAAGCGGAAGCGTACCGCGACAGGATATACGACGGATTTTCCGCGCTCGAAAAGGCGGCGGTGATCCCGACGACCAAAACGGATGGGGAATATACCGTCGAATACTCGGATCTTCCCGGGCACTACAACCCGAAAACGTATCAAGCGTCCGAGCTGAACGGCGCGAAGCTGTTCTTTCTGTCCGCCGCGGAGACGGAGTACTACCTTCCGACCTTTGAGGATCGCGCGACAGGCGACTGGTGGTGGCTGCGATCGAGGTCGGCGCAAATACCGAGCAATATGGGTGTGATTTTAACCGGGGGAGAGTTTTTAAGCAACTACGTCAATTACCTGCTCGATCCTGACAAAGGCGTCATTCAGGGCGTACGCCCCGCGTTTCAGTTCAACTCGTCCTCCGTCCTGTTTGAATACGGAGCGGACAGTCCGAAACCCGAGCCGGGCGACGGCTTTTACACGTATTACGCGCCGAACGAGAGATTCGACCCGGTGCTGACGCTCCGCGATCCCGACCGCTCGGATTTCGGCGTCTTCCGCGAGGGCAGCGTATGCGCCGGCGGAAAGCTCACCGTGCAGTACTGGGGCGCAAAAACAGGACCGAACGAATATATCTCCGCCGTGATCTGCGATACGGACGGTTCGCCGCTGTACTACGCCTCCGAGAGATCGCTGGGGAACGGTTTCGCGTCGTTTGACCTGCCGGCTGATCTGCCCGGGGACGAGATCATCCTCAAGGTGTTCAACGAGCAGCGGAACGGACAGTACAAAACGGATTACGCAAGCGAACCGAAGAACTTCCATATCTCCGTGGTACCGGGATTTCGCGCCTCGTTTTACAACTACGACGGCTCGCTGCTTGAGAGCGGTCTCTTCCCCGCGGGAACGACCCCGGTCTATTCGGGTCCGACGCCATTGAAGCCGGGCGGTACGCAGGGGCAAGGATACCGCTTCACCGGCTGGGATCCAGAGCCCGGACCGATCACGGGATCTGCGGATTATGCCGCGCAATTCAGTCCGGAACAGGTAGAACCGGTCATCTTCTCCGCGAACGGAGGCTCCGGGACCATGGAGGAAGATTCGTATTTCGTCTCTGACGGCGAATACCGACTGCCGGAATGCGGCTTCACCCCGCCTGCGGGAAAGGTGTTCGTCAGCTGGATAGTTTCATATAATAAATACTCCGGCGAAACTATGAGATATCATCTAAGTCCGGGCTCTCTTCTGACGGGTCTTACAGGGACAGTCATCGTCTCGGCGGAGTGGCAGCAGCTCTCGCTGGAAGTCAGCCCCCGCGGGGCGGGGACCGCGGAGTTCGATCCCGAGACCGGGGCATTCACGGCGACGGCAAATCCGGGATATACGTTCCTTGAATGGCAATACTACCCGGGCGACGCCGTTCCGACGGATTACAATCCTCACCTTTCGTACGAAAACCCCTATACGTCCAATCACATCGAGGAAGGAAAATACGTCGCGGCGTTTGAGAGAGACCCGCAGGAACTCAACGTAGAACCGAACGTTGCCGAAAGGGGCAACGTGACGTATAATGATGACCAGCCTGTGGTGACGGGATGTACGATCAAGCTCACCGCGACGCCAAGCGACGGATACGAATTCAAGGGATGGCAGACGTACCCCGAGGACATAGAGATCAGTTCACAGAACAAATTCAAAATGCCCGCCTGCCCCGTGACGGTCACGGCGGTCTTCGATCCGGTAAACCCGCCGGAATTCAAGACCTGCACCCTTCTGCTGACGGGTCAGATCGGCGTGAACTTCTACGCGGACCTGTCGGGACTCGCCGAGACGGAGCGCGAAAACGTCGCCGTTGTGTTCTCCGTGAACGGGGAGACCTTCACGGATACGTTCGACCCGACCTGCACCGATCCGGACGGCAACGGATATTACGGCTTCACCTGCTTCGTCAACTCGGTCGAGATGGCGGACGGGATCGAGGCGACGCTCTGCTGGCCGGACGGAGAACAGACGATCACCTACTCCGTGAAGGACTACGTCGATTACGTTCTTGAAAATACGGACGACTTCCCGGGCAACGCCGTTGCGCTTGTCCGTGCGATCGCAGACTACGGCCACTACGCTCAGCTTTACTTTGATCCGCTGCGTGAGTGGACGCTCGGCGTCGAACACGCCGCGATGCCCGCGGCGGGCGGGATCACCGAAAGCGACGTCGGGAGCGTGAAGAACAGCGTGTCGGACCGTACCGCGCAGCTGAACGCCGGCGATTCCGCGGTCGTCGGCGCGGGCTTCTCGCTCGTTCTCGATTCGGAAACGGCGATGCGGATCTACCTGACGCTCGCGGACGACTTTACCGGAGACGTCGCCGCGGAGTGTGAAGGCGCATCCGTCGCGTGCGAGGAGTTGAAGGACGGCAGATATCTGATCGAGATCCCCGGGATCACGGCGCCCGGACTGGGCGACGTTTACTCCGTCACGGTGACGGCGGGAGATAATGAAGCCGGGATCGTTCTGTCCCCTCTGTCGTACGTGAGAGCGGCGCTGAACTCGGAGAGCGGAGGCGCGGCGCAGCTCACGGTGGCAGCCCTGTACCGCTATTACGCCGCGGCGAAAGCGTACGTCGAGAATCCGAACGGGTAAGATAACCGCTCGTGTGGTACGATATTGATTTTCAAGCAGAGAACCGGCGCCGGTATTTAATCGGTGCCGGTTCCGTTTTGTATACTCAGGTAATAGAAGAAACGGATTGTAATTATCGGTCCGGATATGCTAAAGTCCTGTTGAGAGAAACGATTATGACAGGAGAGGGGATATGGGATCAGTCGAAATCAGAAAGATCGGCATTACCGGTCTTGAAACGGACGCGATCGTCAACGCCGCCAACAGCGGTCTTTGGGCGGGGGGGGCGGCGTTTGCGGAGCGATCTTCAGAGTCTTCATCTCACCGATCTCTCAGAGATAATGCCTCCTCACTTCATTTGCCTTCTCCTCAAGGGGAAGGCTTTTTTGCGTTCTTCATTTCGTGTGCCGTAGGGACGCCTCGATCGAGCACGGTTTCTTTCGGAAATAATTTGCGGTTCAATGCAAATTATTTCGTCTCGTGAATCGGTGACCGAATAATACGTCTTTGCAAATATTCACGAGGGCGTTCCGAACCTTAAAACAGCTTTTAGATTCTTCGACTTCACTCACTGCGTTCGTTCCGCTCAGAATGACATGAAATGAAGAAAACGTGTCATCCTGAGCGAAGGTCGAAGACCGGAGTCGAAGGATCTGCTTCCCCCGCACCTTAAACCCGCGCCCGCAGGCGTATTTGATCAAATCGCGGCAAATAAAACCTTGTTGAATAATCCCTCTCCTTTTGATATAATGGACTCAAACAAAGAAGTCCCGGGAGAAAACAATGAAAAGATTTCTTTCGCTTATCTTCGCGCTTATCATGACCGCGTCGTGCGTCACCGCGATATCCGCGGCTTCGTCCGGCTTTTCGGACGTCGCGGAGACCCGCTGGAGCGCGTCGGCGATAAAACACACCGTGGACCGAGGGTATATGAACGGCGTCGGGAACGGAAAATTCGATCCCGCGGGACCCCTGACCCGCGCCATGGTCGCCACCGTTCTGTGGCGGCGTGAGGATTCCCCCGCGCCGACAGATCCGAGCGGCTTTGTTGACGTCCCCGCGGGCGCGTGGTACGCCGACGCCGTCGCGTGGGCGAAGCAAACGGGCGTCGTCAACGGGATGACGGCGACGACGTTCGCTCCGAACGCTTATATCACCCGTGAGCAGTTAGCGACGATGCTGTTCAGGTTTTCGTCGACCGCACCCGTATCGGTTCCCGAGAGGGCTGACCTGACTCCGTTCTCTGACGATGAAAAAACGTCCGCCTGGGCGGAAGAATCGCTCGAATGGGCTGTCGAAGCGGGACTGATAAACGGCACGGACGGAAACCGTCTCGCACCGGGCGAGGGCGCCACGCGCGAACAGTTCGCCGCGATCATCGAAAGATACGACAAAAGTTTCAAACTCGCTTACAATACCGCCGTTCTGCGATCTCACTACACGGAACGCGAGTATCCGCTCGTTACGGACGCGGATATCTACGTTTCACCCGACGGCGACGACGGAGCGGCCGGCGACTTCGACCATCCGATCGCCACGTTCGCACGCGCCGTTGAAATGGCGCGCGGGCTGAAGTCCCGGGTCACCGGCAGGAGCGTCGTCGTGGCGTTCAGGGCGGGCGAGTATCACGAGGGGAACGTCACCATGACCGCCGAGGACTCCGGCACGAAGGAGTATCCGGTGATCTACTGCGGTTACGGCGACGGAGAGGCGGTCATAACGGGCGGGACGATCATATCCGAAGACCGGTTCGAGCCCATAGACGAAGGAGAAAGAACGTTGTTTGCCGCCGCCGCAGCGGACAAAATAAAAAAAGCCGATATCGGGACCGTACTTCCCGGATATTCCGACGGCGACGTTCTGTTCGGCGAAGAGGGCATTATGTGGATCGCCCGCTTTCCCGACAAGTATCCGGACTCGACCGACTATCTCATGAAGGGCGCCGGTTCTACCGTCAGCGATCACGAGATCAGGATAAGCATGCCCATAATGAAGCGGCGGATACTCAACGTGTATCACACGCTGGAAGGATTGAAGCTTTACGGGTATCTGACTCTCGGATGGTACAAGGACACGCTTGACGTCGGCGGATATACGGTGGACGAGGAGACCGGGGATCTCGATCTCATTATCGCCGACGTGTCTCAGGCGAGATACGGACACCTCCGTTTCGGTCAGTTCCCGTGGGAGGAATATCACGCCTCCGCTTTGCTGAATATGTCGGAGGATCTTGACGCGGAAGGGGAATACTGGGTCGATGAGGACACCCGCACAATGTACGTATACGATCCGCACGGGACGTACACTTTTCCCGTCGTCGACCGGGGGATCGTCATGGATTCCTGCGATTACGTGACGTTCCGGGGACTCACTCTCAAGGCGTACAGGGGACAGATCCTTGACGCCGAGGGCGTAGTGGGACTCACCCTCGACAGGTGCAGATTCGAGGATTGCTCCGCCGACCCGGCGGTAACGGTAAACGGACGGAGGGGCGCCGACTTCGATTCTGCGATCACCTCGTGCGAGTTTTCCGTGTTTACCGGCCACGCAGTGCAGGTGGACGGCGGATGCGATACGGGAGACCCGCTGACTGGCAGCGGTAACTTCCTGTTCGACAACAACCGCGTCACATACGCGAATCTCACGGAATGGGGCTCCGCGGTCGACGTCAGCGGATGCAACGCAGCGGTGCTGTCTCACAACGAGTTCGAGAATTGCAACCACTCGGCGATCGGCTCCGGCGGTCACGATAACGTCAATAACGTTATCGAGTACAACGTTTTCAAAAACGTCATGCGCGACAATCAGGACTGCGGCGCGTTCTCCTTCGGGAACAGTCAGGGAGACTGGGGAAACAAGATACGTTACAACCTGTTTTATCCGACGGAATCCGGTTTGTACGACAGATATGCGATCTACCTTGACGACAACGAGCCCGCCGCGGAGATATACGGTAATCTGTTCTTCGACACGGCGGTCGTGATCCACGACGGCAGATCCAACGATATCCATGACAATATAATGATCGATTCGAACGTTATGCTCTCGGTGGGAGGTGTGAGCGGGTCTCTGGAGAGATTCTCAGAGACCGGAGACCCGGAGACGATCCTCGGGGACGGGCGCGCAAACGCATTCTACACGAGGTGGACGGATTTCCTGGGAGTACTGGATTCCGATCCCGCGCTGAAAGAGCAGTATTTCGGCAGTTTTCCCGAACTTTCGTCTCTTTCGCTTGACGTCACCCGCGCGAACGAACCGAGCTTCGTTCTGTACCCCCGCAATTACGTACGGGACAACGCGTATATCCTTCGCAGTCCCCAGGACGTGAATGCCCGGGACGATTACAGTATCATAGAGAACAACGTGTGCTTTTCTTTCAGCGAGAATCCTCTGTTCGTCAACCCGACGCGCGGCGACTACCGGATCAGGGACGGCGCGGGCTTCCCGGATATCCGTTTTGAGATGATCGGCAGATACTGATTTTCCCCGCGGAAACGCAAATAACGGCAGGATCCCCGGCGCGAGCCGGGGATCCTGATATTTACTGACTTTGTTTGCTTTCCTTCCGCTCGATCCACGCGATAAGCAGGTTTACTATCTTTTTCTGTTCGTTCTCGGACAGCTCTCTGCCGATCGGGACCCGATACCATTTGTTCAGGCATCCGCGGCAGCAGCAGGCGGTGGCGTGCATCGCCTTGAATACGGGATGTCCGTGCATCGGGGTCTGTTTCCCGTCGTTTTTCGGCTCGGCGGGCGAAAGTTTCTGCCGAACGAAGTCCTCGGCGTGACGTCTTATCACGTCCATACCTTTTTCTTCAAGGTACGCACGTTCTTTCCTCGTCAGGTGAAAGCCCGAGCGGAACTTTGACCGCTCCAGCTTGTCGAGCGCCTGATCTATTGTTTGCACGGTATTACTTTATTTCGAGAATGAACTCGATGATGAACGCGGAGCTCCAGGAGAAATGCTCGCATCCGCACCCTTTCCTTTCGAGTGAATCGTAATTCTCATAAATATCGGGCAGCAGATCGTAACACATATTCAGAATATATTCTTTGATCTCTTTGGCTGTATCGACGTATCCGTAATCGTAAAGGCCCTTGACCGCGAAATACGCGACGTTGAGCCACGTAAGACCTCTCCAGTAGTTTTTATCGTGGCCTTTGTCATCGTAGGCGACGGAGGGCATGCCCGGATAGAATTTCGAGGGATCTTTCGCGTATCGGTTCATCGACTCCGCACGTTCTTTCGGCGCGATCCCGATAAACAACGGCATGAAGCTTGCGGGAGAGAGAACTGCGCTGAACTCGCCGGTCAGGCGGTTTCTGTCTACATACGCGCCGGTCTCCTCGTTGTAAAGATCCTCCTCGACCTTCTTTTCGAGTTCTTTTTCCTTTCTCTTCCACTCCGCAGAGTCAAAACCGAGTATTTCCGCCATCTCCGCCATCGAGCGGTAGTACAGGACCATATAGCAGTTGAGATCTATCGGGTGAAGCTCGGTGATCGGCCATCTGTCCCAACGCGGCGAGTTGTCCCAGCCGGATTCGAATCTCGGCGCTTCGTAATCGTCCTTTTCGATATCCCGCTGCGCGGAATAGTAGAACATCCTGCCGTCGTAACGTTCCCTCCGCCAGAATTCTTCATATCTGACGGAACGCTCGTAATTCCTGCGGAGAAAATCGGTATCTTTTGTTCTCTTGTAAACGGTCAGTATCCCCCACGGGAAAACGGGCGGCTTGGAGGCGTTGTCCGCCAGAAATCCTCTCAGCGTTATAACGTCGGGGAGCATCCCGTTCTCGCACTGGAACTTCGCGAAACAGTCTATCGTATCCTGCGCCAGCACGCTGTTGTATCTCGACACCGTCATTCCGTGAAAGACCGAATCCCAGTTCCAGAGTCCCGGGCAGCTGAGCCAGGGCGTGATAGCGGGGGTATCTCCCCAGGGCATGTTTTCCTTTTTCAGGGTGTTTTCGTCGAGGACCTCGTACGCCCGCGACATGAGAGCCAGGTCTCTTTCCGAGAGTTTCCCTTTATACCGTTTTAGCCATTCTTCTTTGTTCAGTACGTACATATCGTTCACTCCCCCTGTTTTAATACATATTTGATAAGACCGGTTCACGGGTTTTTATTCGAATATTACGAGCCGGGACCTTCCGCGGCGTCCGTCTCCGGGATATAGGCGTGTGTGCGTATGTATTCGAGCGCCAGTTTGAGGCCGTCTTCATTGGCGTGCAGACCGTCGTCCTTAACGAGTTCGGGACGGATGTTTCCGTCTTTTCCCACGAGCGCGGAGAAGGTGTCAAGATAGTGCAGACCGCATTCCTCTGAAACGGACAGGATCCACGAATTAGCGGCGGTGATCGTCGCGTTTGTTATCATTCCCCAGTGGACGTACGACGGCGCGATCGGCAGGATCGACTGCGTCAGGATAACGGTGTCCGGGCTCGCCGCTTTGATTTCGTTGATCAGATCGACGTACGCCCCTTCGAATTCCGCCTCGTCCCACAGCGCGACGCCGTTGATCCCCACTGTGATCAGTATCATGGGCGGCCGATGCAGCGCAACGGCGTCGGGGATCGTGCGCAGGGTGTTGTCGAAGGGATCGAGTATTTCAAATCCGTAGAGATAACCCAGCGTCATCGTGCCCTCGGGACCCGTCCAGACCTGCGTCGTGTCGGGACCGTCCGAAAGCAGTCCGAAAGGCTTCAGCCAGTAAAACGGCGAATCGCAAAGAAACGTCATACCGTCTATGTAACCCTGTCCGGCGTCTTCGGTGCGGGGCAGCAGGGCGGGGGAGTCGTAATCGACCGGCGTCAGCTCGCCGTGAGCTTTATATACTTCTTCTCCCGAGCGGTCGGCGGACGGCGACGTCTTTTCCGGTGCGGCAGTCTCGGGCACGGTCTCTTCGGCGGTCTCCGTCTGCGTCGCGGTTTCCGAACTCCGGACGGTCTCCGTCCGCGCGGCGGTCTCCGTTCGTTCCGCCGTGCCGACGGGCGATCCGACGTCCCGACAGGAGGAAAAGATCAGGAGCAGCGCCGCGATAAGTGCGGCGGCGGGCAAAAGCCGCGCGGTGTGGCGACGGCTGTTTTTCAAATACATATTATACGCTTCCATCAAATCGTTATTCGTCGGACTATCAGTCATTCTACGCTTTATTATACTAGAAAAAGAAAGAAAATGCAATTTGTGATTGTACCGCGAAAAACGTTCCGGAACCGCGGACGTTTTATCGGTACTGTTTTACGTTCAAAACGATTGATTTATCCGAGTTTCGGTGATATACTGAAATCGAAGTACAAAACCGAAAGGATCCACAGAAGATGAAAAAAATTCTTTCCGTTTTCTTTGCGATGATCATGACTTTATCCTGTATCACGGCGATATCCGCGTCTTCGTCCGGCTTTTCGGACGTCGCGGAGGGTCGCTGGAGCGCGTCGGCGATAAAGTACGCCGTAGACCGAGGATATATGAACGGTGTCGGGGACGGCAAATTCGATCCCACCGGCGCCCTGACCAGAGGGATGGTCGCGACCGTTCTGTGGCGGCGCGAGGGATCACCCGCGCCGACCGCGCCGAGCGGCTTTTCCGACGTCCCCGCGGGCGCGTGGTACGCCGACGCCGTCGCGTGGGCGAAGGAGACCGGCGTCGTAAACGGTATGACGGCGACGACGTTCGCGCCGAACGCTTTCATCACCCGCGAACAGCTCGCAACGATGCTTTTCCGCTTTTCGTCGACCGCGCCGGTATCGGTGCCGGAGCGCGCCGACCTCACCCCTTTCGCGGACGATGAAAAAACGTCCGCCTGGGCGAAAGAATCGCTCGAATGGGCTGTGGAAGCCGGACTGATCAACGGCACGGACGGAAACCGTCTCGCACCGTCGGGCAACGCAACGCGCGAGCAGTTCGCCGCGATCATCGAGAGATACGACGATACTTTCATTCTCGCATATAACGATCCCGTTCTTTTCTCTCACTATACCGAACCCGAGTATCCGCTCGTCGACGACGCGGACTTCTACGTAGCGGTCGACGGCGACGATACGGCGGACGGATCGTTCGCTCATCCTTTCAGGACGTGGGAGCGTGCCCGCGACGCGGTGCGCACGCTCGACAAAACGGGACGGGACGGAGTCAAAGTCGCCTTTTTCGCGGGCGATTACGGACCTCTCTCCATAGAACTGACGGCTGAGGACTCCGGTACTCCCGACTGCCCGGTAACGTACTGCAGATACGGTGACGGAGACGTCACATTTTCGGGAGGAGTAACGTTCGACGCAGACGATATGCTGCCGCTGACGGACGCCGAAAAGGGCTTTTTCAACCCGTCGAAGGCGGACCGTATCAGGAGGATCGATCTTGACGATCTGCTCGACGTCGTTCCCGCCCCCGACGAATTCGTGCTTTTCGACGAGGAGACGTTCTGCGTTGAGGCGCGTCTGCCGAACAAATACGAGGACGGAACCGACGCCTTTCTGTTCGCGGCGGAATCAAACGACGACACGTCGCTCAAGGTTACGAACGCAGTCGCGGCGAACAAACTCGCGCGGTACACCGAAAAAGCGTTCGAAACGCTGAAAATATACGGTTACGTGGTCCGCGGATACAGAAAAGACACGTTCAGAGTCGCCGGATACGACGCGGACAGCGGTATACTGTCGATAGAAAACTGGTACGATGCCGAAGGCGGCAGAATGAGAAGCGGATGGAAGGGAGTGACCGGTCTCGGCATTGAGATCTGCCTCACGAACGCGCCGTACGAACTCGACTACGCGCACGAATACTGGATCGATCCCGCGGAAAACATGCTTTACGTCTACGATCCGCAGGGCAAATACGAGATCCCGCTCGGTTCGGGCGAAAAGAAGGTCCTCGACATGAATTATCTCGTGTCGATCGGTCTCGATGAACTCGCGGAGGAACACAGCTGCATGATCGAAGCGCACGACGTCGGATTCGTGACTTTCCGCGGTCTTTCGTTTGAGAACGCGGAAGGAGAATTCATCTACGTTTCTCATTCCGAAGAGATAGTCCTCGACGGATGCTCTTTTCACGACTCAACGGGTCACTTCCAGGTAATGTTCGATTATTGCCGCGGGGAACGGATGGTCCCGAAGATCGTGAACTGCGATTTCGACCGGTCGTTCGGAGCCGCCGTCATCATCCACGATTCCGCGAGCGGACCGGACAGATACGAGAGGCGCGTCGACGCGCTGATCGACAACTGCCGCGTGGCGAGCGCAAATCTGACGTTCGACGTTTACGGCGCGGTCATCTTCGACGACGCCGGGGGCGGTACGGTCTCCCACTGCCTTTTCGAGAAGTGCAGCCGGTGCGCCGTGACGTATACGAATTCGTTCGACGTCCTGATCGAATACAACGACTTCGCGGGCGCGATGTACAACTCTCAGGACGGAGGCATCATTTACTCCTGGGGAAATCAGGACGGAAACTGCGTGATAAGGTATAATCTGTTCCGTCCGATGCGCGAGGCGGCGGGAGTCGGAAGGCTGGTCCTCTACGCCGACGACGGCGAGTGCGGGACCGAGATGTACTCCAACCTCATCTTCGACGGTCTCTCGCTCGTCTTCGCAGGAGCCGGGCGCGACAACCGGTTCTCGGATAACGCCGCCATCCACCGCTTACTGATCTCGGTACAGTCGTATACCGCCATGTTCAAGGAACTCGGCGAGGGAGCGCACGCACAGTGGCCGCTCTACTATCACGACGCGAGATGGGCAAAAGTCAGGGAGTATTGCGGGACGGTGCCCGGATACGCGGAAGCGCTTGAGGGGAGGCGCCCCGGGATCCTGTCGCTCTCGTTCGATACGGCGGACGTCGCGGAACGCAATTTCTATCTTGCGCCGGCAAACGAGATCAGGGGAAACGTCTTCGTGAACGAGAACTCGGACCTCTCGATCCGACTTGATTACGACTCGGCGGATTACTGCTCCGTCGGGGACAACGCGGCTTATGCGTACAGCGAAAACCCGATATTCGTCAACCCGACCCGCGGCGACTACCGCATCAGAGACGGCGTCGATTTCCCGGATTATCATTTTGAACTTATGGGAAGATACTGATATTGTCCGATATTATACCGCCGTAACGCAGTTGCGGCGGTATATCGTTTTATACAATCTTCATTTCATCTCCGTAGGGTAACTCTTGTTACCCTAGGGACGCCTCTCAGGCGTCCGAACTTTAAAACCGCCCGCAGGCGTATTTTAATCATACCGCAGCGAAGCCGCGTGATATTGTACGGACGGCAGAGTGCCGTCCCTACAGTCACTTCATTTCGTCATCCGTAGGGACGCCTCTCAGGCGTCCGAACCTTGGATCCCGCGCCCGCAGGCGCATTTGATCAAATCGCGGCTAATAAAACCTTGTTGAATAATCCCCCTCCTTTTGATATAATGAACTCAAGCAAAAAATCCCGGGAGAAAAAAATGAAAAAACTTCTTTCGCTTGTCTTCACGACCCTCATGATCCTCTCCTGCGTTGCCGCCGCGATACCCGCGGGGGCGGCGAAGATCGAGTTCTCGGACGTCGCCGAGGATCGCTGGAGCGCGTCGGCGATAAAGTACGCCGTCGATAACGGATATATGAACGGTATCGGGGACGGTAAGTTCGATCCCACCGGTGCCCTGACCAGAGGGATGGTCGCGACCGTTCTGTGGCGGCGCGAGGGATCTCCCGCACCGACCGTGCCGAGCGGCTTTTCCGATGTCCCCGCGGGCGCGTGGTACGCCGACGCCGTCGCGTGGGCGAAGGAAACCGGCGTCGTGAACGGAATGACGGCGACGACGTTCGCGCCGAACGCATATATCACCCGCGAACAGCTCGCGAC
>JAFWTH010000139.1 GCA_017518975.1 Clostridia bacterium
GCGCCTTCGCGCCGCCACAGGACGGTGACGACCATCGCGCGGGTCATCGTTCCCGTGGGATCGAACCTGTCGCCTCCCACGCCGTTCATATATCCTTTTTCATACGCGTAACTGACGGAGCCGTAGCTCCATCTTCCCGGCGCGACGTCCGAAAACGCCGGGACGTCCGCCGAAACGGTCGCCGCGACCGTCCCGGCAAGCATAACAGCCGTCAGAATGAAGGTGAGAATTCTTTTCATTTTCGTCATCCTTTCTCAGGTAATCTGACGTACCCGCTTTTTTCGATTATCTCCTGACCTTCTTCCGACAGAAGCCATTCGATAAGAACGGGTACGTTTTTGTTTTCATTGTCCGATCTGTAGATCGCGTAAAACCGGGCGACGACGGGATACGCGCCGTTTCTGATATTCTCCGCGCTCGGATAAACCCCGTTCAGGGAGATCATCTTTACGGAATCGTCGGCGACGATACCGTCCATATAATAACGGAATGAAAACCCCAGCGATCCGCCCGTGACGGAGAAGAGAGATTTACGGCCTATCTTTTTGTCGCCCATGAAATTCAAAAACGCGGTCTGACTTCCGCTTCCTTCGAGGCGGGTTACCGGATTGATTATCCTGTTCGCCCCGCCGACGTCCTTCCAGTTTCTGATCTCTCCGGCGTAAATATCGCGTATCTGATCCGCCGATAGTTCTTCAACCGGGTTGTTCGCGTTTACGAAGAAAACGAACGCTTCAAGTCCGATCGGGACGTATACGAGTTCGACGCCTTTTTCTTCGGCATACGCTTTTTGCTCCTCGGACGGTCCGGCGCTGAAGAAGACGTCCGTCACCCCGTCGACGATCGCTTTGTAGCCCCGAACGGTGTTTTTATACTGCATCGCGCTGTCGGGAGCGAAATTCTCGCCGTAATAATTGTCGCTTGAGAAAACGCCTCCGTCAAACGTTACGCATCCTTCGGGGTAAACGTTGTCGATCACCGCAGCATATACCGGGACAAGAGCCGCCGCGCCGTCGAGAACCGGAAGGTCGCCCGATAGCTTCAGGGAAGACGTGATCCTCGGAAGATCGGACTTTTCCTCGAACGGAAGATATTTCTCCACGTCTATCATACGGGCGGACCCTGCTCCTCCGAAATTGTTTGAGAGCCGCCGCGTCAGAAACATATATATACTGAGATTGAACGCGGCGAAAAGAACGACTGTGAGGATGACGGCGCCGATCTGTTTGACAAGCTTCAAATCACCACAGCTCCTTTCCTATGAAATAGATTATGGAACTGCGGTTGTACGCCCACGCGGCGTACACGAAATGAGCGACGGTCAGAGCGAGGCAAACGGCGCAGACGGAGACGAGGATGATAAAGAACGTTCGTCTTTTCATGCGCGCCTCACATATGAGATAACGCTATTCCGATCAGGACCGCGATCCCGATCTGGATCGAAATGACGACGCCCGAGATCACCGAAGCGGCGATCAGGGCGTTCTTATACTTTCTGACCTCCTGATCGGTGTAGGTCAACGGATACCTTTTCTGCATCTTTTTCGCTTTTACGAATCTTAAAACGCATATCCCGACCGCTGCCAGAGATAAGACGGGAATACCGTAGTAAAGAATCAAAAAAATGATGGCGTCTAAGTTCATAGTTTTCTCCTTTTTTTTGCTTTATTTCTTTTGTCTCAGCCGTTCGCTTTCCGCCTCCAGCACCGTTCATACGGCGCATGCCGTATGCGCGGCTTGCGGAAACACGATTTCATCTTCGCGGGATCATTCGACCGTAGTGCGAAAATATTTTTCGAAAACGCTCCTGATGCCGCTGATCTCGCCCTCACCCGGCGGCGCGACCGATCCGTACGCGTATTCCAGCCCCATTCCCGCGTATTTTGAGGAACCGAGGCGGTGAAAAGGAAGCAGATCGACGTTTTTCACGCCCGACCGGAGCAGGTCTTCGCACATCTTTTCGCACCCGGCGGGGTCTATGTTGAAGCCGGGTATGAGCGGCACCCTTGCGCGGACGTCTTTTCCCGCTTCGACCAGCCGGCGAATATTGCAAAGGACGAGATCCCTGTCGCCTTTGACCACGGTCTTGTAAAGAGACGCGTCCGCCGTTTTATAGTCGCAGAAGAACGTGTCCGTAAGGTCGATCACGTCTTCAAACGCTTCCCACGGGACGCATCCCGCCGTGTCTATCAGGGTGTGGATCCCGTTTTCCTTAATGATCTCTTCAAATTCGGAAAGCGCTTTCGATTGAAGCATCGGCTCTCCTCCGCTGAACGTGACGCCGCCTCCGCTCGCAAGGTAAAACTCCTTATCCGCGATCACCTCCGACAGTATCTCGTCAAAAGTCATCACGTTCCCGTAGATGACGCTCTTCCCGGTCGTCCCGTATCTGACCGTCACCGGGTCGTCCGGCACGTTTTCGGGATTGTGACACCACGGACATCTCTGACGGCATCCTTTCAGGAACACCGTCGTTCTGATCCCGGGACCGTCTCCGGTCGAAAAGTGCTGGATACACGACACGTTGAGCGTTTTCATACCGTTTCGTGCTGCGTCCGGCTCAGAATATCGCGCTGGACCTGCCTGTCAAGTGTGACGTAGATCGCCGAGAATCCCGAGACGCGAACGACCAGGGAAGGATACTTTTCGGGATTGTTCATCGCGTCCTCAAGGACTTCGCGCGACGTGGAGTTGATCTGTATTTCCTGTCCGCCGCGGCTGAAATATACGCGGATCAGCTTGAGCAGTTTCTCCCGTTTTCCGTCTTTGAACGCGGACGGAGAGAACTTCTGGTTTACGACCGTTCCGCACGCGCAGCGGGTGTAATCCGGTTTGGAAACGCTGAGCAGGGTCGACGTTACCCCTTTTTCGTCGCGCCCGTACGTGGGCGAGGCGGCGTCGGAAAGAGGCATACCCGCAAGCCGCCCGTCAGGAGTCGCGCCGAGTGAATCGCCCGCCCAAATATTCGAGGTGTTCGCCGCCATAGCGGTATAGTACGCGCCTCCGTCTGCGGTTTTATATCTGTCGAACATATCTGACAGCGTTTTCGTATACCAGACGGCGTATTTGTCGACGAAATCGTCGTTGTTTCCGTATTTCGGTGCGGCGAGAAGGGTCTGCCTGAGCTTTTCGTACCCGTCGAAATTGTTTGCGATCGCATCCCTTATCTCTGAAAGCGCGGCTTCCCCGTCGATGAAAACGACCTTCTCTACGGCGGCGAGGCAATCGCTCACGGTGCCTATTCCCATCAGCGCCGCGCCGTGAACGGACGGATATACGGCTCCGCCCATATTGATATCCCGTCCTCTTCCGATACAGTCGTCACAGAAGCACGACAGGAAAGGCGCGGTGTGGTTTTCGGGATCCGGGACGAAGGATTCCGACCTTGTTCCCGAAACGTATTCTTCGACTCCCGAAGCGAGTTTCTCTTCAAATACCGACATAAAGCGATCCATTGACGTAATTCCGTCGAGACTTTCGCCGTCGCAGTTCTGAAAGATATCAAGCAGATAACAAATGGGGTCGAACCGTCCGTCGACCCACGGCGGCTGTTTGCCCTGAATGAAGTTTTCGATACAGCCGACCATACAGTAATCACGTACGTCCCCGATATCGTATCCGATCCGGGAGAGCGCCGCCATATTAACCTCGTCGTTCATAAGCGCGGGATATCCGAGTCCCGTTCCGATGACCTTCAGACATTCGTCGAGGAAAGCGTCGGGGCAGTCGGGCGTTATTCTCGCGGAAAGATTGGGGCCCGGGAGATTCACGTCTCTGACCGCGTGAAGGACGCAATAACTCAAGCCGTTCACGGCGCACTTCCCGTCGCGGTCGACGCCTCCGATACATATGTTCACGACGTCGTCGTAATCGCAGAAGAACCGCCTTTCACAGATCTTCATAAAAGTGAAAGCCCGAAGATCCGTCGCGTATTCGTCGTCGATCACGCCGCTTTCGATATCCTTTTCGTAAAGAGGAAAGAGATATCGGTCTATCCTTCCGAGAGCCATTGCGTATCTGCCTTCGGAAACGAAACAGTTGTGGATCATCCAGACGAGCTGAAGACCCTCCTCGAAACTTTGAGGCGCGCGCCTGGCAAGAGCCGAACAGTTTTCGGCAATTGTAAAAAGACGTTCTCCGTCGTACTCCTCGGAGCCGATAAGTTCCTTCGCTTTTTCTGCGTACTGAAGAAATCTCTCAGCCAGCGCGTGAAGAGTTTTCTCCATACTGTCGAGATACGCGACGGCGCCGGGGTCGTTTTTGTGATCCTCTTTCGATCGTTTGATCTTCTTTATAAGACCCGGGACGCCAAGTTCCACGGCGGTCCGATAATCGGGCGCGAAGTGATCCCCGTTTTTGACAAAATCGCGCTCCGGGTGTTTCTCCATGTATTTTTCAACCGTCTTCGTTTCCTCGTCGGACGGTGAAACGAAGTAAGAAGCGATACTGCCGACTATGAGGTCGTTTTTATATATAAACGGTTCGGGCGCAGTAAAAAGCGCGCGTATACCGTCCGCCCTGATCCCGGACGGGTCGGAAGATCCGGACGTCTCGTATCCCCTGACCCTGTAAAAATCGGGAAGATACGACCCGGCGGGTACTTTTTTCATTTCTTCCTTTAAACCTTTGAGCGTCATGACCCGATCGCCTCCTTTTTGCTGCGGGAGTCGTGGACGAATCGTCCCAGAACACCTCCCGCTTCGTTTCCGAGCGCTGCGAACCCCTCCGCGCTGAAATGACCGCCGACGCGCGGGTTCATAAACTTCGGTTCGCCGCACATTTCCGCCGCTTTTTCCGTCAGCATTATAAACAGCGGGTTTTCGGAACAGACTTCGCTTTGCGCGTTCATTACGGCGAGATCACGTTCGTCCTCCGTAAACCGTCCGACGCGGATAATGGCAAATTTATCGATATCAAGATCCTTTTTCAGAGAATCCGCAAGAATCAGTATGTTTTTCTTGTATTCCGCTGAGGAGCATCCCTCGATCGCGTCGCTCTCTCCCTGCAGCCAGATGAAGAAGACCGCCCCGACGTCTGAGATCTGTGCCGTTTTCTTTAAGGCAGCGCGGCTTTTCCGTACCAGCATCCCGTAGCAGTCCGAGCCCGGGAGCCAGTCGGCGATCACGGTGCTCCCTTTTGCGGCGTGTACAGCGGCGACGGGGCGTCCGCATTCTCTGATATACGCGCGGCAGAACGCCGGGACCGGATTGTCGCATCCGCACCAGGCGGCTCCGAGCGCGTGGCGGCTGAGCCAAAGAGACAGGTCGGTGCCGTCGCTTCCCGCCTCTCCTTTTGTCCCTTCCTTCGTTACGTCTTCACCGACCGGGTTTTTGAGCGGGATAAGATCGTCCTCAAAGAGACGGTACTCAAAGGCTTCCTCTACCGGAACGGTATCGGTAAGCGCCTCGCTTTGCCCCTGCATATTGCTTTGTCCGCTGAATATAAGTACGTCCATCAGGCCTTGCGAGCTCCTTTCATACGGTCGGTTTGATTCGCTTTCCTCAAAGGGAAACGACGGTCTGAGCGTTATCCTGCGAACGCCGCGGGAGAACACGGTTGAAAACGCGGGAACGGCAAGAACGACTTATCTCTTTTTCACCGCCGATTCAATTTTCGGCTCGATCATATCTTTGCTTTAAGTATAGATAAAAACCCCGATGCTGTCAAGTGAGATATGCCGTAGGAGAGAGCTCCCTGCAGGCGCTCCGTCCGCCCGGAACGTCTACCGAATAACCGTTTCGGGCACACTTCCGTTCCGCAGATTAAAGACTTGACCCGAATACATAAAAGATGTATAATATAAAATACGCGTTTTATGCGTTCGTTTCTCGGGAAACGGGGTAATATGTTTTTTTACGTTACCTCACTCTCTCTTTCCGCGTGTTACCCGAAAAAATAATGACATAACGGGAGTCTTATATGGCTGTATTCAGTTCTCTTAAAAAGAAAATCAAGCATTGGCAGATTATTGCCATATGCCTGATCATCTGTGATTTTGTCACGATCCATTTTTCTTATTTTGTGACCCTTTGGATCAGATCCGATTTTCTCTTTTCCCAGATACCGAGGTTCTATCTTGACAAATATACCAAGTTCATCACGTTGTACGCCGTCGCTTCTATCGTGATTTTCGTTTTTTTCAGACTGTACCGCAGTATGTGGAGATTTGCCAGTTTCGGTCTTATTGTCAGGACGATCGTTGCTTCGACGACTGTATCTCTTCTGCATTTTATCATCATGACCGTGCTTCTCGGCGATATGCCGTATTTGTATTTCTTTGGCGGGTTTATTGTTCAGACAGTTCTTCTCATTGTGCCCAGATTCTCTTTCCGTTTTCTCCTGTTTTTGAAAGGAAGAGCAAAGAAATTCGGCGGAAATACCGGCAGAGTTATGATAATAGGCGCCGGCGAAGCGGGGCGAATGATCCTCCGCGATCTGAACACCGCGGAACAGCTGAACGACCGTGCGGTTTGCTTTATTGACGACAACCCGAACAAATGGGGTCGCTTTATCGAGGGAGTTCCGATAGTCGGAGGAAGAGACGATATTTTCCTCAACGTAAAGAAGTATAACGTTACAAAGATATTCCTCGCGATCCCGACCGCGAAGGCGAAGGACAGGAAAGAGATCCTCGGTATCTGCGCCGAAACCGATTGCGAGATCAAGCAGCTTCCCGCGCTTTATCAGTTTGCGCTCGGTCAGATCACCGTAAAGCAGATGAAGGACGTCGCGATCGAAGACCTTCTCGGACGCGATCAGATCAAGACCGACCTGAAGGAGGTATTTGATTTTATAAACGGCAAGGTCGTGATGGTCACGGGAGGCGGGGGATCGATCGGATCGGAGCTTTGTCGACAGATAGCGGCTCACGAGCCGAAGATGCTGATTATTTTCGACATATATGAGAACAGCACGTATTCGATTCAGCTTGAACTCCAGAACAAATATCCCGCTCTGGATCTTAAAGTTATGATCGGTTCGGTCAGGGACAGCAGACGGCTCAATGAGGTGTTCTCGGCATATCGTCCGCAGATAGTCTATCATGCAGCGGCGCACAAACACGTACCGCTTATGGAGTACAGCCCGAATGAAGCGATAAAAAACAATTCGATAGGAACATTCAAAACGGCGTATGCGGCAATGCTTCACGGATGCGAAAGATTCGTTCTGATCTCCACAGACAAAGCGGTCAATCCTACTAATATCATGGGCGCATCCAAGCGTCTGTGTGAGATGATCATACAGTCGTTCGACGCCAAGATCAAGGAGGGGAATGCGTCGCAGATACCTTCTCTTTCGCTTCATCCCGAGCTTGGAAACAGCGACGGGGAAGCAATGGACAGGACTTTCAAAAATGCTAAAACGCAGTTCGTGGCTGTTCGATTCGGCAACGTTCTCGGATCAAACGGTTCCGTCATCCCTATCTTCAAAAAGCAGATCGAACGCGGCGGACCGGTCACCGTTACCCATCCCGATATAGTCAGATATTTCATGACGATCGAAGAAGCGGTTTCTCTTGTCCTTCTCGCGGGAACGTACGCGTCGGGCGGTGAGATTTTCGTGCTGGATATGGGAAGTCCCGTCAAAATCGACACTTTGGCGAGAAATCTGATCAAGCTCTCCGGTTATAAGCCTGATGAAGACATCAAGATCGTTTATTCCGGTCTTCGACCGGGAGAGAAGCTCTATGAGGAAAAACTAATGGCCGAGGAAGGACTTAAAAAGACGGCGAACGATCTCATTCATATCGGTCAGCCTATCCCGTTCGAGACTGACAGATTTCTGAAACAGCTCACAGGTCTGATGAAAGCTGCTTACGGAAACAGTGAGGAAATAAGAAAAATAGTCAAAGATATCGTTCCGACCTATCATCCTGAAAACGCCGGAAGAAGTTGAAAAAATACATTCCCGCGGTGAAAATCCCGCAGTAATAACAGGGGAAGGACACAAGTAATATACTACGAACAACAAATCGCTTCCCCGGAGATTCCGAATGAAAAAGTACTTAAAATGGATATTCACGGTTCTTGCCGTTCTGATGATGGCGTTTATATTCGTGATGTCTTCGCGCAGTGCGTCTGATTCGACAAACGAGAGCGGGGGCGTCTGCCGTCTCATCGGTCAGATCTTTTGGAGAGATTTTGAAGAGTGGACCCCTGCGGAGCAGCTCAACTTCATAAAGAGTATAAACGGCGCGGTCAGACAGTCGGGACACTTTTTTGAGTTCTCGCTTCTGGGCGTACTGTTCCACCTCACTTTTTCCTCATGGGGCGTAAAGCCGAAGATCGCGTTTCCGGTTTCTGCCGGATCCGGTGTTTTTTACGCGTTAACCGACGAGTTTCATCAGTTGTTCGTAACCGGAAGAAGTATGGAGTTTAAGGACGTGATCTATGATTCCGCCGGAGTTTTGTTCGGGTGTCTCGTCGTTTGGTTGATAGTGAAGGCGTCCCGGAAAAGACGGGCGAAAAAAGGAAAGGCGGAATCCGCTTAGGGTCAATAATATGAAAGAGATCATCTACGCCGACAACGCGGCGACGGAAAGACTCAGTTCCGACGCACTCAAGGCGATGACGCCGTGGCTGACGTCGGAATACGGAAACGCATCGCAGCCCTATTTTTCGGGCTTGCGTGCACATGCTTCCGTCGAGAGTGCGCGTGAGACGGTCTCCGGTCTCATCGGCGCATCGCCCGATGAGATCTTTTTTACGTCGGGCGGCACGGAGAGCGACAACTGGGCGATCAGACGCTTCTTCCGCCCGGACGGTGAAGCGAGGATCATCGTATCCTCGGTAGAGCATCATGCGGTTTTGGACGCTTGCCGAGAGGCGGCGATCGAACGCCGGGGGAAAACGGCGGCGGAAACCGTCCCGGTCGACAAAGACGGGGTCGTCGACGCGGACGTTCTCTCTGCGTCGATCGGACGCGGAGGAACGATCCCGACGCTCGTTTCGGTAATGCTTGCGAACAACGAGATAGGTACTGTCGAACCGGTCGGAAAACTCGCGGAGCGCGCTCACGCGCGCAGCGCGTATTTTCACACCGACGCGGTCGCGGCGGTCGGGAAAATACCGATCGACGTGGGAGAACTCGGCGTCGATATGCTTTCCGCGTCCGCCCACAAATTCGGCGGTCCTCAGGGAATGGGTTTTCTTTATATAAAAAATGGAACTCCGCTCAGCCCGTTTTTCTTCGGCGGAGCGCAGGAGCGTTCCATGAGAGCCGGGACGGAAAACGTCGCAGGGATCGTCGGCACGGCGGCGGCGCTGAAGTCGCGAGTCGACGGGATGAAAAAAGCGAACGGAGTCCTTGTAAAACTCGAGGAACGCCTGCTGTCGCGCCTCTGCGGCGCCGACTTTATAAGAAACGGCGCGAAAGAACGCATCCCCGGACTCCTGAGTCTCTCATTCCGGGGCGCTGACGGAGAGACGATCCTTCACCGGCTCGATCTCAAAGGTATTGCAGTTTCCACGGGAGCCGCGTGCGACAGCGTCAGAACCGAAGTGTCGCATGTTATTCGTGCGATCGGAGTTCCGGAAGAATACGCAAAGGGGACCGTCCGGATCTCACTCGGCGTTGATAATACAGAACGAGAAGTCGACAGGATCGCCGCGGAGATAATTGAGATCATAAAAGACCGGTAAGTACGGAGTTAAAATGATAACCGAAGAAATTAAAGACAATCTTTTTGAACTGCGTGATGAAAAATACCGCGATTTTCAGGCGGGGCTCATTCCGACCGTCCCGCGGGACCGTTTCATCGGTGTGAGGACGCCCGATCTTCGCCGCCTTGCGAAAGAGTCAGCCGCGCGGAACGACGTCGGCGTTTTTTTGGCGGAGCTGCCTCACCGGTATTTCGACGAGAACCAGCTTCACGCTTTCATCCTCTCGGGAATGAAAGACTACGACCGCTGTATCGCGGGAGTGGATTCGTTTCTGCCGTTCGTCGACAACTGGGCGACGTGCGATCAGATGAGTCCGAAGATATTCAAAAAACACAAGCCCGAACTTCTCGGAAAAATCGACGGGTGGATCGCGTCGGACAAAACGTATACCGTCCGGTTTGCGGTCGGAATGCTTATGGAGCACTTTCTCGGCGAGGATTTCGATCCCGCGTATCCCGCAGCCGTCGCCTCGATCAGATCGGAAGAGTATTACGTGCGTATGATGGTCGCGTGGTATTTCGCCACGGCGCTTGCGAAGCAGTATGATTCCGTTCTCCCGTTCATCGAAGAACAAAGACTCGATCCGTGGACTCACAACAGGGCAATCCGGAAATCTGTCGAGAGTTATCGCATTTCAGACGACCGGAAGGAATATCTCAGATCACTTAAGACGGTATGACCGCGGCTGTACCGCAAAAAAGCGGCGCGGCCGTTTTTTTTCGAAAAAAAGTGAGAACTTTTGTCAAATCGTTCGACTAATGGGTGAAAACGCAAATCCCGGAAGAAAGGAGAGACGGAATGACCGGCGATGCCTCGGCTCTTGAAAACTACCAGAGATACCGCGCGGGCGATGAATCCGCTCTCGGCGACGTCATCCGCGCCTATGCGGACGGAATGACCTTTTTTACTTCGACGCTCGTGAAGAATCCGGACGACGCCGAGGAGATAGTCTCGGACGCGTTCGTAGAGATCGCTCTGAAAAAACGCGCTTTCCGCGGTGAGAGCGCGCTCAGGACTTATCTGTACGCGATATGCCGCCATAAGGCGATCGACCTGATACGGAAAAGAGCGCGGCGCGGAGAGATCGTTTCGCCGAGCGACGATCAGACCGCGGATCTCGATACGCTCGAGGGCCGCGTTCTGAGGACGGAGCGCGACGGAGCGATCCACAGAGCGATGACCGAGCTTTGTGAGGAATACAGAGTCGCTTTGTATCTCGTTTACTTCGAGGATATGAGCCACGACGACGTGGCTCGCGCGATGAAAAAGAGCCGGAAGCAGACCGAAAACGTCATCTTCCGCGCAAGGCGCGCGCTACGCGCGCTTCTTGAAAAGGAGGGCTTCACCCATGAAGAATTATGACGAACTGACAAGCGAGGTTCTGGAAAAGGTACGATCCGAAAAGAAAAGAAGGCGCGGCGCCGTGAAAAAGATCACCTCCGCTGCTCTCGCTTTCGTTTTCGTTGCGGGCGCGGTTCTCGCGGCGTATTACTCGGGCGGTATGACGAGATCGGTCGTCCCGGACGTCAAAGGCGCCGTGGTTGCCTCCGCTCACGATTACGGAGAGATCTACGATCTTCTGATAAAAGCGCCGGACGGAGACTACCCGGGATACGGAGAAATCGAAACGGACATGGCCGAGCGGGTCGATGAAAAAACGTCCCTGAGCGAAGTGTCGGACGCCCCGGCGAATGACGCGTCGCCCGAGTTGTCCGCGGGCACTTTTACGAGGACTAACGTACAGGTCGACGGGATCGACGAGGCGGACGTCGTTAAGACCGACGGAAAATACGTCTACGCCGTCAGCCGCGAAAACGTGTATATCATCTCTGCGGAGAACGGAGAGATGAACTCCGTTTCAAAGGTCCCGTACAGAGGCGAAGACGGCTCGTTCACACCCGACGCGTCGCTTGCGGTCACGTGGGCGGTCCCGGATATTTATATCGAGGGCGACAGATTGATAATCGTCTCCCACACTTACAGGTACAACGGCGATAACGGTCAGAATGACCCCGTTTATATTATGCCTTTCTATGGAGGCGATTCGTACTTCACCGCCGCCGTATACGATATTTCCGACAGATCGTCCCCTGCGTTCGTATCCTCGGTCTCCGTCAGCGGCGAAGGTATCTCGAGCCGGATGACTGACGGACGGCTTTACCTTATCGCCGCCGACAGATATTACGGCGAACTCGACCGCAGCGAACCCGAAACTTTTATCCCCTCCGTCTATGAGGACGGCAAATCGGAACTCATCGCGCCCGATTCGATATACTGCGGGGCGGAGGAGAGCACGTGTCAATATCTGAACGTTATGGAAGTCTCCGTCGCCGACGCCTCCGTCGTATCGTCGATCTCGCTCCTCGGTTACGACGGTGAAACGATGTACCAGAGCGCGGACAATATCTTTGTCGCACGGACCGATTATAAATACGACTCGACTGAGACGACCGAAGACGGTATCACGACCGCGGCCGGAAGCAACAGATACGATACGATCCTCACGAAGATCTCTCTGAACGGAGGACTCGCATTCGCGGGCGCAGCGAACCTTGACGGATCTATCCTCAACAGCTTTTCAATGGACGAGTACGACGGTTATCTTCGCGTCGTGACGAGCATCAGGATCGAAAACTATGAGTCGAAGTGGCGCGAGGCGGAATCCTTCCCGGAAAACGTGGACTATGACGTCCCGGAAAACAGGGACGGCGATATCGTCTACGCCGAGACCGGATCGGAAGAGTATTACGGCGAATATTATTACTACGGGCCCGAATATATCAGCGATGAGTGGAACGACGAGATGTACAACAATCTGTACGTTCTCGATTCCGCGATGAACGTCACGGGCAGACTCGAACGCCTCGCTCCGGACGAGAGGATCTACTCCTGCCGGTTCGAGGGAACGGACGGATATTTCGTAACGTACCGTGAGACCGACCCGCTGTTCCACGTCGATCTCTCCGATCCGACCGCTCCTCGCGTGATCGACGAGCTGAAGATCCCCGGTCACTCCGATTATCTCGGACGCTTCGGCGAACTGCTCTTCGGCTTCGGTCAGGACGACGACGGAAATCTCAAACTCTCCATGTTCAGTGAGGACGAAGGCGGCGCGATGAGCGAGATCTCGGTGATCACGATACCCGGGGCGTATTACAGCGAGGCGCTTTACGACCATCACGCCATTCTCGCAGACGCTGAACGCGGCTTGATCTGCTTCGGAGCGGAAACGTGGGGTGACGACGATGTCTATGGGTCGAAGTTCTACGTCGTATCCTGGAACGGACAGGGATTTGAAATAAAGACGTCGGTTGACATCGGCGAATGGTCCGACGCGCTGCGCGGACTCTTCATCGGCGACTTCTTCTATCTGTTTGCAAGAGGAAGCGGAACCGCGGACACGATAACCTCTTTCAGTCTCACCGACTTCTCCGAGATCGACAGGGAAGAACTCGACGAGAGGGAAATCGAACCGGATTACTACGGAGTATTCGAAGGCGCAATAATCGACTGAACGTTCAAAAAACGTGCCGGATCCTGCGGGATCCGGCTGTTTTTTCGTTTCTTTCAAGGTAATGATTGCATTTTTCCGAACTATCTGCTATTATAAAAACAGAATAATGAGGTCAAGGAGATCATCTTTATGGCAGACCGAAAAGGCGGCAGACCGTTCGGGCGTCGGAGAATCGACGGAGGGACGGGTCAAAGCGTTCATACTCACGGCTCCGGACTCGGAACGGGTCCTGTAGGCAAACAGGATGCATATGAGGGTCGGCAAAACGCCGGAAACTCCGGAAATGGCGGAGTACAGCGCGCCGGAGGCGGAAAGAGTTTCCTGCCTATAATAATTATTGTTGTCATTCTGCTGATCGCGGGCGGCGGCACCGGCCTTTCCGGGCTCTTCGGAGGCGGCGGGAATCAGACCGACGCTTCTCATTACCAGCAGAACGTTCCGTCCCAGAACCAGGGCGGAGGACTGTCGTCCGTTCTTGGCGGCTTTCTGGGCAACAGTTCATACAGCGACGGCACGTGGAAGGGCGTCAACAACACCGGCAAGCTGAACGCGACGTCCTCCGCTGAAAAACGCACCGTACTTTACGGTAACGGTCGCGATAAGGTTACCGTTATGGTATATCTCTGCGGTACCGACCTTGAATCAAAGAGCGGTATGGCGAGCGCCGACCTGCGCGAGATGGCGGGAGCGGATCTCGGAGATAACGTCAACGTGGTCGTCTACACGGGCGGATGCCGCCAGTGGAAAACGAAAGGGATATCGAACTCCGCGCACCAGATCTACGTTTTCGAAAACGGAGGTCTGCGTCTGCTCGAAAAGGACGCTGCGGGAAAGAAAGCGATGACCGACCCCACGGCGCTTTCGGGCTTTATCCGCTGGTGCGCCGATAAATACCCGGCGAACAGGAATATTCTGGTCATGTGGGACCACGGCTCAGGTTCGGTCGCCGGATTCGGCTATGACGAAACGCGCGCGAACGCGGGTTCCATGCCTCTCTCATCGATAGCGAAGGCGCTGAAGGACGGCGGCGTAACGTTCGATTTCATCGGATTTGACGCCTGCCTGATGGCGACGGTCGAAACGGCTCTTACGCTGGCGCCGTATTCCGATTATCTGATTGCCAGCGAGGAGACCGAGCCCGGTATAGGGTGGTATCACACGCGCTGGCTTAACGAACTCGGCAGAGATCCGGCGATCGATACTCCGACGCTCGGCAAGATCATAGCGGACGATTTCGTCAGTACGTGCGCTCAGCAGTGCAGGGGACAGATGGCGACTCTTTCCGTCGTCGACCTTGCGGAGCTTTCGAAAAACGTTCCGGACGAACTTAAGGCGTTTGCCAAGAGTACCGCTGAGGCGATAAGCAGCAACGGGTTTGAGGAGGTCTCCAAGGCGAGAGGCGATACGCGCGAATTCGGCGCGGAGAACCGGCTCGATCAGATCGACCTTGTTCATCTCTCTCTGCTTCTGGACACAAAGGACAGCCGGGATCTTGCGAACGCGCTTCTCGGAGCCGTGAAGTATAATAAGGTAAGTTCGGGAATAACCGACGCTTACGGGCTTGCGGCGTACTTCCCGTACCGTTCCGCTAACCGCGTTAACAGCGCAGTGTCGCAGCTCGACGCGATGGGCTTTGACGACGATTACACCGCCTGCGTTAAAAAATTCGCGTCGCTTGAGGTAACGGGTCAGGCGGCGGGAGGCGGAAGTATGTCGCCGTTCGGTTCTCTCTTCGGCGGCAGCGGAACCGGTCCTTCCGGCAGCGTATCCGATCTGATCGGCTCGCTCCTCGGAGGCGGCGGGAACTCGCTGTTGGGTTCTCTTCTTGGAGACGCTTCCGCGTTTGACCGCGATATTCCTACCGAGACGCTGATCGACACCGTTGAGGGCGCGCGTCTCACGGCGCCTCTCGTCTGGACAGAGAAAGACGGTTTAGCGGTTCTTTCGATGCCCGAATCCGAGTGGGAGAAAGTCGCCGATCTGCAGCTCAACGTCTTCCTGGACGACGGTAAGGGCTATATCGACCTCGGGCTCGATACGATCTTCAGTTTCACTGACGACGGCGACCTGATAGGCGAATACGATAACAAGTGGGTCGCGATCAACCGTCAGCCCGTCGCCTACTACTATACCGACTGCACGGTCGAGGACGGCGAAACGGTGGTTCACGGACGCGTTCCGGTCCTTCTCAACGGAGACCGCGCGGAACTGCTGATCGCCTTCCGCGACGACGGAGCGGAGATCTCCGGCGCAAGATACGTCTATGCGGACGGACAGACCGAGACGGTCGCCAAGTCCACGGAACTTTACGACGGGGATGAGATCCAGCCAATCTGCGACCGCTATTCCTATGACGGCGAGTACGAGGATTCGTACATGCTCGGTGATTCGTTCGTATACAGCGGAGAGGGGAGTCTTACGGTTTCCGACGTCACTCTCGATCCCGCCGACGGCTCGCCCGTCGCATCGTATATGTTTACGGACCGCTTTGCGTACGAACACTGGACCGAAAAAATAGGATAAGAAAAAGGGGTGCTTCGGCGCCCCTTTTTAATCGGTTTGAACTGGTTCGGTGCGTTTTTGAGAATACCGTATCGCATCGAGGAGAAAAATGCTCACGTATTTTTCAGCGGATGTTCTCTGCTTGCGCGAGTATCATAAAAAACAGGGGCGAACGACTCCCCTGTCTTTATGAGTAAAGATTGCATTTTTAAAAAAGAGGAGAAATCGTTGAATTTCGTAACGCGAAACATGATTCCGGTTTTTTATTAAAAAAGAGCGACTGTTAAAAATAAAACAATTCTTCAAACTTTCTGTCCAAAGCGATGCATAGAATCAACGCAAGCTTCGCTGTCGGGCCGAACTGACCTGTTTCTATTGAACTGATGGTGTTTCTGGAAACACCGACCATCTTTGCCAATTCTCCCTGTGACAGTCCTTTCTCTTTCCTTACTTCTGCGAGATTGTTATGTAGAATCAGTTCGTCTTCCATATTAGATTACCCCGCTCAACTGAAGAATCCACATGACCAGCATCGATAACGCAAGTACACCCCAGATGATCGCAGCGACCAGTTCATGGCGCCGCCGAAGCCTGAGGTATTTAACGGTGAAAATGACGAACGGCATTGAAAACAGTGCGAAATCAGCGCCCCTGTTTACATAGTGAAGTACGAATCCGTTTACGGTATCTACCAGGATTAACAGAATAACGCCGATTATATAAGCCAACCACGCTCCGTTTTTTCTTGCTTCCTGTTCAGGGAGATCCTTTTCTTTTCCTTCTCTTTGTGCTTTTGCGAGGATTTCTTCTTTCTTCATGAAAACCGCCTCCTTTTTTTGCAAAGTTTTCTTTGCACGATGACATTATACCAATACCAAGTTTACTTGTCAATAGCTTTTGCAAAGTTTTCTTTACATTTTTGCAATTTGAAAAAGAAAAGCAGTTCAGATACGAAAGGCAATCATTTTTGATGCTGTGAAAAAAGGATTGCTGATCTTTATATACTGCGGTATGTACTGAAAACGGAACGTACAAGATGAGAACACCGTATCGTGGAAATAACCGCATCGCCACGCAGCGAATTCGCAGAGCGAATTCGGCGATGGTTCTGCTCAGGATGTAGTTCCTCAAACCCTTGCAGGCATGGATTCGAACCACGCGTGGCGGTGGGAACACCGTAATTGAAAGCTAAGCGCATCGCCACGCAGCGAATTCGCTTTCGCGAATTCGGCGATGGTTCTCAGTTGAGAGAATAAAAAAAGAAGAGACGCCTATGGCGTCTCTTCTTTTTTCGTCCCCGAATGGATTCGAACCATCGACCTTCCGCTTAGGAGGCGGACGCTCTATCCAGCTGAGCTACGGAGACGTATTACCCACGGGTCCTCCGCGGACGCAAGTGATATTTTAGCACATTCCCCAGCGTTTTGCAATACCCCGCGGTCAATTTCTGCGCTGACCGATTGTTTTCGGTATCTTCTTCGTCAGCAGCTGCGCGACGAGACCGGTGAAAAGTCCGGTGACGATCCCGGACAGGATCAGGACGGGCGACCAGACGAACACCGACGCGGTCCCGTAGACAATCGCGGCGGCGATGAGCTGCCCCGCGTTGTGAAAGATCGCTCCGAAAACGCCCGCGACGAATATCTGGTTTTCCCTCAGCAGTTTTTTCATCAGCAGGATCGCGACGAACGCCAGCAGACCTCCCGAGAGGGAGAAGATAAACGACGGTAAGGTTCCCGTGAACAGCGAGCCCAGAGAGATCCTGATAAGCGAGATACCCAGCGCGTCGGGCGCGCCGATCCGCATCAGCGCCCATACCGTGACGATGTTCGCAAGTCCGAGCTTGACGCCCGGTATCGGCACGATCGGCGGTATCTGCGCCTCGATGACGAATAGAACGAGGGCGACCGCGGCGAGCACGGCGTCCGTTACTATACGCTTTGCCATCCGGTCTCCCTCCTTTCTAAATCTTTTTTATCTCATCCCGCTTCCGCGTCCGCCTCTCCGTTCGTTCCGACGATGCGGATCACGAGGTCGTGCGGCATACATACGATGGGGTACGGATGGTCCTTCGACGCCCACCCGGTATTGACGCAGATCTGTTCGGGACAGTCCGCGCTCGACACGCAGATCATTCCCGGCTTCACGGTCACGACGTTTCTGTCGCCGTCCGTTTCGCCGATCTCGATCTTATATTCCTCCGCGACCCTGTCAAGGTCGATCGTATAAAGCACTTCGCCTCCCTTGACGATCTCCGCCGTCGTTCCCGGCGCGCCGAAAAACCTGATCGACAGGATCGCTCCCGCGGCGGCGACGACGAGAGCGGCGATAATGACGATCCACGTTCTCGTCTTTATCATCCTATCACCTTCAATTCATAAGGCGACCCTTCGGAGAGGGAGAACGAATCTTTGATCCCGTCCGTAACGAGAACGTCACCCGTTATTGTCACGAGTATCATCTCGAACCCGCCTTCTTTTCGCCACATCGCCTCCGCTTTTTCGGCTCCCATGACGAAGAGCGCAGTCGACAGGCCGTCGCACAAAGCGCCGTCCTCGCCGATCACCGTCGCCGAGAGGAGGCCGGCGTCCGCCGGCTCCGCCGTCGCGGGGTCGATTATATGCCATCTTTTCACGCCGTCCTCGTCGGTGAAATACCTTTCGTACCCGCCCGACGTCACGACGCATTTGTCCTTCACTTCGATCACCCCGAACGAGCCGTCGCCGTTCGGGTCGCGTATAGCCACGCGCCACGGCGAGCCGTCGGGTTTTCCGCCGACCGTGACGATACTGCCGCCGAGGTCGGCTATCGCCGAGGTTACTCCCTCGTTTTTCAGAATATCGCGCACTCTGTCTCCGAGATATCCCTTGGCGACCGCACCGAGGTCGACCATATACCCGTCGGGTACCGACACGGTATTGCCGTCGGTCTTCACGTTGGTGAAGCCGATCAGATCGCGCAGCTCTTCGATCTTTTCGGGGGAGGGAACGGAGTACTCGCCCGTTGTGAATCCCCAAGCTCTCACGGCGGGATAAACGGTTATATCGAGCGCGCCGTCCGTTATCCCGGAGATCTCAAGCGCCTTTTCGATCAGTTCGACCGTTTCGTCAGACGCATCGACGCGTCCGTTTGCGTTGAGTCTCCCGATCTCGCTTTCCGCATCCGTAACGGAGAAAAGCGTCTCGAGCCGCCTCGCCTCGTCCTCGGCAGCGCCGGTCGCGTCTGTTCCGCAGGTCTTCACAGACATATACGTGTCCATGGCGAAAAAGTCGGACGAGTATTCGCGGGATGCTCCGCAGGCGGTAAACGCGGCGGATATAAGCGCAGCGAAAAAAACGGCTGTGATCTTTTTGACCATATCCCTTCACCTCAAAGGCGGCGGCGCTCCTCCGGAACGCCGCCGCCAGACGCATTTTTCGTTTTTATCCTTCGTCGGTCTCGTCTTCGACCGCTTCTTCTGTTTCGATCTCGGTCTCGGTTTCGCCGACTTCATCCGTAGCGTCCGGATCGTCGATCGCCTCGGAGTTGCTCCACGAATCGAGGTAGTAAACGATATAATCTCCGTCTTTGACGACCGCCTCGCTGGCGAGTTCAGTCGCGTCCTGACCGTTCAGTTTGTAGATCCATCCGGAGACGATGCCGTCCTTGGTGCGCTCTTTCTGGCTCTTGATAGAAGTTATACGACCGCCGTTCACGCTTTCGTCGACGGTGTACTGGACCATGTTTTCTTCAAGGATCTCACGGGTCGCCTGAAGGACTGTAGGCGGGTTGTTCGCCGTTCCTTTGATCTCGCTCTCCATGACCCCGCAGATAAGGTCCTTCGAACCGTTCGGGTTTATTTTGATAACGGCGAGTCTTACGTTTGCGGAAATGACTTCTCCGCCGCATGATATCAAGCCCATCGTGGCGAGAACGATCGCCATAACGAGGGCTGCTATTCTCATTCTCTTCATTTTGATCTTCCTTTCAGAACACGCATTTTACTACATATTAGAATATACAACTTTTGCACACTTTTGTCAATACCCGATTTCAGTTGAGCACGGCGAAACCGACCGTAAGATACAGGAAATACGCCTCAAGGATCCAAAGCGGCACGGCGGATAAAAAAACGGACGTATAGAACCGCCCACACCTTACCGCCGCGGGGATGAGGACTGCTCCGGAGACGAAAAGCGCCGCCGAGGCGACGGCGAACCTCCCGGAGAAGAAAAGCGGGCACCAGAACAGAGCGAGGAAAAACCCCGCTGCGGCATTGACGAGCGCGCCGGACGCCTTTTTTACCGCTCCTTTGACGATAGCGGCGAAGACGCCGAAAAGAAGATAAGTCAGGATCCAAAAAATGAACAGAACGAAAAGCGGAGGCGTCAGGGGAGGCTTTCTCATTATCCGCCAGAAAACTCCCGCTCCGCCCGAAGTTACCCACGTCAGTACTCCGAGAGCCGCTCCCGCAGCGCAGAACACGATCAATGCCGCCTTGATCCCGGATATACAGTAAAACTCGTTTTTCAGTCGTTTCAACACAAAATCACCCCATACTGAAAGTATGAGGCGATACGTTTTTCTATTCCGTTATTCTGTGCCTCTTTTCCATCCGTCGACCTCTCCGCGTTCCATCGCGCCGATGATCGAGTCGTAAAGGCCCCTGTATTCGCGGTCAAGGGAGATAAGAGTCTTTTTCATCCGCTCCCGCTCCGTTCCGCCGTCGACGGGGCAGATCTTTTGAAGGACGGGAAGAGAAAGGGCGCGGCGCAGCGGTTCTATCTCCCGCTCGCGCATATATATAAGCGGTCTTATCAGTCTGATCCTTTCATATTCGGTTACGGGAGAAAAACAACCTATTTTCCCGCCAATCATCAGATTCATCATAAAAGTTTCCGCGGCGTCGTCCATATGGTGACCGAGCGCGAGCGTACTGCATCCCAGCTTTTCCGCCTCGTCGTTCAGCGCTCCGCGTCTCAGACGCGCGCAAAGACTGCAAGGACGCTCCTCTCCGCGCGCCTCGAAGACGATACGTGCGATCTTCGTTTTCACTACGGTCAGACGCACTCCGAGTTCTTCGCACATCGCGCCGATCGTCTCGCGATCGAAACGCCCCCCCCCGATGTCTTCGAACGACGGATCGATGCTGATCGCTTCGAGATCGAATGAGAAAGCGTCGAATCTTCTGAGTTCGGCAAGAAGCTTCAGCAGAACGACGGAGTCCTTCCCCCCCGATACTCCTACCGCGATCCTGTCGCCCCGGGAGATCATCCCGTAGTTTTCCACGGCGCGTCGCATAACGCTGAGCGCGGATTGAATGTTTTTCATAAATTCGCTCCGGTGTGTCAATCGGCTCGCGGCCGAATAGAATGATATCGTAATCAGAAAAAAGGAGAAAAAACATGGCTGAGAAGATTTACATAGATCAAGGTCATAACCCGCGGAATCCGAACTCGGGAGCCGAGGGAAACGGTCTGCGGGAACAGGATCTCGTATATACGATAGGGGTGCGCCTTTCGGAGATCCTGCGGGCCGGAGGGCTCACAACGCGGCTGTCACGTCCGTCCCCGACGACTCAGCTCGGGACGTCCGTCGCGACGTCGCTCGCCGCGCGCGTCAACGACGCCAATTCATGGGGCGCCGATTATTTTATCAGTCTGCATACAAACGCGTCGTCCGTAACAACGGCGAGCGGTTCCGAGTGTTTCGTATACAGCGAAGCGAGCCCCGCGTACGCGCTGGCGGAGAACGTGGCGTTCCGCCTGAACGCGGCGACCGGTCTGCGCGACAGAGGCGTATTCACACGTCCGTCTCTTTACGTATTGAGAAGGACGGCTATGCCCGCCGTCCTCGTTGAACTCGGTTTTATTACAAATCCGTTCGATTCGGAACTCATGCGCTCGTCGCCTGAGATCTTCGCTGTCGGAGTCGCAAACGGGATTTTCGCTTACCTCGGTCTGTTATGACCCGTCACCGGCAAGAAGATCGGGTCTCCTCTCCTTTGTGATCTCAACGGACTTTTCACGACGCCAGTCGTCGATGTTCTTGTGATGCCCGCTGAGCAATACCTCGGGGACTTCCATCCCGTTAAAGACGGGCGGGCGGGTATATTGCGGGTATTCGAGCAGGCCGTCGGTCAGCGATTCCGCCTCGAAGCACTCGGGATCCGAGAGCACGCCCGGGCACAGCCGTCCCACCGCGTCGGCGAGGATGCACGCCGGTATCTCGCCGCCTGTCAGGACGTAGTCGCCGATCGAGATCTCCTCATCGATGATCTCGTCGATGATCCGCTGGTCGACTCCCTCGTAGTGGCCGCAAAGAATGATTATCTGTCCGTACTGCGAGAGGCGTTTCGCGTCGTCCTGACGGAACAGCTTGCCTCTCGGGGTCATATAGACCGTCCGGATCTGATCACGGGGCAGGGATCCGGGATCTTCTACAATTGCCGAATAACAGTTGAAGATCGGAGGAGCGGCCATCAGCATCCCTTTTCCGCCCCCGTACGGCGTGTCGTCGACTCTTCTGTTCTTGTCCTCTGAATAGTCCCTTATGTTATGTACTCTGACGTCGAGCGCGCCGCTTTTTCTCGCTCTTCCGATGATGCTTTCGGAGAGGACGTAGTCGACAAACTCCGGGAAAAGTGTCATGACGTCAATTCTCATTTTTATCTTTTGCCTCCGGGATCATACCCTCGATGAGATGAACGTAAATTCCCGCTCCGTCCCCTTCGGGGACGACTTTTTTTATGAATTCCGGAACGCCGGGGATCATGAATTCGTCCTCTTCCGCGGTTCTGACGACGTAAAGGTGCTGTATCCGTTCGGTCAGGACCTCGGACAGCGTTCCGACCGGTTTCCCCGTTTTTTCGTCGATAACGGGGAGCCCGATCACGTCGGCGATGAAATAATCGCCCTTTTTGAGCTTGAACGACGATCTGTCCGCGAAGAATACGGTCCCCTTCATCGTGATGGCGGCGTCGAGGTCGTCGATCCCGTCGACCGCCGCGACGAGAAGACCTTTGTGGATGAATCCGGACTTTACGTCCCATTCTTTCCACGATCCGTCTTTATTCTTCGTGTAGTATTTTTTGACTTCGGCGAGCGCCTCGGGCGAGTCGGCAAGCGAGACGAGCTTCATCATCCCGCGGACTCCGTGCGTTCCGACGACGCGCGCGCATTCAAGATATTTATTCAAGATCCGCCCTCCCGGCTTTTTTGATATTTTACCATAATTGACCCGCGGAATCAACCGAGTCGATTTACTTTTCCGCCGGGGTGTGATATAATACCGAACGGTGATTATTTCACCGGTGAGTTCGAAACCATCCTCACCCGGACGGGTCTTCCCGCCCCAAATCAAAACTAAGGAGAAAAAAGAATATGAGAAAAGAGATCCGCTTTATCACAACGGGCGCGATTATCGCCGCCCTGTACGCCGCGCTGACGATGGCGTTCTGGGAGATATCGTCCGCGGGGATCCAGTTCCGTCTGTCCGAGGCGCTTTGCGTTTTGCCCGCTTTCACTCCCGCGGCGATCCCGGGGCTCACGATCGGGTGCGCGATCGCCAATATCGCGGGCGGGACGTGGATCGACGTCGTGTTCGGGTCGTTGGCGACGCTTCTCGCGTCGGTTTGTACGTATTTTATCGGCAGAGCGTTCCGGGTCGGTAAAACCGACAGGGTTAAACTTCCCGCGGTGCTTCTATGCCCTCTGCCTCCCGTACTGTTCAACGCGGCGATCATTCCGTTCGTTCTCTACTTCGGTTACGGGATCACGTCCGCTTTCGGAGTCGAAGGCGCGGCTCCCGTTCTCGCGATCCACGCCGCGACGGTCGGCGCGGGCGAGGCGGCGGTCTGCTACATACTCGGAGTGCCTCTCATGGATATCGTGAACCGGTTAAGAAAAAAACTCGGGTTTTAAAAAAGAACGGTGGCTTGACCGTCAAGCCACCGTTTCATTTTTTTGCCGATGCGTATTCTTCCAGACAGATGCCCTGTTCGGTTATCGCGTAAGCCGCCGCGCGTCCGACGTATCTGAAGTGCCACGGCTCGAACCTGACTCCGGTGATATCGGTCTTTCCCTCAGGGTAACGGATTATAAATCCGAATTTCCACGCGTTCTCTTTGAGCCATGCGTACGCTTCCGTAGAGGCGAACGATTCGTCCGCATACCCGAGGTTGTGCATCTCGACCGCGAGCCCAGTCTGATAGTCGCTCGTTCCGGGACGCGGTGAATACGTTGTGACGATCTCTTCCGCCTGTTCGCGTTCCAGCGACGGATCGGCAGAGAGCTGGTCCGCAACGAATCCCTCGAATTGCGCGGTCTGTTCCGCGTATGATACGTATCCGCCCGTCACGGTAACGTCGCTGAAACCCGCCGAGTTCATCTCGGCAAACAGCGCCTCGAGAGCTTTTTCGGCGTAGAGTCGCAACTTTTGAGTTGCGCGGCCGTCCTGCCTCGTCATTCCGACTTCGGTAAGGTCTGCGGGAACGTACGCCGCCTCCAGCGGGTTCGCCGCGTTTACGAGGAGGAGATACTCTTTTGCGTCGGGAGGATTCATATACGTCTCGTAAGAGGACAGATCGTTCCTGAATTCAGGAACCGGGACCGAGACCGTGTCTCCGGGACGGTATCCGTCGAGCGGTCTCTGATCTTTCAGTTTCAGCGAAACGGGAAGATAAACGGGCTTGTCTTTCAGCGACAGTTCCTCGTTTTCTATTCTTGAAACGCTTACCGTGTTTTTCGATCTGTTATATACGGAGTTGACTCCGTCAATATACCCGCTGACGAAACTGAACGGGACCCACATCTTCTCCCCGACGACCGAGCAATCCGCCTCGGCGGTTATTCTGTGCGAGCCTACGTAAACGGTCCTTGATTTGTCCGTAAATGTAACTCTGTCTTCATCCCCGGTCCCGGCGCTGTCCGCCTTTTCGTCCCATTTGGGGAAGATGAAGGTCATCTCGTCGGCTTTACCGGTGACCGCCATTGACAGATAGTCGCTCACGTCGTTGAAACAAATATAGAGTACGCCGTCCCTGAACGCGGTCGACGATGATTCTTTTCTTACGGTTTTACCTCCGAACTGATACGACACGTTCGAGGATTTCGGAGCGTCGGGCGACCTGGTGAAAAAGAATGCGAACGCTCCTGCGGTGAGCGCGGCGAGGATCACGAAGATCACCGATCCGACGAGGAGTCTTCCGAAGAAGATCTTTCGTCTTTCCTTGCGCCCGGCTTTTCGCCGCGCGCGCATTTTTTCTTTGAGAACGCGTTTCTCCGCGCGGATCCTGTTTGCCCGTATTTCGGCTTCTCGCCGCCTTCTCTCGATCTCGGCGCGCCGCCTTTCGGCCCTCAGCTCGTCGAGTTTTGCGCGGCTTTCTGCTTCGCGTCTTTCCGCTTCCCGCGCCCTGATCCCGGCCTCCCTTGCGGCTTCTTTGACACGTCTTTCGTCGGCGTATGCCCCGGATCTTCCGTAAGACGTCTGGGAGCGCGCCCCCGCCGGACGGTTTTGAGTTTGACGGTATCCCTCGGGTCTTTGCTGCGCGGTCCGCTGCTGAGCGGGTCTTTGCTGAACCCGCCTTTGCGGATCCTGCCTTTGCTGCGCGGTCCGCTGTTGAGGAGGCTCTCTGCTGAACCGGTCTCTGCGGCGCCTGTCTTTGCGGTGCGGCCGCTTGCTGAACGGGTCTTTGGCGTACTGCGGGCTGCTGACGGTTTGCGCGCGGGGGCGACCCGGCTCTGTCGGTCCTCCGTTCCGGGACGGAATTTCTTCTGGCGATCGCCTCAGGTTCGTACCCCTTGGGATATCTGGCGCTCCTGTATCCGGAGGATGCGCCGCGTGAAGTTCCGTTTGCGTTATAACCGTTCCGTCTGTCGCTCATACAGGCGCATACCTCCTTTCCCGGAATTTTATCTTTCTGATTTTACTTCGTTTCGATCGCGAAGAAATACGGACTTGTCGGCGAGTTGACGAGCTTGATCTCCGCCGCGGTGTATTTGTATTTTGACAGGGAAGAGAAGTATTTTTGAAGTTCCTCCCCCTCCGCTTTCCCCTCCGGATGACCCGGATAGACGGCGACGATGAGCACCGCGTCTTCGCCGAGCATATCAACGGCGGACGCGACCGCCGGGAGCGTTGTTTCCCTCATCGTAGTCAATTCTTTTTTTCCCGATCCCGGCAGATATCCGAGGTTGAAGATACCCGCGCGGATTTTTTCCCTGACGAATTCCGGCGCTCTGTCGTGCGAAGCCAGAATGAGTTCCCAGTTGCGGGGACAGTCAGATCCGGAGAGTCTTTTTCTCGTTGATTCCACCGCAAGTTCCTGAATATCGAAAGCGTAGACCTTACCCGTATCTCCGACGGTTTTCGACAGAAACTCCGTGTCGTGACCGTTTCCCATGGTGAAATCGACCGCGACGTCGCCCGGACGCAGATGCGCCGTAAGGAAACTCTTGTGCATTTCGAGCAGATCGAGCATTTTCGTCACTCTCCCAACTGTTCTCTCAAAGTCTCTTCTTCGTCCCAAAGGCTCATAAGTCTGTCCTCGACGATCGTCTTTCTGTCGTAAAGTTCTGCGGCGCGAACGTAATCGGATGCCGCGTTTCCGAACAGCTCGTGATCGATATCGGCGATCTCGACTTCGAGTTTTCCTGCCTCTTCCGCGATCGCCTCGAGCCGCCTTTCCGCTTTTCTTCGGTCCTGAACGGCGCGCCGCCGCGCGAGATACTCGTCCTTCTGTGACGGGGAGGTATCCGTTTCTTTTTTTCTCTCTTCGTGTCCGGACTTTTCCGAACCTTTTTTTGCTTCAAGATCGTCATACGAGCAAATCACGCTTTTCGCTTCGCCGTCTCTCATGACGATGAATCTCGTGGCGAGTTTTCTCATGAAATACCTGTCGTGAGAAACGCAGATCAGCGTTCCGTCAAACGAAGACAGCGCGCGCTCAAGCGCTTCGCGGGAGTCGGAGTCGAGGTGGTTCGTCGGCTCGTCGAGAATGAGAAGGTTTACTTTCATCAATATGAGCTTCGCCAGCGTGAGTCTCGCTCTCTCTCCGCCGCTGAGCACGGAGACTTTTTTTTCAACGTCCTCACCGCGGAACGAAAACGTCGCGAGCGTGTCGCGTATTTTCGTCTGCGGAAGATCGGGGTACGCGTCCCAGAGTTCGTCGAGTACGGTGTTTTCCTCCGTGAGTCCCTGATTGTCCTGTGAATAGTAGCCGATCTTTACGTTGTATCCGGTCTCAAACGACCCGGAGACGGGAGCGATCTGCCCCATCAGTATGCGGAGAAGCGTCGATTTACCGCATCCGTTCGGTCCGTAGACGAACATTCTGTCTCCGCTTTTGAGTACGAACGACAGATCGCGGAAAAGAGGTTTTTCAGGGAAGGCCATAGTCAAATTGTCGACGTACAGCACGTCGTTTCCGCTTCTTGACGCCTGATTGATTCTGAAAGAGATCGCGCGCGGAGAGGATTCCGGGCGCTTGATCTTTTCCATCCGGTCGATCGCCTTCATTCTTGATTCTGCGGCGATGATATTTCTTTCTCTGTTCCACTTCCGCTGGTTTTCGATGAACGCTTCGAGCCGGGCGATCTCTTTCTGCTGCAGGTCGTATTTCTTTCTGTACGCCTCCCGCGCCTTCTCCTTTTCCTCAACGAACGCGGTATACGAAACGCCGTAAAAGTGAGTTGTTCCGTTCTCCACGTCGAGGGTCCTGTTCGTCACTCGGTCAAGAAAGAGTCTGTCGTGGCTGACGACGAGAAACGTTTTTTTGTACGTTGAAAGATATCCCTCGAGCCATTCGAGCGTGTCGACGTCGAGGTGGTTGGTCGGCTCGTCGAGAAGAAGAACGTCGGGTTCTCCGGCGAGAAGTCTGGCGAGAGCGAGCCTTGTGCGCTGTCCCCCGCTGAGCGATTCGACGGGAAGGGAATGGTATTCCTCGCCGAATCCGAGGCTGACGAGCAGACTTTTGCACCTGGATCTGAAAAACAGCCCTCCTCCGTCGGTATACCGCGAATTGACCCTTGAAAGTTCCGAAGTGAGTTTTGCGACTTCATCGGGATCCTTCGTGTTCAGAAGCGCGCTTTCGAGTTCCTCCGTTCTTATCTCGAGTGCGAGAAGATCGGAGCGCGTCGCCCACATTTGTTCGAGAACGGTATCCGGGCAGTCGGGATCGACGCGGAAGGCGTCGTCCTGACGCAGCATTTTTACCGTTTTATCCTTGCCGAGAAAGACGGATCCCTCGTCGGGCGTCAGTTCGCCGCAAAGTATACGGAAAAGGGTCGATTTACCGCTTCCGTTTACTCCGACGACTCCGACCCGGTCGCCTTCCTCCACGGAAAACGTTACGTTTTTTAAAATTGTAGTCGCGCCGTATCCATATGAAACGTCTGCGGCTGAAAGTATCATTTCGGGTTTCTCCTGATATTGTGTTTGCACCTGAAAACCGCGCCGGGCGAAAGCGTTTTCCGCCCGGCGCGGTTCCGCCATCGCGAATCAGTGCCTTGTGAATTCTCTCGTAGCGCTCGGATCGACTTTTTCGTCTCCCGGGGACGTGCCTCTGTAGTATTCTCTGTCGAAATCGACTCTCTGTCCTCTTGGCGGTGCGGAAACGGTCCTTCTGTTAACGTTGTTCGCCGGATTCTGCACCCTTTGTGCCGGACGGGCGGACGGAGAGGAATCGGGGTAAACGAACCTGTCGCCTCCGCGGCCGTTCTGTCCTCTCGTTCCGTACTCTCTGTCGAAATCGCTCCTTCCGGCGGGGCGTTGAGCGTGCGGGTTCTGAGGACGTCCGTTTTGAGGGGCCCCGTAATAGTTTCCCCTGCCGCTCTGAGCGAGTCTCCTTCTTTTCTCCTCGCGCATGAGAATACGCTCTCTCTCCTGCTTTTTCTCAAGATATACGAGCAGCCCGTATCCCCCTCCGAGAAGGACGGCAAGAATGATAACGATGATAAGTATCACCTTTCCGACTCCGCCCGATTTTTCCGTCGTTTCGGACGCCTGCTTGTCGGTGTCCTTTCCGTCGGGAGTTTTCACGTTTTCGGTGATGAACGCAGAGAGCGCCTTGACGGTCGCGGAGAACCCCGCGCTGTAGTTGCCCGAAGCGAATTCCGGTTCAAGAACGGAATTCATGATCTGCTGGAGTTTTTCGTCCGTAAGGGTATCGGATATGGACGAGCTCTGTACGGCGTAGTAAAAATCCGTGCTCTTTACGGCGAGGATCAGAACGCCGTTCACTCCCCACTCTCCGAATACGCCTCTCGCATACGTGTTCGCGGGGATGTCGCCAGTGTTGTCGACCGTGCAGACCGCGATCCACGTTCCTTTGGATACGAACAGCGCGTCGTTTGTGCTTATGATCTCTGCTTTCGCTTCATCGCTGAGCATTTCAGCGCCGTCATATACGTACTTTTCCGGTTTTGCAGGATATTCGGCAAAAACCGACACGGCAAGTGAAAGAGCGATCACGGCCGCGAGTGCAAACGTAAGTATTCTTTTCATTGTTCCTGTTCCTTCTCTCCGTTGACCTGAAGCAGTTTCTGTCTGAGCTCGTTTTCTATCCCGCGCAGCTTCACCTCGGCGGCGGCTCTCTTTTCTCTGCCTTCCGCGTGGATCTGCTGTACTTCGTCGAGCGTAGCGATCAGCTGCTCGTTCGTATGAGTGAGCGTCTCGAGATCGACGATCCCTCTTTCAGTTTCCTTAGCTATCTCCACGGTGGATGTATGGAGCGTTTCGGCGTTCTGTTTTAGCAGTTCGTTCGTCATATCGGTGACGCTCTTTTGCGCCTTCATCGCCTCTTCGGAATGCGCTATGCCGAGTGCGAGTACCATCTGGCTCTTCCAGAGCGGGATCGTGTTAACGAGTACCGTCTGGATCTTTTCGCTCATCATCGAGTCGTTGTTTTGCAGAAGTCTGATCTGAGGTGCCATCTGGATTGCCACCATGCGGGTGAGTTCGAGGTCGTGAAGCTTCCTTTCAAATCTGTTGCAGATCTCGTCGAAATCGTTCGCGGCCTGAGCGTCCTCGGGCAGACCCGTATCCTTGGCTTTTGCCATAAGATCGGGCAGGGTGGTCTCTCTTTCGTGAGCGAGTTTCTTTTTGCCCGCGGCGATATACATGGTCAGTTCCTTGAGATAGTCGAGGTTCATCTCGTAGAGTTTATCGAGAGTCGTGATATCCTTTAAGAGTACGACCTGATGGCGCTCGAGTTCCCCGCTTATCATAGAGACCGATTCTTCCGCCTTGGCGTACTTGATCTTCATCGATTCGATCTTGTTCTTCGTTTTACGGAAAAGACCGAAAAAACCGCCTTTACCCTGATCCTCGTTGAGCCCTTTGAGCTGGGCGACAAGGTTCGAGATCATCTCGCCGGTCTGTCCGAAATCTTTTGTGCGTACTCCTTCAAGTGCGGCGTCGGAGAATTCGGATACTTTTTTCTGCGCGGGAGCGCCGTAGCTCAGCACCATGGTGCTGTCAGTGATATCGATCTTCTCGGAGAATTCGTCGATCTGTTTCTGTTCTTCTTCGGTGAAGGTGAATCCTTCGGGAAGCGCGGTTTCTTCCGCTGCGTCAGCTGCGGTGGAGATGGGTTCTGCGGCCGCGGCCGCTCCGGTCGTCAGTTTGAGCTCGGGAATTCCGTTTTCCATTTTTGGTTATCCTTTCTGTTCAATATCTCATTGAAATTAAGATTACTCGTTTGTTTCCGGCTCTTCTTTCTGCTTTCCGCTGCGGATCGCACGTCCCGTCAGGACGAGAAGATAAAGCGCGAAGAGACCGACGGAAATGATCAGAACGTTCACGATGAACGGGGGACTTTCGAGTCCGGAAGTGAATCGCAGCACTACTCTCGCAGCAGCGACCGGCGCGGCGATAAAAGCAGCGGAGATACGCGCGAACACCGCGAGCGTCGGGCTTATCCTTCCTATCCTGTCTCTTGAATCTCCGAGGAAGAAGAGAAGGACGATGGAGAGGATAACGTTGGTCATTCCTTTTTCGGGAGAGTTGATCGGTGCGGTGGTCATATCGAAATAATAGATGAATATCAGAAGTCCGGTGAATATCGCGGGAAAGAGCGACAGTATCGCGCCTCCGGTTCCGGAACCCCACGTTGTCGCCCTCAAGATCATCGCGGCGGCGGAAAACAGCGCTGCGAACAGGGCGATTTTTTCAAGCGTTCCTCCGGGCAAGCCGCGGGACGAAATAATGACCGAAACAAAATACGCGACGAACAAAAGACCGGGGAGAAAAGTGAAGAAAACGGCCGAAGCTCCGGGAAATCCGATCCGGCGCGAAGCTGCCGTTCCTCTTGAGGCGATACCCGCGATAAGCGCGAGGACCGCGGACAGTGCAATGAGACTTCCCGCGATCAGTATGAGATACGACCCAGATCTGAAATGCATGATTTCGGGTTCGTAGTCTTTAACGTACGCAAAGAAATATACCGGTGCGCCCGCAATCCCGAGAATCGCGGAGATCACGGCGCAGATACGGAAGAGGTTCGGATTCCCCACCGGTTCGGGACGGCCCCTTTTTTTCGTGTTTTTCTCACTGGTTCGAGTGTCCATTGGAGGTTGTTTTCCTTTCCGGGTTGTTTATACCGTAACGGACTGCCGTCATAGCGAGGCGCGATCCGTCCAAAAACATCTTTCTGTATATAATAACACATTTCTTTATTGAATTCAATATACGGGCGCGAAATATGCCTCATTTTTGATCGGGATCAAGAAAGGACGGATCCGCGGGGCGTCGGCATAGCCGTTCGTGATGGGAAAAAGGATAAAAAGCGAGGAATACGCTCAAATTGTTGATTATTACCAAAAAAACCGATTTATTTATTGAAAAATTCTAACAATATTTTTTTGATCAAATTTTGATCTGGTTGTTGAAAGCGTCCTTCATTTATGATATAATACTGCTGTTTGATGCGCGATGATGCGGGAGGTTGCCGTACGTTCCGGACTGTCAGGGAGCGGGCGGGGAATTTCCGCGGAGTATGTCCGGCAAAAGCCGGGCGGGGAGAACGCGCGGGGCGCGTTTCTTTATGCTCTGACTGCGGGGGCATTTTTGCCCTTTTCGAACCGGGATCGACTCCTTGTCGGTCTCGGCGCACTTTCGGAGAAAAAAGGAACGCCCGGACGCGTGTAAAGCGCCTCAGAAAAAACACATATTAAATAGGAGGCAAAACATGGCAGCAAGCGAAAAGATCAGAGTAAGACTCAAGAGTTACGAGCACACCCTCGTCGACTCTGCGGCGGCAAAGATCGTCGAGATCGCAAAGAGAAACGGCGCGGAGGTCTCCGGACCCGTTCCGCTTCCCACCGACAAAGAGATCGTCACGATCCTTCGCGCGGTCCACAAGTATAAGGACAGTCGCGAGCAGTTCGAGCAGAGAACTCACAAGAGACTTATCGAGATCAGAAAGCCCTCGCAGAAGGTCGTCGAAGCTCTCATGTCCGTGGAACTTCCCGCGGGTGTGGACATTGATCTTAAACTGTAAGGCGAACAACCCACGTACCAACGGGCAGATCTCACATGCCCTTTGGAAATAAGCCAACCCGTACAGAGCGATAAAGGATGAGGTCCCCTCCGGACCGAAACCCGAAGCTTGATGGCGGCGAGGTCAAGTTGGTCGCGAACCAACCAATAACCTTTTAAGGAGGAAAAGACGATGAAGAAAGGAATCATCGGCAAAAAGCTGGGGATGACGCAGATCTTCGACGAGAACGGATTTGTGATCCCCGTGACGGTCATCGAGGCGGGTCCATGCCCCGTAACTCAGAAGAAGACCGTCGAGAACGACGGATACGAAGCCGTACAGTTGAGCTTCGAGGATATCCGCGAGAAGCTGGTCGGTAAACCGAGAGCCGGTCACTTCAAGAAGGCGGGCGTCAGCCCGAAACGTCATCTCAAGGAATTCCGTCTTGAGGATTCCGCTTCGATGAACGTCGGTGACGTGGTTGCAGTCGATACCTTCGCCGCAGGCGATAAGGTCGACATTACAGGCACCAGTAAGGGTCACGGCTACTCCGGAGCGGTCAAGAGATGGGGCTTCCACACTCTCAAGATGACGCACGGTTCAGGTCCGGTACACCGTCAGGCAGGCTCTATGGGAGCCAACTCGACTCCGTCCAGGATCTACAAGAACAAGAAGATGGCGGGACAGTACGGTAACGAACAGGTCACCGTTCTGAATCTCGAAGTCGTAAAAGTCGATGCGGAGAAGAACCTCATCGCCGTCAAGGGAGCCGTACCCGGATCCCGCGGCAACGTCGTGTTCATCCGCGACAGCGTTAAATAAGTCGGAAGGAGGAAAGAAAAATGCCAGAAATCAAAGTTGTCAACATGGCGGGCGGCGAAGTCGGAACGATCAGCCTCTCCGACAAAGTGTTTGCAGCTCCCGTTAACGGTGCTGTCCTCCACGCGGCTGTCAAAAACTATCTCGGCAACCAGAGACAGGGTACTCAGTCCACTCTTACGAGGACCGAGGTCTCCGGCGGCGGCAAGAAGCCGTGGCGCCAGAAGGGGACCGGTCGCGCCAGACAGGGTTCCACCAGAAGTCCCCAGTGGACGCACGGCGGAGTCGCTCTCGGCCCGAAGCCCCGTTCATACAGAACGAAACTCAACCGCAAGGTAAGAGCTCTTGCGATCACTGGTGCTCTCTCGTCCAAAGTCGCCGAAGGCGAAATGATCGTCATCGACGCCATCAAGACGGAAGAGTACAAGACGAAGACGATGGTTAAGATGCTCTCCGACGTCGGAGCGGCGAAGAAAGCCCTCGTCGTCATCCCCGAAAAGGACGACAAGGTTTATCGCAGCCTCGGCAACATTCCCGGCGTAACCGTCGCTTATCCGAACACTCTGAACGTGTACGACATCCTGAACAGCACGTCGCTCGTGATCGCTCAGGACGCCGCGCGCAAGATCGAGGAGGTGTACGACAAATGAAATTCGCACAGGATATCATTCTGAAGCCGATCATCACCGAGAAATCGATGGATATGATCTCCGAGAAGAAATACACCTTCAAGGTCGCCCCCGATGCGACGAAGCCCGAGATCGCGCACGCTGTTGAGGAACTCTTCGGCGTCAAGGTCAAGGCAGTAAACGTTATGAATATGAAGAGCAAGCCGAAGAGAGTTCGTTACGTCGAAGGCAGGACCGCCGAGTGGAAAAAAGCGATAGTCACTCTCAAGCCCGACTCAAAGACGATCGAGTTCTTTGAGGGCATGAACTGATGAAGGAGGAGAAACAGAATGCCGGCAATCAAATATAAACCGACCTCTCCTGCAAGAAGACACATGTCAGTGCCCTCCTTCGAGGA
>JAFWTH010000140.1 GCA_017518975.1 Clostridia bacterium
AGAGTTTTGCCGGAGATGATTTTTGTCCCGGCAAGGCAGTGCCCGAAGCAGGTAGCGACTCCTACCTGCGAGGGTGATAACGAAGCAGGGGCAAAAATCAACCCGTCAAAACCGGGTTCGGATAGCCCCTGTTACCCTAACCCGAAAAACCGCTCCGGCGGTTTTTCTTTTTACCCTCGTTGAACTTTACGCCGCTATATGGTAGAATTGTTTTGAATAATAACATCGGAGGTGCGCCATGCTCGTTCGCGAATTCGAATTCAAAATGAAAGACGGGAGGACCGCGTCGGTCCGATCGCCGAGAGAGGATGACGCCGCGGGGCTGCTCGATTATCTTTACGTCACCGCGTGCGAGACGGAATTCCTCATGCGCTACCCCGAGGAGTGCGGCAAATACACGATCGAGGGTGAACTGAGATTCATCAAAAACGCAAATTCATCCGATCGCGAGGCAGCGGCGCTTTGCCTCGTCGAAGGAGAGATCGTGGGTCTTGCCAACGTCTCGTGGAGCGGCGCGATAAAAACGAAACACCGCGCAAGCGTTGCGATCGCCCTCATTCGTGAATTCTGGGATCAGGGGATCGGAACCGTTCTGATGGAGGAACTGATCCGTATCGCCGAGGAAAACGAAGACCTGATCCAGATCGAACTCGACTTTATCGAGGGAAACGTGCGCGCGAGGGCGCTTTACGAAAAGCTCGGGTTCCGGATCGTCGGCGTTAAGCCGAACGCGATCCGCCTCAAAGACGGAACTCTGCTCAACGAGTATTCGATGATAAAGGAAATAAAAAGATAAATTATCGGAGGGAATATGATCTCATTTAGATCGGATTACAGCCAGGGAGCTCACCCGAAGGTGCTCGAAGCGCTCATCTCGACGAATGAAGAACACACCGACGGATACGGACTCGACGTCCATTGCGAGCGCGCCGCGGAACTCGTCCGCGATCTGATAGGCGTACCGGACGCGCACGTTCATATGACGGTCGGCGGAACGCCCTGTAACGTAACGTTCATCGCCGCTTGCCTCAGACCGTACGAATCTGTGATCGCCGCGCGGACCGGTCACGCGTATTTCCACGAAACGGGAGCCGTCGAGGCGACCGGTCACCGGATCGTGACCGTCGACGGCGAGGACGGCAAGCTGACGCCCGCGCTGATCGACCGCGCGTTTGAGGAATATCAGGACGAGCATACGCCTCTCCCTCGTCTCGTCTGCGTATCGCAGCCGACGGAACTCGGCACGATATACTCAAAAGCGGAACTGAACGCGCTGTTTAAAAAATGCCGCGAGTTGGATCTTATCCTTTACGTCGACGGCGCGCGCCTCGGATCCGCGCTTACCTGCAGCGCAAACGACCTTTCGATCAAAGAACTGGCGCGTCTTTGCGACGCGTTTTATATCGGCGGAACGAAGAACGGCGCTCTTTTCGGAGAAGCGCTCGTCATTCTCCGGGACGAGCTCAACGACCACTTTCGCTGGATGATAAAAAGGCAGTGCGGTCTTCTCGCCAAGGGTCGCCTCATCGGCGTCCAGTTCGAGGCGCTCCTCGACGGGGGCGAAAACTCCATTTACTATAAGATAGCCGCACGCGAAAACGTGACCGCTGAGATAATAAGATCGGGGCTTTCCGCCCTCGGGATACGTTTTTACGGCAATTCCCCGACGAATCAGGTCTTCCCGATCCTGCCGGTATCCGTCGTCAGAAAACTCGAAGATGACTTTTTCTTTTACGAGTGGGCTCCGGAGCGCGACGGGGTGATCCCGATCCGTCTGGTGACCGGATGGGGAACGACGACGGAAGAAGCGGAAGCGTTCGTTTCAGCCGTCGGTTCTCTGCTTTGATTTCAAACGATGCAAGGTGATGGACAAATGGATCAGAAACTTCTGAAAAGCCGGAACGATCTCGTCGTCAGCGGGATGGGCGTGATCATCTTCGGAATATGGTCGGTCATTAAAACGATAATGTACGCGGTCCTTCAGATGCGACCCGCGTGGGATTCGATCGAAAGCGAACTCCGGCTGCCCGTCGTGCTCATAGCGATTCTTTTTGTGGTTATTATATGTTCCGTCAGTCTTCTGATCCGAATAACGATCGGCCGGTCGGCGATCAGAGAAGGAAAAGGCGGAAAAAGCGGGAAGCTGTACATCGCGCTCGCGTGGATCGTTCTCACGTTCGACGTTATCGGAGCGCTGCTCGACCTGCTGTCGTTCGGAGGAAGCGGAATACTCGACTCCCTGGCGGTGCTCGCCGTCGACTTTACGATGATCGCCACACTCGTCAATCTGCTTGTTTCAGCGGGCAGATCAAGAAAACTGACGAGGTCTTTGAAAGCGGGTGACGCGTCGTGCAGATAGATTTTCATTATTACGCGACTTTCTGCGCCGCGATACTCGCCGGTTTTTCGCGCGACGACGCTCTCGCGACGGCGTACTGCGATCAGTTTGTCGACGAATGCTCCGTCACTCTGCTCAAAAAAATCAAAGGGCCGACGGCAGCCGCGACGACGCAGCTTCAAAGCGAGCTTCTGAACGCCCGGACCGACCGCGCGGGTCTGCAGGATATCACGCGTATCTGGTCCTCCTTTCACTTTTTGCCATACGATCTGTACGCGGACGCGGGGCGCGGAGGGAAATCGTATAAAAACAAATACCGCCTCATTTGCGGACCGAACGGAACGCTCGTCGCCGACACGGTACGCCTCGCAAAGAACCGCGGTCCGCAGGCGGCGGGAGTCGCCATGCACGTGCTCTCCGACACTTGGGCGCACCGGTATTTTGCGGGCACTCCGTCCCTCGCCATCAACAACACGGACTTTCACTTTTTCGAGTTGACGGGCGACCCGGACGAGCCGGAAAGAATGATCAGGTTCAATCACAATCCGCTCGGAGCGGACGATCCCACGAAAGGCGTGTACACGAACAGCCTTTTCGGAACGTCGGAAAAGTCGATCATGAATCTCGGTCACGGAAGAGCCGGACACTTCCCGGACTACAGTTACGCCCGATACCGTTACCTGCCCGCGTGGGGAAACTACCGGGAAACCGTAAAAGACAATCCGTCAGACTATTACAGCGCGTTTTGCCAGATGGTCTTCGCGCTTAAGTATCTTCGCGGAGCAGTTCCGGAATTCAACGTCGACACGTACGACGAGACCGCCGTCGCTCCGCACGAGAAAAAGATCCGACGCATCCTGATCGAACGAAGAACGGACTCCTCGGAAGACTGGCGCGCTCTGGGAGAGGATCTGTCGGGCGAAGAGGTCGAAGAATTCGATGTTCTGAAATATCAGAGCGAATACCGCGACGCCGACGACAAGCCGGACTCGTTCCTCGGACGCTTTATATCCGCCGCCCTCGCGCAAAAGAGTATGGTGACGGAGAGTATTTGCCGGTCGGGCAACCCGCTTGCCGGTCACTCCGCGGATCCGAAAAATAAAAAGACCCGCCGCAGGGAGAAAGGCGGTGCGGAAGAATGAGCAGATTTCAAAGAATAAGCGTTATCATTCTGGGCGCGCTCCAGCTTCTCGCCGCGGTACTGATCTTTGCGCTCCCGGGCGTACAGGACGGCCTGCTCATAATCCTCTTGATCCTCAGTTTCACGTTCGCGGCGTCGGGCATCAAGGACGTCGTGCGATATTTCAGCACCGCGCGGTTTATGGTCGGAGGACGGTTGATCCTCATCAAAGGGGTGATAATGCTCGATTTCGGGCTGTTCTCCCTCTCGTTGTATGACGCATCCACGTTTATCGTTTCGCTTTACATGATTGGCATCTTTGTTTTCTCGGGAGTTGTCGACGTGCTGATGGTGCGTGAAACGAGACGTCTTCAGTCTCCGCACTGGAAACTCCGTATGATCCGCGCCCTCATAAAGGTCCTGCTCGGGATCGCGTGTCTCGTGTTCATCGCGAATCCGTCCGTGCTCGAGATCTTTTTCGGCGTCAGCCTTGTATACTCCGCCGTCACACGGATCGCCTCCGCGTTCAGGAAAACCGAAACGGCGTACATACGCTAAAACAAAAACCGACCTTGCGGTCGGTTTTTCAGTTGTCAGTCTGCGCCGTCGTATTTGCTGAACTCTTCACTCATATACGTCGTGTCGAAGTACATATTTATCATCGCGAAGTAACGTGGGTGCGTGCGCCAGCCTTGGTCGACCGATCCGTAACCCTGATCGATGACCTGGGCGTTCGGATATGTGTCACGCAGAAGCTGGATATCCGCCTGCGACGTCGCCGTGTGTTCGATCCACAGTCTCTCGAGGATCGGAAGATCAAGCAGACCGTGGATATCGTGGATCGTATACAGGTGGCTCACGTTCACGTCGACGAGTTCCTTGCAGTCCTCAAGAGGCGTTATGTCGTTCAGATACGGATTTACGAAAAGTTCTATATAATGCAGATGCTTCAGTTTTCTTACCGGTTCGATATCGTGAAGCGAGTTGTCAGCAAGGATCAGGATACGAAGTTCGGGCAGATACTCCGCAAGCGCCGATATATCCGTCAGCGCCTGATGACCGAGGTCGATCGCCTGCAGATCGGTGCAGTATTTCAGCACCTCGATGTCTTCGTTCCTGAGACGGGTGTAATTATAGTTGTAGATGAGAACGGAAAACGCGACAGCGTCGGTCTTGAGCGACCATTTGCCCATATAGAGCGTCCAGACAATCTTCGTGTCCGGAAACTCATCGCGCAGTGCCGCGAGCGTCTCGTTATCCATTCCGCAGTTCGACAAGTCGATCTTCTTCAGTCCGTGGAACTTCGGGATTATCTCGCGGACGTCGTCCGGTGTCAGACCGTACGTTCCCGAAAGATCGAGAAAATCCGTCGCTGAATCGTATTTCTTCCCCTTGATATCGACGTCCCACAGGAATCTGACGTTCGGAAAACGCGCGGCAAGCGCGTCCTGCTCTGCGGAAGTCAGATCCGTACCGTGAAGATCGACAGATTCAAGATATGGAAAGACCTCAAGTTTCGACGCCAGATCCGCGTCGATCGCAACGCCTTTCAGATCTAGCGTCGTGACGTCGTCCCTGACCGCCGTTCCGTAGACGTCCGCAAGCGCGGGAATGTCGAACTTTACGTTCGGATATTCTTCTCTCAATCTCTTCTTGGCGTCGATCTGGACGACGCCGTCGGGGCAGCTCACAAGGGTCGCGTTCGGAAAATAGCGAAGCGAGCGTTCAAGTTCCGCAACGTCCGTGACGCCCGTCCCGCTGAGATCGAGCGTCTCGTCCTCCGCAAAGAACGATTTGCCGTAAAGCGTCTCGCAAATCCGGCATTTCAGGTCGATCCCCCCATCGGCGGTCCTTATCCTTTCCGCCTCCTTCATACTGACCGGGAACGATCCGAGGTCTACGAATTCAAGATCCGGAAATGATGACAGTACTTTCACAAGTCCGTCAACGCTGTCTATTTCGTCGCCCGAAAACGACAGTATCACCGTATCGGGCGGGTATTCTTTTCCGTAAACCATAATGTCCCCGTCCTCCGCTCTCGGAACGGAAGACCATCTGCCTCCGATCCTCTCCGAACAGGAAACGAGAAGGACGAGAATCGTTGCCGTCAAAAAGAACAAGAGAAGGACAATATTCGGTTTTCCGGTCGTTTTCTTCACGTTTTGCCCCCGGTTTATACTTGATTTCATTTTGATCCGGCTCTTTCGAAGCTCACTCGCTTGCTCTCGGAACCTTCCGTAAACAGTATATCACTCATAGGGAAAAAATCAAGATTTTTGTCATACAATCAAAACATTTTTTCATTTTTATTTCTCTGTTCGGCAACACAAAAAAGCAAGCGGACACGCCGCTTGCTTTTTTCAGCAATTTATCATTATTTTACGTTTTTGTACTTTGCAGCACACCCCTTGACTATGGCGTCCATCGCCTCCATCTTGCGCTCCATATCGCGCGCGAGAGCGATCTGACATCTCGTCCTGACAAGGTTGTGTTCGGGGTAATTTATCTTGAAATATTTGTCGCCGTCGATATAGTCGTCCAAAAATCTCGTGACAAGTTCGCACGTGAGAGAGAAACAACTCGCGGCAAGGGTATCTATTTCAAGGTTCGTGAGCGCGTCGACCGTCTCCGAGAGGAATCCCTCCGCAAACGCCCAGAACACGTTCAAATCAATACCGGTCTTCGACGTGTCCCGGCTATCTTCTTCGGTGTAGTTGGCGGCAAACCGGATCGCGTCTCCGAAATCGCTGCCGACTATGCCGGGCATAACGGTATCAAGGTCGATAACGACAAGCGCGTCGTGAGTCTCCTCGTCGAAAAGAACATTGTTAATCTTCGTATCGTTGTGAGTGACGCGCAGCGGAAGCTTTCCTTCGTTGAAAAGATCGGTGAGAAGGCACGCTTTGTCCTTGACCGAAAGAATATAGTCAATTTCATCCTTCACTTCCGCAACTCTTCCGCAAGAGTCTGACGCTATGTCGTGTTCAAGTTTTTCGTATCTTTTCCTCGTGTCGTGAAAATCCGGTATCGTGTAATAAAGCTGAGCCGGATCGAAATCGGCGAGGACCGTCTGGAAATCTCCGAAGGCCTTCCCCGCGTTCCTGATTATGTTGAGATCGTCACAGGTCATAAACGTAACGGACGGAACGAAATTACATACTCTCCAGAACTCGTCGCCGTCAAACAGGTATGTTTTGCGTCCGTCCTCCCTGCCGGTGTGATGAAAATGGAGATTGACGCTGTCGGGTCTCTTCATTCTGATATATTCCGTGACCCTGTCGATATTCTCCATAAGCTGTATGGGATTCTTGAACGCATAGGTGTTTACTCTCTGGAAAAGGAACGGCTTCAGCTTGGCAAGGCCCGTCCCGTCGTCTCTGATATAATTCACCTTATACGTACGATTGATATTACCCATGTTCAACTCTTCATATGAGAAGAGAGGACCTTCTATGTTGAAAGCTTCTCCGATCTTGAGAAGCTTGCCTGTCACTTTGCTGTCCATAACTACTCCTCCATTTTTGCGAGCGGAACGAATCTTTCGATATCATCCGCTCGCCTATCCTACTTTGTCGCAGAATACGCTGAGATAAAGCTCAATCAGTTTGTCATGATCCGGTCGAAACTCGATGTACGTACCGTCCGACGACGTCTCGCCTTCGAGCTTGTAATCGCCGAGGCATTCGTATGTCATGACCGCGTTGACAAGATCTGAAAGCTGCTCGATAGTGCAGTCTGAATGCATATAATCGGTGACTTTGGTAAGCGTTTTGATAGTGAAGGTATCGCTCTCGGATGATTTCTGTCCGAACTGACGGCGGAACTCACTGATATATTGTGACTGACGCTCCATACGTCCCAAATTCGTAGGATTGGATTCGACCGAGCGTCTCGCTCTGACGTATCTCAGCGCCTGATCTCCGGTGAGAGTCACGTACTCTCCTGCCTTCATTTCGTCAATATCGTCCTTCACCTCGAGAGTAATCCCCCCGACCGCGTCGTTCAGAATGGCAACGCTGTCCATAGTAACGGAAACGTAGTGGTTGATCTTTATCCCGTTGAAAAGATTACTGACCGCGTCGATCGTATTCCGGGACTGGATCGGAAAAGTTGCGCCGTAACCATACGACAGACAGATCTGTTTTTCCTCTTCTCTCAGCATCTTTCCGGTTGAAGTCAGTATCTTGATCTTCGTCATAGTATCCCTGTTTATATGAATCGTGCTATACGTATTATTTGCCTTGTCCGATACGATCAAGTAAAGAAGGTCCGCCTGATGAACGTTGGTGGGGTCTCCTTCTTTGACGTTTTCCTCAAACGTGTCAAGACCGATGATAAGAGTCGTTTCGAGTTTATTTTTTAATCTGTATTTTGAACCCTCGTAATCTATCGTTTTCCCTCTCTCGTCGGGGAGTTCGATAGTTTTGTCCTGATCGTCGTTTCTGCCGTTGTTCATTCTCTCTATCGTCCAAATGAGCAAAAACAGACCCGCAACGATCAGAACAACTGACAAAATGCGCCCGAGAGCAATGATCCTGCTGCGCGTTGTCCCGCCCGTGATTCCATGCCCTTTCGGCTTTCTTTCGTATCCCATAACCGGAATGCGCCCGGGAAAATCAAATACCCGAACGTTTCCCCTTTCCCGCCATCTGTCAGGACGACGTCTCTTCGACGGAGTCCTCCGGGGATTCCGCCTTCATTACCGCAACAACGTAAAACCTTCCGTTCTCGGTATGGTAGTTGCATGTCGACAGAAGCAGAACCTGGTCGCCGTACTCAACCTCAACACCCGTATCGTACAGCGCCTCGGATCTGACTCTCGTAAAAAACTCTTCAAATCTTGCAGGATCGCGAAGGTCCGTATATTCGTAATAAGGGAACACCGACGGGTCGCTCGTCACTTTGGATTTGACCGCAAACACAACTTGATAGTCGCGTGTCTCTCTCAGGGTGTCGAATTCGATCACCGGATGTTCTTCAGCAAATTTTTCGGTCTCATAATATACGAGGCTGCGGAACATAGAACCGTCATCCATATGATGTCCGTATATTATGGTAATATTGTTTTCCTCGTCCCAGCCCTCTCCTATAAAAAGACAGCCGGATGACGCCCACTCCCCGTCGAAAGCCATTCTCAGGTACTTTTCGATATAATACGGAGTGTACATCACCGGATAGTCGATCACGGTTCCGGGTATGGTCAACCACCCGATAAGGTCATTGTTCTTTTTGTATAGAGGATCGAGATATTTGAGAATCCCGTCCTCCGTGTAAAGGTCTTCGGATTCGGTTTCTGTTGAGGTCTCTTCACCCTCATCCGTAAAATGAGCGGATTTGGATCCCGGTCGTCTGAGGTCATTTTTCAAATCGTTGACCACGGAAGAAAGCGCAAGATTAGCGTCGTTTTCTTTCTTTGATCTTAATACATCCCTAATAACAAAAAATGTCGAGATACCAAATACCGACACCAAAACAACGAGTAATATCGTTAAAAGTATTTTTCTTTTTTTCATTATAATGCGTAACCTTAGTGGGACCCGCGGGCTTACGCCCGCGGGTTCCAAGCGGTTTTGAGTCGAGCTCACCTCAAAACGTTTGGTCAGTTCTCAACAGACTTACGTTTCTTAGCAAGCGCAAATGCAACTACGCCGATCGCGCCAAGAGAAACGAGGCTGATGGCAACCCACATAAAGGTGTTGGAGGTATCTCCGGTTGTAGGGGTAGGCTGGGGAGTAAGTTCAATAACTTTGAACGTGCCCTTGGCAAAACCGTCAGTAGACTTTATAACGATTTCGTGCTCGCCCAGAGCGAGAGTCTCCATGTACGCCTTTGTGAACGTGACCTCGGTAGAGCCTTCAGAGAAGGTGTAGTTTGCTGCATCGACAAGCGCCTTGTCAATGTATACAGCCTCACGTTTTGCATAAGGTGCATTGGAAGCAAACAGAGCGTCTCCGTCCTTGCCCTTGGTCCAAGGATCGAACTTCTTGATCAGCTCATACTTCACGGGAACGGAGTCCTCAGGGAAGTACTTCTGTTCGCCGGTAAACTCCTCGCCTTTAACATAGATCTCTTTTTCGTCTTCGACGAAAACGCGATCCGGTGCGTCCTTGGAAGTAGGATCGGGAAGATCAGTCTTCGTAGGAACAGTCGGGAGTCCTCCGGGAGACTTCTCTGCTGCAAAAACAGGTGCGACCATGAGTACAACAAGAAGAACCGCGATAGCGACCGTAATGAATCTCTTCATCATATTATCCTCCTTTCTTAAAGATTCTATCTCAAACCGTACAGCGCGGAGCCGCGCGGCTGCGACAGCGATATTACGGGGCGCGTCAGACCCCGGCGGGTTGTCCGGCGCTTTCTTTCACGCCGATCCTGATTATGTATTCTTCGTTATCCTTCAGAAGTTGCCTGTCCCGCTCGTTAAGGACCGCATAAGCCCGTCCCATATTCTCGGTTCTGTCTTTCGTATTGTGACAGTCGGACCCGAGAACGTGTATCATTCCGGAGCGGAACATTCTGAGCGCGCGTCTTTTAGTCTTCCAGTCGGTGAAGAATCCTGCGTTTGACTGCATAATCACCCTGTGCTTCAAAAGTAAATCCCACACGTCGGAACTCTGAAATCCGAAATACCGTTCTATATGAGCCAGCATTACGGTTATCCCGTCTCTCCCCTGAAGGTCGAGTATCTCCGATATCATCGAATCAGACCATTTTGCAAACGGCATCTCGAGCAGAAGGATCCCGGTATTTCCAAGGCGGAGAGCGCCGATGGAATCATTCGTGCTGATACCTGAAAAATAATAGACCTCCGCTCCGAGAATGATCTCGGGCGCTCCGTCGTCAAGATGCTCCTTCAATCGTCGCGAAGCTTCTCCGCGCCGCCTCAGGAACCTCTCGGGCGTATCGTAATCTGGGTAAAAATGAGGGGTTGCCGCAATTCTGGTGACTCCCTGTTCGGAGCACATCCTCAACAATTCAAGACTTTCATCCGTATCACGGCTGCCGTCGTCAATACCCGGCAGAACATGAGAATGAAAATCGATCATATTTCTATGTCCACCTGTCCGGAATTCTCTTCTGCGACCGCCTGGGCGTATCCGTAACTACGGCTGTACCCGTACTTGCCGTACTTGCCGTACTTCCTATATTTATACTTGCCCTTGACAAAGCTCTCGGACCCGGTAATGACAAACCCGAGGACTTTTGCGTTGGCGTGTTCGAGCTGCTTCATCGCATCAATGACTGCATGGCGGCTCGCGTAACCCTGTCTGACGATCATCAGCATACCGTCAACGAACTGTGAAACGACAAGTGCGTCGGCAACCTCGTTGATAGGCGGCAAATCGATCACTATAAAATCGGCGTTTTTGGAAAGAACGTCGATAAGCGTCTTCATCTTCGCCGAGCCTAACAGCTCGGACGGGTTAGGCGGGATATCGCCCGACGAAATAACTTTTAAAAGATCTTCGATCCCCGAAGGCTGTGCGATCACCTTGGACGTGAGTCCGACCAGAACGTTTGAAAGTCCGGGGGTCTGCTTGAGTCCAAGCGTTTTCGATATAGTAGGAAGACGCATATCCGCCTCAACGAGGATCGTCTGCTGGTGTGCCTCTGCAAGCATATAAGAGAGATTGAGCGAGGTGGTGCTTTTACCCTCCCCGGCGTTTGCGCTGGTCAAACCGATAACGCGGCATTTATGCTCAGTGTCAGTCGGAAGAGAAAACATAATGTTCGTTCTGAGGAGTCTGTATGCCTCCGACGCGGCAAATCCGAGATTCTTGCCGAATTTGGAACGTCCGCTGCCGTCAAGAGAGACGAACGCTGCGTTTTTATTTGTCGCCATTCGTCGATCCCTCCTTTGAAGCGCTTACATTATTCGCCCTGTTTTGATATGACCCGTACTTGGAGTATTTTCCGTACTTGTACGCCTTTCCGCTGACATTTGCATTCAAATCGGGAATGGACGCCAAAACGGGCAAATTGAAACTCTGCGTGAGGAACGAATCATCTCTCACCTGATCGTCCAGAAGTTCTATTACAACGATGACCCCAAGGGTAACTACCAGCCCGATTATGAAACCGATAAGCGCATACTTTGTCAAACTCGGGGCGCTTTTCCCCGACGGGACCACCGCGGTATCGACTATTTTGACCGTGCTTCCTCCGATGATATCCTCTACCACTACGGGTAGAACCTCGGCGATCGAATTCGCGATGAGAGTTGCCCGCTCCGGATCGGTGTCGGTGACAGTCACGCGGAAAACCTCCGTTCCGTTCACGGAAGCGGCGGTAATCATGGCAGCGAGCTTATTGAGCGGTATGTCAAGTTCCGCTCTTTCCGCAACGGCTTTAAGCGTCTGTCTCGATTTCAGTATAACGATATACGTATCAACCAGAGTTTTCGAAGCGGAAAGTTCAGAAAGGCTGAACGACGTAGAGCCTACCGAAACAGAGCGGTTGTTAACGTACAGCATTGCGCTCGACTGATACGTAGGAGTAATAAAGAAATACGCATAAGCAAAAACTATCGCGGCGCAAAGAACAGACACAATGACGATGATCCATATGTGCTTCAAAAACGCCCCTAAGAGCCTAAAAATATCTATTTCTTTAACGTCATTCTTAGTATTGATTTCTGCTGCCTTAACGTTTCTGTCCAATATTTTACACTCCTTAGTCACGCCGCATTCAAGCGGCGCAACGCCGCAGATTTATCACAAGGGTATACCGATACACCTACAGATTATACCATACAGAAAAGATCGTGTCAACTCTTTTTCGACGATTAAATCTTTCCTGATAATTCTTTTTTTGTTCATATTTGCTAAAAAATCGGCGCGTTCTTCTTTCGCAAAACAAAATGCTGCCCACGCGGATGCGCGGGCAGCGGTAAAACACGAATCAGAGAGTTCCAATGGCAGCGAACGTATCGCCCAGAACGATATCGCGGTCTACCTTATCCATATATATGATCTTGTGCCTCGTCCTGTCGAACGCGTATTCTCTGTCGTCTCCGAAGATCGGGGCGGGAATGATCGAGAATTCGTACGCCTCGGGAACTGCGATAACACCCGGAGCAGCAATATCCCATATTACCCTCTCCCAGCCGTTCTCGTAATAATCGCCGTTGAACTCCTCAGGCAGAGTCTCTCTGAAAAAGACGCACGCGCGGGAGTCGCCTTTGATCCCCTGCAAATCGGGAAGACGGGCGACGAGCGCGGAGGTGCCGTGGTCGCAGGCGGGAAGCATGATCAGCGGAACGTCGGTGTTGAGAAGTATCTGACCCGCGGCGTAGTCCTGAGCAAGATTGAACTCACCGAGATCGTGAAAATCCAGACAATGACCGCCGAGCCATATCACGCAGATATTCTCCTTGATCGAAGGATCGATCATCACGGCGGATATAACGTTCGTGCAAGCGCCCGTGGTAAGAACGTAAACGATCTCGTCGTATTTATGCGCGGCTTCGATTATCGCGCGCGCCGCGGGACTGTCGACAGGACGGAATTCCGGATCGTCGTCGATCCTTGTGGGCGATCCTTTGTATACGGGGTATTGACCTGTTTTTTCGACGTGGTCGAGAACGCGCAGGATCTCCTCGTAACTCTTCTCCATACCGTCGCCGAAACTCGTACTTCTGTCGTTGTAAAACGGCGCGGCGTTAAGAGCGAGGACTTCCATTTTGTCCGATCCGATCGCGTACGCAATGGCGTACTGGTCGTCCATTTCATTAAAGGTATCTGAATCAACGATTACCTTTTTTACCCTTTTCGATCTGACGTCTTCAAGTATTTTTTCAAGTTCCATATGCGCGACCCTTTCGTGATCATCCGTTTTTCGGGGCACTCGTCCCCGCCGACAATATGATATCAAATATTGCCTCCGGTGTCAATCGCTTTCGGAACCGAGCCTGCGTTTTGTCCTTATTCTCCCAGTATTTCGTTCGCGAAAACGTCCGCAAAAATCACGGCGGCGCGTTTCGCCTCGGGAAGGCTGTTCGCCGCGGCGCCCGCCTCGATAAGTAACGACCCCGGGGCGAGCTGCTGATTGAACGATTCCGGCCTCAGATCGACCGATCTCATAAGGTCCGGGCATTTCGAGGCAACTCCGCTTCTTATCCTGAATGCGAGGGCGAGATTATCCTCCCATCCGGGGTGATCCGCCCCGGCTCCGTCCGTACCGACAACAATCATTATCTGCGCGGCGTCGCCGGACTCCGTCGCTGCAACGGGGCGGAGATTTTCACCCGATGCGGTTATCAGCGCGTCGCGGTGAATATCGAGAACGTACTTCACAGACGGGTATTCTTCAAGGGCCCGCGCGACCTCTTCTCCAGAAGACGCGTACGCCGAAGAGAAATCGACGGCGTCGAACATCGAGACGCAGTGTATCACTCCGATACCTCTCTTCTCAAGAATCTCCCGCACCGTATCTCCGACGGCGACCACGCCCGCGGACGCGTCAAGCGACCGGAAAGAATCAGACGACGAATAATCGGCTGCGCCGTCCGGCATATAACTTTCCGTCCCGTGTGTATGAACGATCAGCACGAGCGGCGCACCGTCCCCGTATTCCGCGTACAAGTCCGCCGCGGGGGGTATCGTCCTCTCTTTTTTTGCGATCGACGCAAAATCAGGCGAGTAATCCGTGTCGTTTATCACCGAAATCAGATCCGGCACCGACAGGTCGACCGAACGGATCGGAAACGTGACCTCCTCCGGCGCCTCGCGTTCGTCCCCCGCGTCTTCTCCTTCCACCTCAAGCGCACCCGGCGCCTCGTCCGCCATGTTCGGAGTCAGCGGCGGAGCGGCGGGTACCTTGACCCGACCCGCGAGAATGACCCCGTCGCCGTTTTTCGGGATCCCGGTAATACCGGAATTCACAACGTCACCGTAAAGGAGCGCGGGAAGTGTGATCTCGTTTTTTCCCAAAGCTTCGCCGATCCCCGCGGCGACGGCAAAGATCGCAAACGACCCGAATACTGCGCAGATAAACAATAATATGTATCTCCCGATCCCCCCCTGCACGGAGGGACGTGCGACGGCGGAGGGGTCCGGGGGAGGATCGCCGTCCGGAAACGGATCGGAACCCGGAACTATCCGGCCCGTCTTTTCGCGGGACCCGTCCGGCAGCGGGAAACAGCCCTCGGGTTCCTCCTCCGCGGGAACGGGAAGAACGGTTTGTTCGCCTTCTTTCAGCTTGTCCACAGCACGCCTCCTTTCGCGGACGAAGATATTTCTGTGTCATTTATGAATATATGCGAAGAGTCTGCTGATTATTACCTGCAATACCCGTTTATCGCCGCCGCAAGCGCGGCCGCGTGGAAGACGATCCCCGAACCTGCGTCGCAGGACGTAAAAAGTCCCTCCGCACTGTCGCCGCCGCGCGACAGCCGTCCTCTGACCGCCGTCGGTACTCCGACGGTGAGGACCGGGCATCCCGATTCATTCGACCCGATTGCCCCCGCGCCTTTCACGACGCCTGATCCCGGTCTTGCTCCGCCGCTTATCTGTACCGCGCGGAAAAGCCTGTCGGGCGACAGCGCGGCGAGAGAATCAACGGCGACGAGCAGATCCGCGCTCACAAGACGCGCGAGCGCGGGAACGAGTACCTCAGTCTCTATCCCGGTCGCTTCGGGCACTCCCGGTGCAAACGAGAAAACACGTATCCCGCGCTCCGTCTCTCCGACGCCGACGCGTTCCGACGCAAGCGTACCGAGAGAGTCCGCCTCGATTCGACCGTTTCCGATCCCCGCAACGAGGACCGACCGCGGGTCTTTGATCCCGGCGTCCCGGAGAAACCGTCCGAATTCCCGTAGCACCGCCGCGGCGAGCGCGTCACCGTCTTCCGGGTCGTAATCGGTCAGAGTCACGTACCGGGTCCCGTCCTCCGCCGTCCCGCACAGAGCTGCGTATCCGCATTCCTCCCGTCTCGAATAAGAGCCCCTGCGCGAAGCTGACAACCCGACCACGTCCGATTCGAAATACAGCTCTCCTCTCATTTTTTCTCTCTCTTTCTTCTTTTTTCTCATCTATTTTCCCCGAAACGCGCTTTTTAATTCCTTCGCCGCACTTGACAATCAAAAAAACGGTATTGTATAATTGTATGATAAAATAATATAAGCCCTGGTAGTTAATATTCAAAAACGCCGCGGATCTCACGCGGCGGGAAAGCGTGATTGAATTGAGCAAAAGCATGACGGCGTTCGGACGCGCTCGCCGTACTTCTCCCGACGGAACGAGAGATATTACCGTTGAGATAAAGAGCGTGAACAGCCGATATTTCGACTGTTCGGTCAAGCTTCCGAGATCGCTCTCGCATCTTGAGGAGAAAGTCAAATCGTACCTTTCCGAAAAAGGAGTCTCACGCGGAAAGATCGAAGTCTTCGTGACGCTCGACGTTATAGCGGACAGAGAGACGTCCGTCCGACTCGACGTCGGGGCTGCGAAATCGTATATCGCGGCGCTGTACGTGCTGCGCGACGAGTTCGGGCTCAGAGATGATATTTCCGTGATGACGGTCGCCCAGAACAGAGATCTCTTCAAGGTCTGCCGTGCCGAGGAAGACGCCGAGCAGGATTGGGCGGACCTCCTCACCGCGCTCACACCCGCAGCGGACGCTTTTCTCGAGAGCAGACAGCGCGAGGGCGAGACGCTGATGGCGGATATCCTCTCTAAACTCGAAGGGCTCCGCTCCGTCACGGCAAAAATCAAGGAGATCTCCGAGCGCAACATCGCGACGTATCCCGAAAAACTCACCGAGCGCATCCGCCAGCTCCTCGACAGCTTCGATATCGAGATCGCGGAACAGCGCATCCTCACCGAGGCGGCGATCTTCGCGGACCGCGCCTCGATCGATGAGGAACTCGTGCGACTGGCTTCTCACTTCGACGCGTTTGAACAGACGGCGAAAGAAGAAACTCCCGTCGGGAGAAAACTCGACTTCATGCTCCAGGAAATCAACAGAGAAACAAACACTATCGGTTCAAAGTCCGGAGACCTCAAAATCGCAAAACTCGTGGTGGAAGTCAAGGCAGAACTTGAAAAGATCAGAGAACAGATCCAGAATATCGAGTAACAGAGGCGCAGTTATGAAACTTATAAACGTCGGATACAACAATATGGTGAACTTTGACAGGGTAGTCGCCGTGATCTCGTCGGATGCCGCTCCGTCGAAGAGACTGGTCCAGGACGCCCGCGCCGCGGGACGTGCGATCGACTGCACCTGCGGAAGAAAAACGAGATGCGTGATCATCACGGACAGCGACCACGTCATACTGTCCGCAATGCAAACGGAGACCGTCGCCGGAAGGATCAGCGCAACGGACGAAACGGCCTGACCGGAGGAGCATGACTGTGAGAAAAGGACTGATTTTCATTATTTCGGGTCCGGCGGGTTCCGGAAAGGGAACCGTCGTAAACATCATCAGGAGCAAGACGAACAACGTCGGGGTCTCCGTGTCCGCGACTACGAGATCCCCTCGGCCCGGCGAAGTCGACGGAGTGAGTTATCACTTCATCTCGCGCGAAAAATTCGAATCGCTTCTGAACAGCGGAGAGATCATCGAACACACGGAATACTGTTCCAACCTTTACGGAACGATGAGATCGGAAGTCGAACGCATCACCTGCGAGGGGCTCGACGTGATCCTTGAGATCGAGGTCGACGGCGCCATGCAGGTCAAAAACCTGATCGGAGACAAGGTCGTGACCGTGATGCTCGCCGCACCGGGCGCTGAGGAACTCGAAAGGCGTCTGCGCGGCCGCGGCACAGAAACGGAGGAATCCGTCCGCAAACGCCTGACACGCGCAAAAGCGGAACTCTCGTATGCGGGAAAATACGATTATTTCGTCACAAACGAGACGGGACGCGCCGAAGAGTGCGCCGATCTCGTAATGAAGATCATGGAAGCCGAGCACAACCGCTCCTCGAGACACGCCGATTTCATAAGCGAATATATCGACGGTCTCGAAACGATAATCCAATAAAATCATTCTGAAAGAGGAGATAGAAATGAACAACACCGAGATCAACAAATTCGCCGAAGAGCAAGGTATCAACAGATACGAACTCGTCATCGCCACGGCGAAATGCGCGAGAATGATAACCGACGATTTCATCCTTCAGAAAGAACTTGAGGAAAGAGTCGAGGGCAGAGAACTCGACAAACCGATCCCCGTTCTCGTCAGCGACGAGTTCAAGGATGAGAAACCCGTTCAGAGCGCGGTGGATCTTCTTACCAACGGCGAATTCAGGATCGTCGAGGGTTCTCTTCCCGAAAAGGAAGAGCCGGATGATCCGGGCAAATAAGAACGCGTCTTCACAAAGACAGCACGGAAAGGGGTGGACCCGATGGCTGATACAGCCAGAGTATTCATTATCGACGCGGCGTATCAGGCGGACCGCCCTTACGATTATTTCATCCCTCCGGACATGCGGGATTCCGTCGTACCGGGCGTCGTTGCCGAAGTCCCTTTCGGAAAGGGGAACCGCAGAATGGCAGCGATCGTCTTCGACGTTTTCGATACGGTTCCGGAACAGGACGAAAACGCGAAAAAGCTGAAGCCGCTGCTCCCGTTTGAGGGAGCTGCTCCGTCGCCCGTTCTGAACAGAGAAGGACTCGACCTCTGCCTTTTTTTGAAAAAATATACTCTTTGTACGTTCGGAGATGCGGTTCACGCATCCGTTCCTTCCGCGGCAATGGCGCGAATGGAAGAGACGTACCGGGTCGCCGAACGGGCAGGAGACGCCGTCGATCGTGCGATCGCGAAAATGGGAGAAAAGGCGGCGTTCGTCTTCGCGGCGATAAGCGCGAAGCAGGACGCCTCAAAAGAATACTTAAGATCGAAATTCGGCGACGAGTGTACCGGGATCCTCTCGGCGCTTCTCAAAGTCGGCCTTATAGAGAAAAACGCCTCCCTGAAAGAAGGGGGATCGAACACAAGATATGAAACGGCAGTGACACCGTCCGCGGATCTTCTTGAAAAAGCCTCCGCGGATAACTCGTACGTCGAGGAATTCACCGCTCTGATGAAGAGCCGCCGCCAAGCGGAAATCCTGGCGGAGACGTTCGCCTCCCCGGGGATCACAGACAAAGAGCTCTCCTCGCGTACGGGGCTCGATCTCTCAGTCGTGAGAACCTGTCTTTCCGCGCTTTCCAAAAAAGGACTCGTCGTAACCGAAAAAAGAACGGTATGGAGATCGCCCGCCGTTCAGGACGGCGAAGATTATTCTTCTTACGGCGGCGAAGACGTTCTGAACGATGAGCAAAACAAAGCGTACGTTGAACTCAAAGAACTCTGCTTCGATCCCGAACCGCACGCGGCGCTCCTTCACGGCGTCACGGGTTCCGGAAAGACGAACGTGATAATGAAACTGATCGAGGACGTGCTTGCCGCCGGCAAGGGCGTTATCATGCTCGTGCCGGAAATCGCGCTCACCGCTCAGACCGTAGGGCGTTTCCGCGCAAGATTCGGAGATCGGATCGCCCTCATCCATTCGGGTCTTTCGGCGGGCGAAAAATTCGACGAATACAGACGGCTCCGTGACGGCGAAGCGACCGTCGCGATCGGCACGCGTTCCGCGATATTCGCACCGCTCCCGCAGATCGGACTGATCGTGATCGACGAAGAGCACGAACATACGTACAAATCGGACACGTCCCCGAAATACCTCGCCCACGACGTGGCGCGATTCAGATGCGGACGCCACTCCGCGATGATGCTCCTCGCGTCGGCGACGCCGTCCGTTACCACTTATTACAAGGCAAAAAAGGGCGTTTACACGCTCGTTGAAATGAATAACAGATACGGCGGAGCAGGTCTTCCGAAAGTCGAGATCTGCGACATGAGAGCGGAACTGTCCGCAGGGAACACCTCCCCCCTGAGCCGTCTTCTGATCCGCCGCGTCGGCGAGGGGATGGCGCGCGGAAAACAATCGATACTCTTTCTGAACCGCCGCGGATACAACAACTATATCTCGTGCCGCGCGTGCGGCAATCCGGTGCGGTGTCCCAACTGTTCGGTATCGCTCACCTACCACGTGACCGACCGTTCCCTGATGCGCGCCGGAAGTGACTCGAACTATCTCGAAGTGCGGCGCGGAGCGGGGTATCTCTCCTGCCATACCTGCGGATACAGGACGAACGTTCCCGACAAATGTCCCGAATGTTCAAGCGATCGTTTTCTCTTTCTCGGGTGCGGAACACAGCTCGCCGAGGATCACCTTATGCGCGTCTTTCCCAACGTCAGAGTGCTTCGCATGGACCACGACACTACCCAGACAAAAAACGCGCACGAAGTTCTTCTTTCCCGTTTCCGTAAAGGAGAGGCCGACGTTCTTCTCGGCACTCAGATGGTGACGAAGGGTCACGATTTTCCGGGCGTCACGACCGTCGGGGTCCTGAACGCCGATTCGTCAATGTTCTCCGAAGACTACCGCGCCGCGGAAAGGACTTTCTCGATGCTGACCCAAGTCACGGGCCGGTCGGGAAGGGGTGAGGATCCGGGCATCTCCGTCATTCAGACGTGCAACCCCGAAAACGACGTTATCACCCTCGCGGCAAAGCAGGACTACAAAACATTCTACGAGCGCGAGATAAGAATGAGAAAAGCGCTGACGTTTCCTCCGTTCTGCGATATCGCGGTGCTGACGCTCTCGAGCCCCGACGAGGCGTTTCTTCACACCTCGGCGAAACGTATGTCGGAAAGGATAAAAGAGCATTTGTCGAACGATTTTTCCGACGTAAAAGCAGTAGTCTTCGGACCGTTTGAAGCGCCGGTATACAAAGTCCAGAACGTGTGCCGTCTGAGATTCGTAATAAAATGCAGACTTGATAAAAGAACGAGGGAAATGATCGCCCTTCTTCTGACCGAATTCATGCGCGGAGGCTCGCGTCAGGGCAGAACGCAGGGATCCCTCAGGATATCCGCCGATCTGAACCCCTCATCGATGTAGACAATCCGAAAGGAAGCGATAAAAATGGCAATACTAAATATTGTTAAAGAAGGCGACCCCGTACTGCGAAAAAAATGTCGTCCGGTCGACACCGTCACACCAAGGATCCTCCGCCTGCTCGACGATATGAGGGAAACGCTCATCGACGCGGAAGGCGTGGGTCTCGCCGCTCCGCAGGTCGGCGTGATGAGAAGGATCGCGATCGTTGAGAAAGACGGCGAATACATTGAGCTCATCAACCCGGAGATAATCGCCTCGGAAGGCGAACAGGAGGAGATAGAAGGCTGTCTTTCCGTCCCCGGGATCTGGGGGGTAACGCACAGACCCGCAAAGGTGACCGTAAAAGCGACCGGACGCGACGGAGAGGAATTCACCGTTTCTGGCGAGGGCATCCAGGCCCGCGCGTTCTGTCACGAGATCGACCATCTGTCCGGGAAACTCTTTACCGACGACGCGGTGCGGATACTCTCTCCCGAGGAAGTCAAGGAGTTGGTCGGATGAGCGGCGACGATGTTCGTATCCTTTTTATGGGAACGCCTGAAATCGCGGCGGCGACGCTCAACGCTCTCGCTGCGCACGACGGCGTCCGCGTGATCGGAGCGGTAACTCAACCCGATCGCAAGAAAGGACGTGGGATGCGTTTCGTTCCATCCGAAGTCAAAACGCTTGCGACCGAGCTCGGGATCCCCGTTTTTCAACCCGAAACGCTCAAAGACGGCGCGTTCGCCGAAACGCTTTCATCCCTTGACCCCGATCTCATCATTGTAACTGCTTACGGGAAGATCCTCCCGCCCTATATAATCGATTATCCGCGGTTCGGGTGTGTGAACGCACACGCGTCGATCCTGCCGAAATACAGGGGCGCCGCCCCGATCAACCGCGCCGTTATGGACGGCGAGCGCGAGACCGGAGTTACCGCAATGTATATGGACGAGGGGCTTGATACGGGCGATATCATACTGACGCTCACGACCCCGATAGGAGACGACGATACGGCGGGGACCGTCCACGACAGACTCGCCGTCCTTGCGGGCGACGCGATGTGCCGCGTCGCGGACATGACCCGCGCGGGCTGTGTTCCGAGAACCCCTCAGCCGGCGGAAGGCGCCACGTACGCCGCTAAAATCACCAAAGAAGATTGTTTTATCGATTTTACGAAAACCGCGCGCGAGGTCCGGGATCTGATCCGCGGCCTTTCCCCGTTCCCCGGCGCGGTGACAACGCTTCCGTCGGGAAGACTTCTCAAAGTCACCCGCGCTTCAATCTTCCAGGAGAGAAAGGGCGTTCCCGGAGAAGTCGTCGGAACCGACGGGGCGATCCGCGTTGCGTGCGCGGATGGATCGGTCGACTTCACGGAGGTCATCCCGGAAGGAAAGGGCAGAATGGACGCCGCCTCGTTTGTCAGAGGCAGAGGCGTTTCGGCAGGAGACGTGCTCGGCGCATAATAAAAGGAGGCTTTCAGGATGCCATATTTCTACGGATTTGACTGGACGTATCTCGTTTTCGTGATCCCGGCGATCATCCTGTCGCTCTGGGCGCAGATAAAGGTCTCGTCCACTTTCAAAAAATATTCGGCCATCCCGTCGGACGGCGGCCTTACCGGCTCGGACGCGGCGCGGATGGTCCTTGAACAAAACGGCGTCACAAACGTCCGGATCGTTCCCGTCAGAGGAAACCTTACCGACCATTTCGACCCGAAAGAAAACGTAATACGCCTCTCCGAGACGGTTTACGACGCAAAAACAGCCGCCGCGGTAGGAGTCGCGGCGCACGAAGCCGGTCACGCGGCCCAGTATGCGCACGGCTACTTCCCGATAAAGATCCGCACCGCTATCATCCCGATCTCGAAGATCGGTTCAACGCTCGCCCTTCCCCTCGTCATCATCGGGCTTATCTTCTCGTGGTATCCTCTCGCGTACGCCGGAGTGATCCTCTTCGGCGCAGCCGTTCTGTTTCAGCTCATCACGCTCCCGGTGGAGTTCAACGCAAGCCGCCGCGCGGTGGAGTGCCTCTCCTCGTCGGGACGTGTTTCGGGAGACGGGCTTAAAGCTTCGAAAAAAGTCCTCACCGCCGCCGCGATGACTTACGTCGCCGCGCTTTTCGTCGCGCTCGGCAATATGATCCGACTCATTCTGATCGTCGGAAGAAGGAAGTAGAAAATGAAGACCGGTCCCGACCCGCGCTCCCTTGCGATAAAGTCGCTTTTGAGGATCGAAAAAAACGGAAAGTATTCGAATCTCGAGGTCGACGCGGCGGCTGAGTCGTCCGGAATGACGGAAGCTGACCGCCGCCTTTACTCCCGTCTCGTTTACGGCGCAATCGAGCGAAAGATCACCCTCGACGCCGTCGCCGCGGATTTTTCGCGACGTCCGCCCGAAAAGCTCGATCCCGAATGCCGCGCGGCTCTGCGCGTCGGTTTATACCAGATAATGTATTCGGACAGGATCCCCGACCACGCCGCGGTGAACGCAACGGTCGGAGCGGTCGGCGAGCGGTACCGCGGATATGTCAACGGGGTCCTGCGTTCGTTCCTGCGAAAAAAAGATGGTTATTCACTCACTTTTCCCGGAAGCAAAGCGGATAATCTCTCCGTCAGGTATTCGGTATCTCCCGATATCGCGGAAGTTCTTATCGACTCTTACGGTCCCGATCGCGCGGAGATGATCCTCTCGTCGTTTTCAGGCGAGGCGGCCGTCTGCCTCCGCCTCAATACTCTCAGGAAACCCGTTCTCCCCGAAGGAGCGCGTCCCGCGTCCGGTCCTCTGGACGTGATCGCCGCATTCGTCGATTCCGTATCGCCCAAAGTGCGCCGCGGCATCGCGGAGGGCGACTGGTTCGTCCAGGACGCGTCGTCGATACTCTGCACCGAAGTGCTCGGAGCGGAGCCCGGAGAAACCGTCGCCGACGTGTGCGCGGCGCCCGGCGGCAAATCATTCTCCTCCGCAATGCGGATGAAGAACAAAGGGACCGTTTATTCGTTCGATCTGCACGAAAACAAACTGTCGCTGATAAAAATCGGCGCGGGAAGACTCGGGATAGAGATTATACGAACGTCCTGCCGCGACGGAAGAGAACCGCTCCCCGATCTTTTCGGAAAATGCGAAAGGGTTCTGTGCGACGCGCCGTGTTCGGGGATCGGCGTTATCGGAAAGAAACCCGAAATACGCTACAAAAAAAAGGAAGACTTCGAGAAACTCCCCGCCATACAGAAAGAATTGCTCGCCGCATCCGCGTCTTACGCCGCGCCGGGCGGAGTTCTCGTTTACTCCACGTGTACGCTTAACCGGAAAGAAAATGAAGATGTCGCGGAGGCGCTTGTCTCCTCCCGGCCCGATTTTGAACCGCTCGATTTTGAGCTGCCCGGGATCGGACAGAGTTCGGGCGGAATGATGACGCTTTTCCCGTCGGGAAGCGATTTCCCGAGGGACGGCTTCTTCATAGCCAGGTTCCGAAGGAGATCCGAATGAGTGATTTACCCGATCTTTTGTCTATGACCCGCGAAGAACTGCGGGACTTTGCCCTCTCGATCGGCGAGAAGCCGTACCGCGGAGATCAGATTTTCTCGTTCCTTTCGCGCGGCGTCGATTACGACGGGATGACGTCCCTTTCGCTCACCCTGCGCGAAAAGCTAAAGACAGAAACGGAATTCCGGCTCCCTTCGGTACTTACAAAAAAACGCTCGCGCGACGGTCTGACCGAAAAATACCTTTTGTCGCTCATCGACGGCGAGTGCGTCGAATGCGTACTGATGCGCCACGACTACGGCACCTCACTTTGCATATCGTCTCAGGTCGGATGCAGGATGGGATGTAAATTCTGCGCGTCAACGCTCGCGGGAAAAGTGCGTGATCTTTACCCCTCGGAACTCCTCGGGCAGATCATAGCCGTCGGGAACGATTCGGGAGAGCGGATCGACAAACTCGTGATGATGGGTATAGGCGAGCCGCTCGACAACTATGCAAACACCGTGAAATTTCTCCGCATCCTGAACGACAAGGACGGGATCGGACTCGGTCTGAGAAATGTCTCTCTCTCAACGTGCGGGATAGTTCCCGGGATCGAAAAGCTCGCGGAGGAGGGACTTCCCGTCACGCTTTCCGTTTCCCTCCACGCGTATCGCGACGACGTAAGGCAAAAAATAATGCCGGTCGCAAACAAGTATTCCCTTGACGAGCTTCTCCGCGCTTGCCGTTTCTATTTCGACAAAACGGGAAGAAGAGTCTCGTTCGAATATACTCTCATCGCAGGAAAAAACGATTCACGGGAGGACGCGATTGGACTCTGCCGTCTTTTGAAAGAAAAGATGAGGGTCACCTCTCACGTGAATATCATTCCGCTGAACCGCGTCGAGGAGACGGGCTTCTCTCCTCCCGACCCCGCTTCCGCGGAACGGTTTGCGGCTATTCTGCGCACAGAGGGACAGAACGCGACCGTGAGGCGGAGTATGGGCGCGGACGTTGATGCGGCGTGCGGTCAACTCCGACGCTCTTTACAAAATCAGGTAAAAGAGTTATAATCAAGTCATCACGACGACCCAGTCCGAAGGCGAGGTGTTGGTTATGGTATATTACGGAACGACGGACGTCGGCAAAAAGAGAACCGCCAATCAGGACACCTTTACCGTAAAGGAGTACCCGGGAGGCGTAACTCTCGCCGTCGTTTGCGACGGTATGGGCGGTGCAAACGGAGGAGCTACGGCGTCCTCTCTCGCCGTCTCGTCTTTTGTCGACCATATAGACGGATACGCCGACCTTCTCTCGGGAATGAGTCCGGAACCTGAAGGAACGAGGGAGAATGCAATCTCCATTCCCGCAGTTCTGGAAAACGCGGTCTCCGCCGCCAATCTTGCCGTTTACGCGAAAAGCGTTTCTGACCCCGAACTCGAGGGAATGGGCACGACACTCGTATCCGTCCTCGCAACCGACGAGTATATTTTCGCCGTCAACGTGGGCGACAGCAGGATGTATCTTATCGACAGAAACGGAATCAGACAGATCACGAGGGATCATTCGTACGTTCAGCACCTGATCGATCTCGGAAGGCTTTCGCCGAGAAAAGCGCGTACGGCGCGCAATAAAAACATCATAACCCGCGCCGTGGGAACGGAGGAGACCGTTCGCGCCGACGTTTTCAGGATCGAGAAGAAGTCCGCCGAGGACGGCGGACCGACATACGCGCTTCTCTGTACGGACGGCCTTTCAAATATGGCTGAACCGGAAGAAATAGCAGGTATCGTCGCCGTAAGAGAATCAGCAGACGTCGATTCTCTGAAAAAATCAGCGGAAGACCTTATCAAACTTGCAAACGACAGAGGCGGCGCGGACAACATCACAGCCGTAATCCTCGCATACTGAAAAAGGGGGTGGCTTTGATATGGATAATTACGAAAAATACGTCGGACAGATATTCGACAACAGATATAAAATAGAAAATCTCATCGGCGTTGGCGGAATGGCGGTCGTTTACAAAGCGCTGGATATGCTCATGCGACGCGTCGTCGCGGTCAAGATCCTCAAAGACGATATGGCGACGGACGAGCCGTCGGTCATGCGGTTCATCAACGAATCGAAAGCGGTCGCTATGCTCTCTCATCCCAACATCGTCAACATCTACGACGTCTCCGTCAGGGATAACGTAAAATATATCGTGATGGAGTACATCGAGGGAATAACCTTAAAGAGTTATATCACCAGACGTCAGGTACTGAGTTTCAAAGAGGTCGTCGGTTATTCGATACAGATTCTCAAAGCGCTCGAACACGCGCACCAGAAGGGCATCGTCCACCGGGACATCAAACCGCAGAACATCATGCTGCTTAAAAGCGGCGTGATCAAAGTGATGGATTTCGGCATCGCCAAGCTGCCCAACACGGACACCGTGACGATGTCGGATAAAGCGATAGGTACGGTCTACTATATCAGTCCCGAGCAGGCGAGCGGCGAGGCGATCGACGCGCGATCCGATCTGTACTCTCTCGGCGCCATGATGTACGAGATGAGTACCGGATCCCTTCCTTTCGACGCAGAATCACCCGTCTCCGTCGCGCTTATGCAGGTTAATGACACTCCCGCCGCCCCGCGCGAGGTCAACTCGCATATTCCGCAGGGACTGGAGCAGATCATTCTGAAAGCCATGGAGAAAGATCCCTCCGTACGCTATCAAAGCGCGTCGCAAATGCTCTCTCATCTTATAAAACTGAGAGAAAATCCGAATATAATCTTCAAACCCTCCCCCGGAGACAAGATCAAGAAGTTCTTCTCGTCGAAATCCCACAAAAACAAAAAAGGCCGCGCGATGTTCCCTATGATCATGGGCGTTTTTTCCGCCTTTCTGATCGTCTTCTTGCTCTCGGGTGCCTTTATTTTCCAAAACGTTTTCAACAGTTCCTCCCAAGTCGGTTATGAAACCATAACGGTCGATAGTTTCGTCAATTCGGATTATTCCGACGAGCTTAAAGAATGGTTCGAGAAATCGGAATACTACACGGTCGCCAACGTAGAGTACAAATACAGCGCGACCGTCCCTCAGGGAACCATAATCGAGCAGTCTCCGTCGGAAGGGGTCCGCAAGAAGGTCCAACGCGGTAAAAAACCTTGTAAAATCAAGCTTGTAGTAAGCGGGGGTGAGCAAAAACTCACCCTCGGGAATTTTTCCGTAAGAGATTACCGCCTTGCCGTATCCGAACTGCGTTCCATGGGTCTCGTCTGTTCCGTTGAAAAAGTGTATGACGACTCGATCGAGATCGGTTACGTTGTAACGACCGAGCCCGAATCGGGCACGATCGTCGAAAGCGGAGACAAAATCACCCTCCTCGTAAGCAAGGGCCCCGAGGAAGGCGATATCGAAGTCCCCGATTTCGTTGGAAAGACGGAAGCGGAGGTGCTGGTCCTTCTTGCAAAACTGAATCTTTCCCCGGGAAACGTGATCTATGAGCGCTCGGATAAAAAAGCCGGGACGATCACTTCCCAAAGTATCCTGCCGGAGGCAAAAGTCTCAGCCCGCACTCCGATAGATTTCAGCGTAAGCGGAGGACCGAAGTACGGCAAAGGCGCGGCTGACGATTCAGGAGATTCCGACAACAAAGGCAGCAAGTCGGACACTGACACGCCGATTACGCTTGATCCGATAAGCAAGATCACCGACAGTTCAAAAGTCGAAGATACGGCTCCCGAAAAGGAATCTTCCGAGTCCGAATCTGAAGAATCCGATTCCGAGAGTGAAAGCAAAATCGAATCGGAATCGGAGGAAAGCGGAAGCGAATCAGACGGGGAGGAATCCGCCCCCGAGCGTGACGACGGATGACGGGCGCTGATAAGAACGAATCATCCCGAGTGATCCGCGGAATGATAACGAAAGGAGTAGGCGGCCTTTACTCCGTCGCTCCGTTTCCCGGCGAGTCTGCGGAAGACGAGCTTCTCTGTTCCGCGCGCGGGAAATTCCGTCTTGACGGGATAATCCCGCTTCCCGGCGACGACGTTACGGTAGAACCGGATACGGAAGCGGGCGTTGCTTCAGACGATCCCCGTTTTGTGATAACCAGTGTCAAAGAAAGAAAAAACGTTCTTATAAGACCGCCTCTTTCCAATCTGACTTATATGTTTGCGGTCATACCGTCATGCCGTCCGAGGCCTGATCTTCTGACAGCGGACAAACTCCTCGCTATTCTTGAGCATGCGGGGATAGAGCCGATCGTTGTCGTTACCAAATCCGATCTTGACCCCGCGTCGGCGGAAGAACTCAGGCACATATACGCAACGGCGGGCTACCGGACGTTCGTCCTCAGCGCAGTGACCGGCGAGGGATGCGAAGACTTGACGGCTTTTCTTGCGGAAGTCGCCTCAGAAGCCGAAAAAGCGAATGGCTCGGTCCGAGCCGCTTTCGCGGGGGTTTCCGGGGCAGGAAAATCTACTTTGCTTTCAAAACTCTTCCCGACTCTATCCCTGAAAACGGGATCGGTCAGCCGAAAGACCGAGCGCGGAAAGCATACGACAAGATGCACCGAGCTTTTCTCCGTCCCGGTGGGGGACAAGAACATATACCTTGCAGATACGCCCGGCTTTTCAATGCTCGACTTTACTCGTTTCGACTTCCTTCCGGAAAAAGATCTCCCAATGTGTTTCAGGGAGTTTTGTGACTGCCTTGGAAAGTGCAGATACACGGGCTGTACCCACGTCCGGGAGGAAGGTTGCGCCGTCATCGAAAAAATCGGTCGCGGAGAGATTGCGAAAAGCCGCCACGACAACTACGTCGCGATACGCGATGAGATCAAAAAAAAGCCGGCCTGGAAAAGAGATAAAGAAGAAAAAGAACGCACAAAAAGAAAAGAACCGCGTGTATAATACGCGGTTCTTTTCGTCTTCTGTCTTTTGAAACTGAATAAAGTATCGTGTGAGCGCAGGAAAACATAAAGCTATGTTTTCCTATGCGCATTGAATCCTTTCGGCGTGAAACGGCATTGAAGTCTTCACGTTTCATTCCTGCCGCGCCTGCGGCACGGGGGATTCGTCCGGTTGCTCGCGAAGCAACCGGGACAAAATACCGCGTGAAATGTCTGCTTGCTAAGCAAGCAGGATAAAGATTTCTTGAATGGGATGACCCATTTCAAGAAATCTTTACGGAGTGTTCCGTGACGTTTTTCAGGAATATGAAATATATTTCTTGCCGGATTTGCCGGGCACGTGGTATTTTACTGCGCACTTGGGGTCGTGTCGCGGTAACTTCAGGAATTTCGCGCTATCGCGCGAAATTCGGGCGGACAGCGGTAGCGAACGAATACGAAAACGACATACTGTCCGCACAGCTCCCTCGGTCACGGGGCGGTTCTGACAGTCCCCCGGACTGTCATTCATTTCCGCCCCGCTTCGAATCCCCTATCCTTTCATTGAGGATGGGATGGGATTCGATTCTCGGTCGCGCGGTGTCAGCCGTCGCAAAAATACGACGGCTGACGCTCCCTCGGTCACGGGGCGGTTCTGACAGTCCCCCGGACTGTCATTCATTTCCGCCCCGCTTCGAATCCCATTTTCAATCTCTCCGAATAACAACAGCGGGCGATAACTCGCCCGCTGTTGTTATTCGGAGAGGATGGGATTCGAACCCATGTGGGGTTGCCCCCAAACGGTTTTCAAGAAACCTGGGGTTTGTCCAGGATAGTCCCTGTTAGTCACGTCGCATCGCCGATTTTACCACAAAATTGGCCATTTTTAAGCATTATTGTGAAAAAGTGCGAGAAAATTGCGAGAAAAATGCGAGGAAAATCACAGGACAGTTTCCAACCATAACAGACATAATTATTCCCCATATCGATGCCAAAGTATCTTCATCGGCAAATATATTAATTAAAGGATGAAAGTACTATGACACGGGCTGAATTTATCAGAGAACTTGAAAGAATGCTGAAAAAGGCTCCTGAATTGATGACTCCTTCAAAAGTCAGCAAACACACCCCACTCGGGAAAAACCATGTATATGAGTTGATCAAGTCAGGCGAAATACGCTCTATAGTATTTCAAAACTCATACATAGTAGCTAAATCAGACGTAATTGAATATCTTGCTGATCATGCTAACGACAAAAACAAAAGGCACTTTGCCCTTACAGAAAAACAAGAAGGTGAATCAAAATGATAAATCAGCGGTAATAAAAGAGTTTAGCACTCTAGCTTTTTATCAACAACAAACATAACAAGGTTACTTAACATAAGCCACGCATCGGTTTTCTCCATATATGAGACCCAATGCGTGGCTTTGCTATTTGATATTGTATCCTGTATTATATAAACATTACATTATATAAACATTACAAAGTAGTGCGGAAGTGTTATTTTGGCCCCAACCTTACTGTTTCTTCCTCCAATCAATTTGTACGCAAGTGACGGAGAAAATTCCTCGATAAATTTGTTCAGTGATGGAGTCGGATTATTCCCGGCTTTCACTTCAACCGGAATTACTTCGCCGTTTTTCTCAATAAGGAACTCAATTTCGTGTTCACTGTCCGGTTTGAAGTAATATAGCGTATATCCGCGGTTCAAAAGACGATGTTATACATAAAAATTGGGTTAATATCAAGCATTTTTTGCATAAAATTGGGGTATGTTTTTGATACCATTCGCATATTTTTTGGGTTTAATATCGCCGATGTGCAAGGGGAGGTAAGCCTCCAAAAAAATGGAGCAGTAATCTGCTCCATTCTATTAAAGTAATATCATTGTATCATTAGTTGCACATTCAGTTAAGAAAAAAGTAAATTAATTGCACTTTTCGGTGTTTGACAGAGGGACGCCGCCGATATTCCAAGTGAAAGACGCCATTATTAAAACCCTTCATTTACAGACCAGTATCCGTTTTTATCAGAACCGTGTCGGATGATTACCCCCTCGCTTTTAAGCATTTGGGTGTTTCTTTCGACGGTTCTTTTTTTGACTCCTATTTGCAAAGCCATTTCTTCATTGGTATATTTAGGATTCTTTTTTATCAAATCAATTATCTTATTTTGAGTTGAATTGAGTTTTACACCGACATTTACACCGACATTTACACCGACATTTTTGCCGACAAACGCCGGATGAATCAGCAGCGTACTCGAGAAAGACAGCCGAGCGGGATCGGTCTCAAAAATCGGGTTTGGCGAACCGTTTTTTTCGAGCGCATTGAGTATTTTGCGAAAACCGGTGTTTCTGCCCTCTGTCAGATGCATCTCTTTCAGAAATTCGCCGATCCTGCGGTTGCGATAACGGCGATTGAAAACGTGAAACGTTTTCAATCCTTCTTCCGTGACGGAACGATCAGCGCCGGGATGCAGACGGAGGGAACGCTGAACGCTCATCTCGAGCAGATCGACCGGGAGGCTACGGAATTGGGGCAGCGTCTCATCGCCCAAATCGCCGTATCCGAAGGCGTCACCGAGGAGCTCAAAAAACTCGATCAAATGGCACGGAATTAGGTTGATACCCCGACTACAGGTAGAAGCACCAACTGAAGCGGTAGCCGAGACCGGTGCGACGAACAACATCCGCGACCGGGTCAACGAGATTGTTCCGAACGAGGTGATTTTCGTATGACGGCGTTGGAAGACTTGTGGTATGAGATCATCAACCCACATGAAACCTATTTGAGCGGCAACTGCCGGTTCAAACACCTGCTCTCCCCTATGGGCAAGAACTGGGACAAGCTAAGCAACACGCTCACCGAACAGCAAAAGGAGTCTTTCGAAAAGTATGGCAAAGCTCTCAACGAAATGTACTGCCTCGCCGAGCAAGTGACATTTCAGTATGAGTTCTCTCTTGGTGTCAAACTAATGATGGAATGGCGTTCATCAAACTCCCAATAGAAAGCTAAAAATAGCGGAACCGGTTTATTGGCTGCGTTATTATTTTATAAAATTAATCTTCTTTTGCAACTATTTCCATAAAATCATCATAAGAAATACATTTTACATCCAACTCTTCACAAATATTCGGTAACTGAGCCGAATGCAGTTTGTATTTTTCTGCTGTTACGACGATTCCGCCTAACGCTTTCGCTTTTGCAGCAATATAAGGATCGGCTGATGGACGATTGTTTAAAATGTTTCTTGTGTGAATATTCTCCCTCATTTTTGGCTTTTCAAACAATGCTCGGATAATACAAGATTCATCGCTTGTTGGCGCAAGAAACATGTCTTTATTACTTTTTAGCCATTGCATGTTTTCGTTTTTTTCATCATAATGAGCATTCAACTCATTATAACATTCGTCAACTGATTGATAAATTCCTTTTTTTATTCCATCCTCAAAAGCTTTCCATATTCGCTCGAAATACTCACCTTTTCTAGGAAGATGCTCAAGGATTTTTCGAAAAATGTTAGTGTCAATAATATAAACCATCATTTAGTCCCCCTAAAGAAAGCAGTTTCTAATTGGGGTAGATGATCTACCTTGCTGTTCAACATTTCGCTTGCGCGAAAACTGTCTATTTTTCCGGAATATAATTGCTTGAACACATCTCCTGTATATGTAGAACCTAAATATGAGAGTTTGGTAAAATAGTAATTTCCTCCAGAAGACTTTTCACCTTTCCTCTTTTTCAGATTCCTCAAAGCATCACCGTAGAATGTTTCTTTTAATGCTTCATAGTCATCAGAAGAGATAATTTGCATTTTCCATAGTTTGTACATTATCGCTTCTTTACTGACCGAATACAAGACAGCCAGTTCAGAGATTCTATCTTCGTCTATTATCTTCTTTGACAGTTCGATCTTAAAATCATCAGTAGGAACTAAAAACTCGTTTGCAAACGTATCGCACTTCTTTTCTGCTGCAAATTGAGATCTATCAAGATAGATATAATAATCGTCTCGGACAATTTCCGCACCGCTGGTATTAGAAACCAAATGATAAAACTCGTGGAACAGCGTAAAAATCTGTCGTGCAAACGACATGGAATTATTTATGAGAATAACAGGAAAATAATTATCATTTATACACAAACCGGAAACGTTGTCATCCTTAAACGAATCCTTGAAGACATAGATACCTAACTCGTAGAGTTTTTCTCTATAAATCTCAAAGACAACTTTATAATTCTTGCGACCTTTTTGAGCAGCAATTGGGAAACCCATTATTGAGCGCAAATAATCGCATAGTTGCTTGGTATCAGAAGGAATAGCGTTTCTATTCGCAAATATACAATTTGATGTGCCATATAGTTCCATCAAATTTAACTGATATGCCTTAGCCTTCTCAAGCTGTATCATTACATTTTTACTTAATCCGTCAATAACCGTATCTGTCAATGTGCGCAAGTCACCCTTTATTGGAGGAATATCCGGGAGTTCAGGAAAAAAGAATACCGCGCTTGGTTTGCGAAAAACATCACTGATTTTCTTAAGTTTTGCATAAGTAGGGTATTCTGTTCCATTTTCCCAGTTTAAATAGCGAATGACATTGACACCGATCGCTTGTGCCGCATCACCGGGAGACATATTATAGAATTCACGTGCCCAGCGAATAATTTCACCATTCACACCGCTCAGTGTTTCAGCCAATAGGCTCACCTCCTTTTTATGGTTATTGCATACTACTCAATGATTATCTTATTGCCGCCCGTTTCAATGGGTTCGACCCTAATCTTTGGGGCAGAATGAGTAGATAGCTTTTTGTCAACCAAAGCGTTAATATCTTCTGTTGTAGCAACAGCGTGTTCCTTCATATATTTATCCAACATAGCCTCTAAAGAGGAATCCGTATCAATTCCGTCTGCTCTAACCCAACCAATGGCAGGAAAGTCTTGGATGCACTTTTGTAGGGAAACAGCAACGTTAGCTTGTAAATTCTCTTTTGAAGAGTATCTTTTTATCATTCTGCTTGATGATACTTTAGTTCGGAATTTTGTCAGAGCTTCTCTTCCTTCATCCATCTTTTCACATTTTTCGCTGGGTAGTTTGCCGATGTCTTCAACAATAAAACTCATGACAGGTATTCCGTTTGTGACAGCGTAGTCGTATTCCTTTTCTGTGTAGCCGACACCATCAGTAGGGTCAATGGAGCCATACCGTCCGGCCAAAATTAGAATATAGTAGTCACACGTTTTCAGCATTTTCTTAATATAGTCCATTTGGCTCATACCGCTTGATGGAAACTGTTCCATCCCCACTGGAATACACCCTAAGTCAAGAAGCGTTTGGCTTACTGCTGCTCGTTCCTCTTTTAGATCCTCGTATGTAGAACTAATAAATACCTGATATTTTTTCTCTTTCATACCTTGTTCCATAAAAACCTCTTTCATAAAACCCGCTTTAGTAGCTCCACGACGCTCTTATCGGCAGAGTATTTGGTGTTTATCTCGCCCACAGAAAGTGCAGGTAAAAAATGAGTGTTTTTGCGCCTCAGCAGGTTAAGTCTGCTTTTTCTTCAAGTCGGGAAACCGTATCGTTGAAGCCCTTCACATCCTCCAACTGCATCAAGTGGATTGCTGCTTTGAGTGTTTGATCGAAGAGTTTAATATGTTCGGACTATTTCAGTTTCCATTGCTGAAAATTCCAGTGTCGAATATAAGCATTGTTGAAGGCCGCAAACAAGTTTTCACATGAGCAGTTGTATTCCGTTCCCTAGTGGCACTTGTCCTTCAGTTTGTTTGTTGCAATGATTGTTTTACTGTCGCATTTTTTCCCCTGAACGCGATTCCGACCTTTGTGATCTTTTTCACTCCTTGTGCGTTAAGCTCAGCTTCATACTTCTTTTCTTCGATCTGCGCGAGCGCCCTACTTGCGAGCGCATTGAGGTCGTCGCTATCCTTGCCGGCATATTTGAACTCAAAAATGAAACCGGGATCCGATTTATCCATCGGGATGAGCGCGATATCAAAGCGTCCGTACCCAGATTCGATATTCGATTTTATCCTGTACCGGTTGCTGAGCACGGCGCAGAGCCCGAGCATCATACCGTGATAGAAACTTTCGTTTGTTCCGTCGAAAACTGAGACCGAGTTCAAAAGGAATTCTTCAAGCAGTTTTTGCAGTTTCCCCGTGTCGTTTGAGAACAGCGCCTGCTGAATGGAGATGGCGGCACTTGTTTTTCCGGTCCTGTTCAGTACTTCTTTGCTGTAAACGAAAGCGATTTCCTTGTTGGGAATCGCAACGTCGCACATATAATTGCCGTCGTGCTGCGGATACACCTTTGCGACCTTCAGATATCCGGCGATGAGCAGAAAACTGTAAATACTGTACGGATTTTTCTGTACCTCGGGATAAATGACGCCCGTGTCAACGTAGGACGTAACGGTCTCGCCGGAGAGCAGTTTATAGAGATTCTCCTTGATTTCGTCGTTCGCTGCGCCCACGATCTCACCGATAATATCGTTGCTGCCAGTAGATTGCCAGAACGCCTTGGGAAAGCAGTTTTCAGAAACGTAGTTGATGACCGACCAGGGGTTGAAGATCTCCGTACTGCCGAAAAGATAACCGTCATACCACTCGCAGACTTCATCGAATTTATCACCGTAGCCGTAGTATTCGAGCATCTGCCTGACTTCTTCTTTTGTAAAACCGAAGAAAGTACTGTACTGCTCGTCGAGGATCGAATTGATCGTCAGGTTATTCAGTCCGCTGAAAATGCTTTCTTTCGCCACGCGCAAAATGCCGGTAAGAAAACCGAATGCGAGGTGCGAATTGTCTTTCAGACCGCCCGAGAAGAAATTGCGCATAAACGCAATGATTTCTTTGTAGAAGCCCATCGTATGACCCTGCTGGATCGGAGTGTCATACTCGTCAATAATGATCACCGTTTCTTTGCCGTAATGCTTGTGTAGGAGCAGAGACAGGGTTTTGAGCGAGAGTTGATAATCCGCTGAATCCGCTTTGCCTTCCGAAAGTTGAGAATACTGCGTTTTTTCATACTCGCTCAGCCGATCGCTTTTTTCAAGTTCAGGGTGCCGTCTGAACTCTGCCGATATCAGCTTCGTTATTATTTCATTTGTTTCCTGCCAATCGGCGCATTTTACGTCCTTGAAGGACAGAAAAACGACAGGATACTGTCCCTGAAAGGAAGTGTACGCCTTGCCGTATGACCAGATCGCTTTGTCTGTAAAATAAGTTGAATTATCCTCTTCGGTCTTTTCAAAAAACACGCGCAACATATCCATGTTCAGCGTTTTGCCGAACCGGCGCGGGCGCGTGAAAAGAGAGACAAGAGGTTTCTTGTCCAAAAAGTCCTTGATTAGCATTGATTTATCGACGTAATAATACTCCGAAGACGCGATCTTATAATCGGAAATGCCGATGGGCAGCGGCTTTTTAATGTCGCCCTGATCGCGGACAGCGTTCTGAGGAACGAACCAACGCCGCCCCTCCTTCTTCGCGCCGGGTATTTCCCCTTTGGCGCACTTCTGTTGAAGTCTTCTGAGAGTTATATTCAGTTTCATTGCCGCATCGGCAGCAGAAATATATTTCATGAGAAACCTCCGAGTCTATCAGTACAGCGTCATTATACCGCACTAAACGAAATTTGTCAATGCCATTTCGCGTAATTTCGCATTGATTTCGCATCTATTTCGCGTAATTTCGCATCGATTTCGCGGATGGCTTTGCTTGGTGAAATAACAAATTACGTAGGTGAGTTAAAATGTTTAAAACCTAAATATTAAAATGGTGTAGAGTAATATCAAACTATGACATTTCTTGATGTTGTTCAATCCCCCGTTAAGGAAATATATGAACTTTTGTAAAGCCGAATACCGTACCGCCACGGCAGATAGTAGCAAACACCATCTGCCGTTTTTTGTTACCCAAATATTCTCACAAAAGGAAAAAATGATGTTTTCCGTCGCGCCGTGGAACTGCCAAGAAAGCGTGAGTGTTTCGTTGGTGCATCAGTATTGCATTTTGGCATGAGAAATCGTGATCGCAAGATCACGCAAAAACAAGAGGTATTCTTAAACAATAATTGTTATTATGTCATTATTTATTACTCGTTTGTAATTATATCGCTCTGCTTAGTTGACGGTATTCTACTTAAACTGTATCATTATTGTATAGAAAACCCGCTATCGCTTTAAGCAATTGGGTTAAAAAATATCTCAAGGGAGTGAATGAAATGAGAAAAACAATTTTGGTTATTATTGTTACTCTTCTGCTACTTGGGGACTTCTCTATGATTGCAAATGCCTCGGCGGGGACGATCTATGAAACCGAAAGCAATAACACCCATTCAACAGCCGATGTAACGTACAACGACTATGATAACTATGGGAAAATAAGCTCATCGTCTGACATTGACTGGTGGAAGTTCACAACAGCGTATGAGGGTTGTTGTAATGTGTGGCTTGGAAGCATCCCTTCAGGGTGTGACTATGATTTATACTTATATTCCAGTAGCGGGACAACTCTATTGGCTTCTTCAACAAAAAGAACCGGAAGTCAAGAATTGATCCGATTTCATTTATCTGCAAATACTCAGTATAAGGTTAAAATTCAGTCTTACTCTGGATATTCGACGAGTAAGAACTACAAGTTCAGAGTTTTCAATTACCCGCTGACGCCTGCTCATACGAAGAACCTGCTTTGGAACATCGAGAGCATTTATTATTATGTCGATTCATCTGCCTCAATCTATACGAGTACGATTGCTGATGCGGCATATAATTGGGTATATACTGGTTTCGGGTGGAACAACCTATATCCAAACACACAAACTTCAAACATAAGTGACTCAGCGATTGATTTCTACTCATACTATTCCCCTCCAGTTAATATAGGAGGAGTTACTGTCACTCCATTAGGCGAGACTTCGCACTATGCCCGTGAGTATGGAACATACGGAACTCCATACATTGTAAATGCGGATACGGAAGATTGGTTGTTCAATGAAATTAGAATTAACAATTATGCCTTCTCTAGTAACCCTTCCAGTAGTCTTGCAACTATTGTTCATGAATTTGGACACGCATTTGGCTTAGCACATAACAACGATAATGTAAATAGCATAATGTGTCAAGACATTTATGATCGGGTAGTATCTACAGTTCAAGACGTTGATCATTGGGCATTTGTAAAAAAACATCCATAATGTAATTTTTCAAGGAGAATATAAAGGAAACAAGGAGGTAGATAGTTGTGAAAAAAAGCATTGCGGTTTTATGCTCACTTTTATTGTGTGCGCTCTTGATCTCATGTTCTGAAAGGGTAACTCCCGAATATTTCGGGCTAGAGAAATCTGATGGAAAAAGTGTAGAAACCCAAGAGCTTATTGGAATCACCAAATCAGGCAGATCAGTCGACAGGGGCATAGTCGATTCCAATGAAGTGGAGGAATGGCTCTCGGGGTTTGCCTTAAGAGCAAAGTTCGTCAGAAACACAGGTACGCATATGGATCCCGATCTCAAGGCACCGGTTACCGAGGTAGAGTTCCGTGTATTGGAGGTATGTCAGGGCGAATTCGACGGGGACATTCTTGTAACAGAGTACAATGGAGGAACCGTATCAATGAAAGATTACGCCGACGTTTACGGCAAGGATAGCGTAAAAAAACTTGGCTTCGGAGATTTGACAGACGAAGAACTCGAAAGTAAATCTTTCACCGACCCTTATGAAGGGGAAGACAGATTTGATTTTGAGAAAAAGGATATCGATACCGAGTATCTAATTTTCGTTACAGTTAACACCGAAACAGGAAAGACGTGGCTTGGAGACAACGGATTGACATGCCTTGAGATAAAAGACGGGCTGGTCACAAATCCCTTCACAGGTGAAGCAATGACAGTTGACGATATGTTGAACAAGAATTAAAAAAAGAATGCTAATTACTGAAACAAGATCGTTGAAGCACACATGTTAAATACGGGGAAAAAAACAATATAGTCAGAATGCCACCCTGTTGTGAAGCGGCAGGGTGGTTTTCTTACGTCGTGACAAGATGATAATCTGCTGGGACCATATATTCTATCCTAAGTTGCTGGCATTCATTATAGAGATTGTAATAACAAATCGGATCTACATAACTTTCGAACGAGAGAGCTTCCCTCAGTACACTTGTGTGAATCTGCTCGTGCAGACTGTAAGTATCTCGCAAACTCATCACAGTAGATGTGCAGAAGCCAATTATTCTCATTGAACAAGAGTACGAACCCTAGAAAACAGAATACCGGTCCGTTACGGCAGATAGTAAAAAAGACTATCTGCCTTTTTTTGTTGCCCAAATCAACTCACATAAAGGAGAAAAAAGATGAATCATTCAGACTCACCCCGATTGAAATCAATCGAACAGATGATGACGTCAACCCCGGGATTCCATCCCAAAGGGAAAGGGATATTCGTATACCGTCACTTTGAGTACACGGCAAAAATGTGTGACTGCCGATACTGTCTGCATTATGGCAGAAATAAAGAATGTACGGTTGACCGTTGCCCATACGTCGAAGAACGGATCATCGCCGGTGTGGCGAGCCGTCCCGAAGTCATGAACGAAACCATGAATAACATACACAACGCCGCCTTCCGCGGACGGCTCAAACAATTCATAAAAGAAAGGGAGGAACTGCCAATGAATTTCAAAAACGAAAAACACAGGAAAGTATTTGACGAAGCGATCCGCAAACTCGACAGAAAGAACTATCCGCTGATGTCAGCGGTCTACCTGCTGACTGCAGAGCACAAGTTGTGGATGCTGATCAGGCACTGCGTGGAAAGAAATGAGATCAAATTTGACAACTTCAAGTTGAAGAACAGCACCGAAACCGGGTATACCCTTTTCTGTTGCGCCAAAGACCTCTATCTCGGAACAAAGCACATAACTATCGGAGATCTTGCTGATCGAGAAATTGTCTCTCCAAAAATGTTTTCCCTTGTCTGCAACGCTATGGCGATCCGCAGATTCGGTCTGGGCGCCATCCAATATATAAGCATAGGAAGGAATGCTCAGGTATGATCAAGATCAGAATCAGGAACGCCGATCACGAGATCGACGTACACTTCCCGATCAGCGAGAGTGAACTGTTTGCAAAGCTTGGTGAAATCCATGCTGTTGAAGGAAGGGACGCCGCACAGTCAGCCTATGTAACGGAGGTTTACTGGCCGGAGGAATTCTCCGCCTTGAAAAACCGTTTCGCCAATCTGGATGAACTCAACTACCTTGCAAAGCGTATGGAAAGCTTCGATAATCTCGAATACGATCAATTCATCATTGGGCTCTCCAAACTGGACAGCAAGGATGTGAAGGATCTCATCAATCTGACCTTCAATCTGAGTCATTTCACGCTGTGCCAGGACGTCAGCAGTTACGGAAAGATCGGCAGAGAGTATGTGCTGAACACAGAGGGAGCCGTTCCCACCCATGACGAGGATGATCCGAAATATGCCGCCATCGGTAAAGAACTCATCGATAAGGGCCTCGCACAGATCACAGAAAGAGGTCTCCTCATCTACAATCCCTTCGATACACTTGAGGAAGTATATGACGGTCATACCTTTCCCGAGTATTACTACAAAAACAGCCTAATCAGTCTCAATGCTAAGTATGGGGATCGAACAGAGCTGCTCCAGCTTCCAGATGAATCCCTTGCAATCAAAAAAGCGATTGATCGGCTGGGAGCTCCTTCCGCCGAGGACTGTTCATACGAAATTACCTTTCACAACTTCAAGGGAGATGAGTGGCTGGATCGGGTTCAAGAGATCATCTCCAGAGAAGGGATTTACGAAGCAAATGCGATGCTAAAGGCGCTTGACTCCAAAGAGATGGATTGGAACAAACTGTCAGCCGTAGTTGAACTTGCAGGAGTTCAGAAAGCTTCAAACATTGTTTTTTTGACTGAGCACCTCGATGAGTTCTCCTTCATTCCTGAAGCCAAAACTGAAGAGGAAGTCGGGCACTACCTCGTGGATAATATAAGCGAATACCGGCTCAACCTTGAAATGGAAGACTATTTCGACTTCTCCGGCTTTGGAGAACACATTGCAGAGGAACACGATGGGCAGTTCGTAGATGGCGGCTTTGTCTACTACGACAGTTACGACAGCCTCGACGAACTCCTCGATGGGCTCGAGCCCGAGGACGAGGGCATAGATATGGGAGGAATGTGAGCATGAAAATCAATGCGGTCATCGAAAGCAAAGACGGCGGCACACTTGTGCTCGACTTCCCGTGCGACATCTATGACGTGTATGAAAAACTCCAGTCCGTAGGCATCAGAAAGTCTCCGCATCAGATCACACTTTCGGATGAAGACGGCGACGATGTGCGCGTTAAACTCTATTCCGAGAGCGACGTCGGGAAACACCTCCTCTTGACGCTCCATGCACAGAACTCGTTGGCGGACGCCAACATGCTGGCTTTTATGGTGGATAACGTCAAGCCTGACTTCCGCCTCAGGCTGGAACAGAATCTGATTCACGATCAGTACGGCTCCATGCAGGAGGTTACGGACACCATCAAGCAAATGCTCTATGAATCCGGGCCTGTCAAGGCCGTGTTCTACTGTCCCCTCGTCGGAGAAATAATCGATAATGAAGGCTTCGGTTCTCCCGTCGACGGTCGTTTTCTCAGAAGCTATCAACGGGCAATTGAAGAAGCCCTGGAAGCAGATACCGCTGACGATGGGACGGACATGGCTGAGTTCTTCGATATGGATGACGGAGTCAAGGCAAAGCTTGTGTCCGCCCAATGGAGCGTGGAATCCTATCGAGAGCGGCTTTTTGGAAAGATCGAATGCAGACTCAAGGAAGAACTCACCGACGCGGAAACTGATATCCTCACCGACTGGATCAACGGTCAGAACTCAGACGGCTATGGAGAGCACTTTGAACAGCAACCGATTGGCACCGAGGACGGCGATCTGTATGTCTCCTTCTGGAACAGCGGCAACAACTATGCCATCATGACTCGTGACGAGTTGGATGAGTATATAGATAATCAGAGCATGACGATGGGAGGGATGTGATATATGGCTGTGCTCTTCTCTGCGGTAAAACTTACCGCAAACAACAATCAGGTGGAATTTCTCGCCTCGGGTATCCCAAGGGATGCGGACGATCTCGAGGGCTGGACTGCCTACGAGGACTTCATGGATAAACTGGATTCCGGTCAGGAAATCGGCGTCCATGTGGAGGCCTATCTCTATGGTGAGGGAGGAACCGTCAAAGCGACGACCGAGGAAGTTGCGTATTTCACTATGAGGGCAGGTGTGGACGAAAAGTTTTTGCATGATCACTGCGACAACATCGAGGACGCCAACTTCACGATTCATCTGTCGCCTGACGAGATGTACGGGGTGAAGTTGGAGTTATGACGATGACAGCAGAAAAGAAAGAGCGAAAGCTGCTTCAGATCAGGAACCTCGCCGATCTCAAGCGGCATATCAAACTTGGAACCGAGCTGGTGGCGACGGTGCACCAATATCACCCTGATATCGTCGGCCTCACCCGTGTGGTGACGAAGGTGCAGACAAACGGCTTCTACTCCAAAATCAAGGATCAGCCGGATCATAAATGGTCGACCTGCAATCACGGAGCAGGCTTTTGGTCGCCCTACAACAAAGCCGGAGCCTATCGCTTCACCGGTACTTCCATTCAGGTGTTCGACACACGAAAGAACGACGGCAGCGTCCTTTACGAGATGGAACTATACGACGGCGAGCCAAGCATATCAGAACAGAACAAGGAGGTACACGATTTGAACGAATGGGAACGTCTATCCAGACAGGCACAGCGATACAAAGAAGCCTATCCCCCCGGATCGAGGATAGTGCTCATCAGCATGGGGAATGATCCGAATCCGGTGGAAAGCGGTACGAGAGGAACGGTGAAGCACGTTGATGATATCGGCACTCTGCATTGTAGTTTCGATAACGGGAGGAGTCTCGGTGTTGTCCCCGGGGAAGACTCATTCCGGATGCTGACGGACGAGGAACTGGCTGAAGAACAATCCGCAGATATGGACGAGGACGAGAGCGGCCCCGTTATGGGAATGTGAGACGCCTATGAAAACGAAATACGAGATTGAAATTCCATCCCGGTTTGCAGAACGGCTTCTCCGGTTAGCTTCGGAAACGGAACTTCCGCTTACGGTCATTGTGGAAGCCGTTCTCAAAAACTATATGGAAAGGAGCAAGAACAATGCCTAACGGCGAAAAGAAAGGAATTTCCGTACGTATCGACGCAGACCTTCACGCGGAGGTCAGTCAGTATCTGCGGGATCACGGTTTGACCACGGCAGAGTTCGTCACCCGGGCATTGGACGACGAACTCCACCCGAAAAATCAAATGAAAGAAGGAAACACTATGGAAAATATGAAAACCATCGCCGTGCAGGTACCGGAGGATCTGTTCCAGCGGATCAAGGACTACCTGCAGCGGAACAACATGACACAGAAACAGTTCCTCATCGGGCTTATCGAGGACGAACTGGAACGGGATCAGGCCGAGCGTGAAAGTCAGGACAATGCTGTCAGCGACGATCCCGACGAGGAGGATGACCCCGAGTTCGATGAAGACAATCCCGAACTTGATGAAGACGACTCCGAGTTCGACGAAGACGATAACGAATTCGACGAAGACGACCCCGAATTTGAACCCGACGATGAAGAAGATGAGTCCGAGGATGAAACCCGGGGGGTCACTATGGGAATGTGATGTGACCAAAAACGCGGAACAAGTCGGATGCCGTACGGCAATCCGATTTTTTGATATGTTCGCCGGTATCGGCGGCTTCCGGTCTGGCTTGGAGGCCGTCGGAGGATTTGAATGCATTGGTCACTGTGAGATCGACAAACACACGAATATGGCGTATTGCGCCATCTACGATACGGAAGGAGAGTATTACTGTGATGATGCAAGAACAATCAACCCCAACGAAATGCCAGACTTTGACCTTCTCTGTGCCGGATTTCCTTGCCAAAGCTTCTCTGTTGCGGGAAAGCGGCTTGGATTCGAAGACACAAGAGGAACTCTGTTCTTTGAAGTTGCCCGAATCCTTGAGGCCAAACGGCCTGCATTTTTTCTTCTGGAAAACGTCCCGGGACTGTTATCGCATGACGGGGGCAAGACGCTTGAAACCATCTACGCCTCGCTTGTTGAAATGGGGTATCATTTTGAATGGTGTGTGCATAACAGCAGATTTTTCGGAGTCCCCCAACAGCGACGGCGCCTGTATATTGTCGGATATCTTGATCCCCGATGTGCCGGACAAATATTTCCTCTCAGCTGCCGCAATGCGGCGCATCTCCGGCAACTTATCGGCGGTCCCCAGGGACAGCGGGTTTACGATCCGGACGGAGTAGCTTGTACACAAGCGGCAACCAGCGGAGGATGGGGCGGAAAGACAGGTCTGTATTTCATAGACATGAATGCCGACCCCGCCGTTACCGACGTTGCCCGGTGCATAGCAGCACGTCAGGATTCCGGAGTCAGCAAACACCGAGGCGAACGATCCGCCGTGCTGATTGAGGATGCGCCGAGAGCGATCCTGACACCCAATAAGGAAAAGGTGCGTCAGCAAGGAAGACGGATCAAGGAACCGAATGAGCCGATGTTCACGATCACCGCACAGGACAGACATGGAATCCTGCACAGAGGCAGAATCCGAAGATTGATGCCAATTGAATGTTGGCGTCTGCAAGGATTTACCGACGAACAGTTCTATAGGGCGGCAGCCTGCGGACTAAAGGATGGTCCACTTTACAAAATGGCCGGCAACAGCGTGTCTGTGCCGGTCATTACTGTTATCGGGCAAAAGATCAAAACAGTCAACGAAAAGTACGAAATAGTGAGGTGAACAAAACAGTGCCAAACCATGTTATGAACAGGGTTTCCATAATCGGCGATCAGGAAGCCATAAAAAAGCTGTTGGAATCCATTCAAACTGACAATACTGGTATTGGTTCGATTGATTTCAATAAGATCATTCCCATGCCTGAGAGCCTGAATATTGAGGCTGGCTCCAATACAGACAAGGGATTAAAAGCCTACACAGAGTTTATGCAGGTATACACTCTTTCAGGCGCGAGAGAAGACACAAGTCCGGAAGATATACCGCAAGAAGCTGAGGACGCCTTCCTCCGTATGCGTACAGATATTTCGCCTGAACAGTGGTCGCTCGGCAGGGCGGCGTATGAGAACCAGAGCAAATACGGCGCGCCGACATGGTATGAATGGTCAATCAACAATTGGGGGACAAAGTGGAATGCTTATGAGAACATTCCGAGCAAACCAAACGACAATACTGCCAAACTATGTTTTCAAACGGCGTGGTCCGCGCCGCATCCTGTCTTCATGAGACTTGCGGAGCAATATCCGGAACTGATCTTTTCGCATGAATGGGCTGATGAGGACATCGGCAGCAACTGCGGAAGACGAGAGTACAGGGATGGATGCTTTATGGAGGAGTACTATCCCGAAGGCAACGAGGCCACCTCTTTTGCCTGCAAAATCTGGAATATAGAAGCCTTGTTTGATGATGTGCCAGAGACCAAAGAACTCAAGACACAAACCATGACCGACGAAAAGTTTGAAGTGGTCGAAGTGCTCGGTCAGACCGCGCTGTTCACCAATGGCAAAGTCACGCAGAAGGAACTGCCGGACGGCCTTTACAAATATGACCTGCGGGAGGGCGAGACAATCGCTTTTGCCACAATCGAGCCGAGCGTGGCTGTCAACCATGCCGGAACGATCATCACCAAAGAACCGATCATCTTCGGCGAGGAAGAATACATCGGGTTTGACGATGATTCCTCGCCCAATTTTCTCGGCGATGAGATGTCCATAGAGGAATTCCTCAACACGGATTTCAGCCAGGACGAAGATGAATCTCAAACGTTAGGAGAAATGCGGTTATGAGCGTTAAAACAATATCCAAAGATGAACTTCGTCGGATGGAAGATTCGGAAGGCTTGATCCTTCAGGGTTGCGGCGGAAGCCTCGACGAGTGGGTGGACGGCGTCAATGACATGCTCACGGAGGACGGGATTCTTCAGGACGGAACTAAGTTCCACGACTGTTCTGCTTTTGAGCATGACGGAGTGACCTGCCTTCTGTTCCCCTTCAAGGATGACGTCAAGCTCGACGTGGGCAAGCTTGCTATGTGGCGTCTCAGGACGTATGGACAGTTCGGCGGCACCTGGCTCTCGGACTACGTTCCGAACCGGCTCGGCTGCTTCATCCCAAAGGATCGGACCGAAGAAAAAGTGCAAAAGCCGGACTGCCCGCTCATAGGTCAGGACGGTAACATTTTCAATCTGATGGGTATCGCATCCCGCGCCCTGAGGGAGAACGGTCTCGGGGACCGGGTAAAGGAGATGTGCGACCGAATACGTGAGTCCGGCGACTACTACAAGGCCCTGGGCGTTATCGGAGAATACGTCAACATTACCTCAGTTGATGACGCTCCGGGTGAGAGCGAAGACGCTGAGGAAGGGATGGTGATGTCATGAACGAATTTCTCTGGTTTCTCGTCGGACTTTTTCTCGGCGGTATTGTGACAACACTGCTGTTGTGCTGTCTCCAGATCAACCGCATGAACGACTACGAAGCAGAACTTCGAAAGCTCCGTTCAGAACTGAAAAACAGATAGGATAAAACTCGGTGGTATCAATCGCACAGCGTTTGATACCGTTTTTTGTGCGATTGGTCCCCCGTGAAAGCGAGGTGATCAACATCAAAACCCCTGTATCCCGTGTAGGAAACAAGACGCCCATCCTGCACATTCTTTACGCACTGTTTCCGCTGAAATACGGACGCTTTATCGACGTATTCGGCGGCAGCGGAAGCGTTCTTCTCGGAAAGCCCGCCGTTGACCCCTTTGAGGTGTACAACGACTATGACCGGAACCTTGTCAATCTCTTCCACTGCATGAAGGACAGAACAATGGCGACGATCCGGGAACTCGGTTTCTGTAATCTCAACTCCCGCGAGGACTTCATTGCGATAAAGAAGTTCTTCGAGCACGAACGGTTCGATGACAGTTACCTGACGGAAGAACTTCATCTTACAGAAATACTGCTTCCGCCGCTCAACGCGTCTGAACTGAAGGAGATCCGTCTCAGGATCACGGAGGACTACGACGTCCGCCGCGCCGCCATGTTTTTGAAGCTCCTGAGGAACAGCTATTCCAGCAGCATGAAGTCCTTTGCGTCACAGCCGTTCGACATCCGGAAACTTTTCAGTTTGATTCAGGAACTGGAGAACCGTATGGCGAACGTGGTCATTGAGAATCAGGACTTCGAAACGCTGATACGCCACTATGACCGTCCCGACTCGTTCTTTTACGCAGATCCTCCGTACTTTACCTCGGAAGATATGTATCAGATCGACTTCGGCTGGGATGATCACGTGCGGCTCAGAGAGACCCTTGGAAAGGTTAAGGGAAAGTTCCTTCTGTCATATAACGACTGCGGCGAGATCAGGGAACTGTATGACGGATTCAGCCTTTTCGATTTTTCAAGATCCCACTCCATGGTACAGCGGTATGAAGCAGGGAGAGAGTTCAAGGAGCTCCTCATAGCGAATTACGATCTGTATGAACGGGAGAGAGAAAGGCCGAAACAGCTGACGCTCTTTGACGTTTACGGCGACGAGGATTACGACTATGAGAAAATCCTGAAAGAGAGTATCATCTCATGCAGAATAAGGTAAGAGAAAAAAGTTGGGGTCAGATACCGGTTCCCCGCGAATTGTTGGCAGAAGCCGGAATTGATGAGAACAGCGTTCTTCAGATGTACGTCAGCGGCAGCAAGCTTGTTATCGAATCAGTTCGCGACGCGGACGGATACCGCTGTGATCTCGACTGCGAGAGATGTCCCGTAACAAACGAATGTAAAAGTGAGGTCAAAAATGAAACAAATACTCCGAATACTCGGAAAACACGGACGGATAACCATTCCGTTTGAAATGCGTAAGCGTATGGGCTTTTCATACAATGACGTTTTGTCTTTCGCCGAATCTCCGGACGGCAGATCGGTGATAGTGAAACGCGAGAAGATCTGTGACGATTGCACACCGGAGAAAAGTCAGGCAGCAGACACGCAAGATACGATAACCCTCTTCGATTTCCTGAACGGACTATCCGGCGAACAGCAAAAAGCGGCTTTTGTCCATCTGAAACTTAAATGGGACCGTGAGAGCGGAGGTGACAGTCTTGCCTGAGTTTCCGCCCATTTACCGATGGTCTCTCATGGACGCGGTCGAGCACAATGAGATGCGTGAATGGCGTGACAGTTACCGTGAGAACTGCGCCTGTGCCAGAGCCATCGAGAGAGCGATCAACGATCATTACCGCGACGACCGTCTCGACCGCTGTGTCGACAGGATCATCAGTCAGTACGGCTTTGACCGGACAAACTACGTTCTCGCCAATACTATCATGCAGAAGGAAGACGACGGACGGTTCTCGGACGATAACAAGAAGTGGGCAAGGAAAATCCATATCCCGAAAGACGAGGTGCGATGGCACTTCTGCGTGGAATCACACCCCGGACTGACCAATCTGTTTGTCTGTCAGATGCGAGAGGCGTGGCGATCCCTCGGCCTTTTTGATCACACCAACTGTATATCTGAAAAGGACGGTGAGATCGATTTCAAAGGCAAGGTTCTGGTTCTTGATCCGAAGGTTTTGAAGGAACAGAGCAGGACTCCCTCCAACCAGTTGTTTCTTGCCGAAGGAGGGTTCGGATGCTCGGCAAATTCACGCGGCCGGAAGGTATTCGGCCGGTTTCTGAATGACGGTGAGAAAACCCATTTCGGCCGGGAGGATTTTCTGGGAGCCATAAAGGACGAGGATCTCCCGGAGTGGGCGTCCCAAAAACTTGACGAGATCCGGTCCGCCGGAACGGATGAATCGGAAGGCATATCGATGGGAGGTATGTAGCATGAGAACAAAGATCTATCAGATAAATCCTGACAGGGACAAAAACCGTGTAAAGTTCATGAGCATGGACCGTCTCAAAGAACAGCAGGAATCGTCTGACGTTGACTCCTCAATCTATGACGAGGTGTTCAACGCCGAAATAGACGAAACGGATCTCGAAGCAATCTATCGGAGATTCAATACGGTTGGGCATCCACTGCACCGCGGTCATTCACTTTCCGTATCAGACGTTGTGGTAAATGATAACGGCGCTTTCTTCTGCGATAACGTGGGATTCCGAAAGATCACTTTCGATGAGTCTCTGACTCAGAAGCCGGACAATCTGATGCGGGTAGTCTATGTAGAACCGCATAAAACCCCTTATGTCGCGGAAATCGCCGATACGCTCGAAGCGGAGCAGAAAGCGGTCGGAGACGGGCTGATCGAACCGCTGTACAACGATGACGGGACTTGTTTCGTCGGCAACGAGGAATCGAAACTCATAGGAATGGACGGCAACCGCAGAATATGGAACGGATCTTCCATAATAGCAGGTCCGTTTTTTGTTTGCGGCGTGTCTGGGGACAGCTTCAGAGGTCTTACCGATGACGAGGTGAGAAGATATATGGAACTGTTCGCAGAACCCGAGGATATATCCCGGGAAGAAGTGGAGTCCGATCTGGGCTTCACAATATTTACCATGTAAGAAAAAGGAGAAAGAAATTATGGCAAACAAGAAAACAACCGACAGAGTTCCCGAAAAGGAACAGAAAAGAAACAGCGCGGCCGTATCGGCTCGTATCGACCGCCTCGTGGACTATGAGAACTCCAAAGTCAAGGCGATTGCCAGCGTTAACATCGGGGGCGCTTTCGCCGTTCACGGACTGAAAGTCATCGATTCACAGAAGGGTCTGTTCGTTCAGATGCCGCAGAATTCTTTTCAGAAGAACGGCAAAACGGAATATATGGACGTGTTCCATCCGGTAACGTCCGACGCCAGAGGTGAACTGAACGACAAGGTTCTGGAAGCATACGATCAGAAGCTCGCAGAAAACGAGTCCGAAGATGAGGGAATAGGCGAGGGCGACGATCCCGACGAGGAGGACGAGGAGTCACATTCTATGGTCCAAAGTATGTAATTTTCAAACTTTTTTCGATTCTCGCTGGACTTTTCCGGTTTGTTCGGTATCCTTTATGGTCAAGAGGTGATCAAAATGAAAACAAAAATCTTGACCGTAAGCGTAATTGTCACGCTTGTGTCCCTGCTCCCGGGATGTCAGACAAAATCGGTTCCGCATCGACTTCCCGTCAGGGAGAGTGTCGCGTCGGTCTGCGAATCGGAGATTCCGATTCTGGATGATGAAACAACAGAGCCGGTGACGGAAACAGAAAAGTGTACCGAACCTGCGGAGATTACTGCAGAACAGGAAACAGTTCCCGAGGAAACCGTCGTGACGCCGTCCTTTGACGTCATCCAAAACGATGATATCCTTCCGGAAAGCGATCCTGCAGAATCCGTGGTAATACCGCAAGTGATACCGCCGGAAACACGGGAAACTCCTGCCCCTGCGACAGAGACAAAAGAGATACTCTGTCCCGAGCCCACTGCATTACCCGACACGGAAGAACCCGTTACGGAAGATCCGCCCCGGGAAGCCGAACAACCGAGTGAAACTGAGACAGTTGCCCCGGAGTTCGACATAGACTACTGGATCTCGTTCGCCCGTAACTACGCCGTGGGTGTTGGCCTCCATCTGGATGACAGCGCGACTGACTGTTGGGACAACCCGCTGATCGCGGGCAGTCAAAGCAAATACCTCGAGAGAGATATCTCGGGTCTTCTCGACAAATACAGCAGGGACGAGGACATAACCGACGTGTGGATCTGGGCTGAACCTAGAAGCGACGGAAACTATGATCTGTTTATCGGATACGCATAAAACAATGTATAACGGGAAGGGCGAGTCTGGAACGGCTCGTCCTTTTTCGCTTAAGGAGGAAATGTATGAAATCAAAAACTGTAATGAAACTTGTGGCAATGATCCTTTCGATTGCCATGTGCTGTCCAGTACTTGCCGGCGTCTGCGGGATGGCATATGCCGCGGACGTGACCGGAAACGTATACTTGACAGCATTCCCCCGCGCGGGAGATGACCATCTTGATTATTCAGGAATATGGGGACACGATGACCTGACATTCAAAAACGGATGGCATGCAGGTAAGGCGATCTTCACCACGGTACGTACCGTCGGAGCGCAGAACGGAAACGTTTGTTACTGCATCGAACCGGGCGCGGACCTCGGAGTTGGAGATACACTGATCAGAAAAGGAGAGGATTTCTGGATCAACTATCCCTCAGATTACAACGACGTTATCGAGCCCGTTGAAATAAAGCAGTTTATCGGACGCATTTTTCAGTACGGGTATACCGGTAACGTGGACGATTCATGGAGATCTCAGAATGAGGGAGCGGACAAGCTTGCAAACGTTGTTGCGACTCAGCTTCTCGTATGGGAAACCGTCGTCGGAGAAAGAGACTCTGAATTTAATCATGTGAGCTCCGGCGGGTACAGCGCGGTGCTCGATACGGTAAGCCCCGCACATCCTCTTCGCGCAAAGATCCTTGCCCATTACAGCAGGATCGAAACGTCGGTAAAGAATCATACCGTCGTTCCTTCCTTCTGCTCGAGATCCCAGGGGAAAGCCGGTACCGTGGATCTGACGTGGGACGGAAGCAAATACGTCGCCAAGCTTACCGATTCCAAAAACGTACTGAACAGCTATTCTTTTTCCGCGGACGTATCGGGAGTATCCTTCAGCGTCAGCGGGAACCAGTTGACAGTTACGGTGAAAAACGCTCCTGACAAGGATATTTTGATTACCGCGGACAAAAAGACGTCCAAACGGCGCGGAGTCATAACATGGTCGGACGGGACGGTCGGATTTGCAAACGGGACCCAGGATCTTGCGACTTTTGCCGAAGAAGTGAGCGACCCTGTCAAGGGATATGTAAAACTAAAGGTGTCGCAGGGCTCCGCAAAGCTCATTAAAAAGTCTGAGGACGGAAAAGTATCGGGCATAAGGTTCACCGTCAAGGGAAACGGATATGAGAAGACGTTCGTAACGGATTCGTCGGGAACGTTTGTGGCAGACAACCTGAATCCCGGAGAATACACGGTTACGGAACAATCATACGACAATTACGAACCGCAACAGTCGCAGACAGTGACTGTCGTGAGCGGTCAGACTGCGACCGTAACCTTTCAGAACAAACTGAAAAGAGGGAATCTAAAGGTTACAAAAACCGCAGAGGACGGACTCGTCAGCGGAGTCAGATTCCACCTTTATGGGACATCCGGCAGCGGAACACCTGTGGACGAGTATGCAGTGACCGATTCGAGCGGCATAGCGACCTTCAGCAATATTCTCATCGGCACGGGATATATGCTCGAGGAGGTGGGAACACCCGACCGATATGTAGTTCCTACAAAACAAACGGCGGCTGTTGAGTGGAATAAGGTCACAAACAAGAGCGTCGACAACGTTCTGAAGAAGTGGTCCCTCACAGTGACCAAGGTTGACGGAGAGAACGGTACCGCACAGGGCGACGCGTCTCTGGCAGGAGCAAGATACGGCGTCTTTAAGGGTGATGAACTCGTCGACACTTACGTCACCGACGCGGACGGAAAGTTCACCACAAAGGAATACGTCTGCGGGAACGACTGGTCGATTAAGGAACTGGAAAGCAGCGAAGGATACCTTGTCACCTCCGGCAGCGTCCGGATAGGAGTTGCCCCCGGGAATTACTCGGCAGAGTACAACAGCGAAGCTATGACGCAGTACGAGCAGGTCAAGAAAGGCAATATCGCCATCATCAAACACACCGATGACGGCGAGACGCAGATCGAGACTCCCGAGGTTGGCGCAGAGTTCGCTGTGTATCTCAAGAGCGCAGGTTCCTATGACAACGCAAAGGACTCCGAGCGTGATTATCTGATCTGCGACGAGAACGGCTTTGCTCAGACGAAGGATCTTCCCTACGGCAGATATACCGTCCAGCAGATCAAGGGCTTGGAAGGCCGCGAGCTGCTGGGGCCCTTCGACGTGTTCGTCAGCGAGGACGGTGAGATCTATCGCTATCTGATCAACAACGCCAACTTCTTCTCCTATGTGAAGGTGGTTAAGGTGGACAGCACCACCGGAAAGACAATCCCGTGCTCCGGGATCGGATTCAATATCTACGATCCTTCCGGCAACAAGGTGGAGATGACATTCACCTATCCGACTGTCACCACCATCGACACCTTCTATACGGGTGGCGACGGTATGCTGATCACTCCCGAAAAGCTGGAATACGGCAAGGGATACTCGCTGGTCGAGGTGTCAGCCCCCTATGGATACGTCCTTGACAGCGACCCCGTGTATTTCGACATCACCGAGGAAAACTCCACGGAGGAAAGCGCCGTGACCGTGGTCGTTGTAACAAAGGAAAACTCACCTCAGATGGGGGTCATCACTGTTGAGAAAACAGGCGAATATTTTGCTTCCGTCATGGACGCTGAAAACAGCACGCGTCCGGTTTATGCGACGAGCGGTATGGCGGGAGCCGAATACACCGTTACCGCCGCGGAAGATATCTTTACCCCGGACGGAACTCAGCGTTACGCCAAGGACGAAATCGTTGCCACTCTTGTCACGGGAAGTGACGGTAAAGCGGCGACCGAACCCCTGTTCCTGGGCAGGTTCAACGTCGCTGAAACGAAAGCTCCCTACGGAATGACTCTCGATCCTGCGGTCCGGACTGTGGAACTGACCTATGCGGGTCAGGAAGTGGATATCACCGGAACTTCCGTTGGCTTCTTCAATGAGCGTCAGAAGATCGTGATCGATCTGCACAAGGTTATGGAGCAGAACAGCGTCTTTGGTGTCGGCTTTGGTGGGGAAACCACTTCCGTGAACTTCGGTCTGTTTGCCGACGAGGACATCGTTGCTGCGGACGGCAGCAGTATTCCCGCGGGCCGGATGCTCGAAGCAGTCTCATGTGATGAGAACGGTTACGCGGCATTCAGCACCGATCTTCCCGTAGGAGCAAAGATCTACGTCAGAGAGATCGGCGCCGACTGTCATTACGTTCTCTCTGACAGGGAGTACCCTGTGGTATTCGAGTATGAAGGTCAGGAAGTCGCAACCGTACACATTACCGTGAACGACGGCGAAGATATTGCGAACAGATTGATCTATGGGGTAGTGAAGGGATATAAGGTGGACAGAGAAACCGGCGCGAGGATTCCCGGAGCTCTGTTTGGTCTCTTCCGCGCGGATGAAACTGACTTCACCGAGGGCAACGCTCTGCTGACCGCGGAATCTGACTCGGACGGCGTCTTTTCTTTTGAAAACGTAGTTTACGGAAACTATGTCGTGTATGAGCTCCGCCCCGCGGAGGGCTATCTTGAAAACGAAACGGTCTATCCCGTGACGGTCACCGAGAACGGCGACGTGATTGAAATCACAGCAGTCAACGATCTGATTCCTGAGATAAACACTGCCGCCTCCGTCGACGGCGAAAAAGAAGTATGCGCCACCGAGGTCTTTACACTTACCGATACTGTCGAGTACAGTCACCTTGTTCCCGGCAGGGAGTATACCGTCAAAGGAATCCTTATGGACAAGGCGACCGGCGAACCGTTCCTCCAGAACGGAGAGCAGATCACTTCCGAGGTAACCTTCGTCCCTGAAGCGCCTTCCGGCAGCGTGGAGGTGCTGTTCACCTTCGACGCCAAGCTCATCAAGACGGACACGAGCATCGTCGTGTTCGAGAGCCTTTACAGCGACAGCAAGGAACTGACCGTTCATGCGGACATTGAGGACGAGGATCAGACCGTAACGGTCGTTGTCCCCGAAATCAGGACCGAAGCGTCTGCTGACGGAAGGAAGGAAACGACCGTCGGAGGCGATATAGCAATTGAGGATACCGTTTCCTATCGCAACATTACTCCCAACAGAGAATACGTTATCCGCGGTACACTCATGAACAAGGCCACGGGCGAACCTATTACCGCAAACGGAGAACCGGTTGTGGCTGAAACCGCCTTTACACCCGAAAGCAGAAACGGCGAGATCATGGTGAAGTTTACCTTTGATTCCCACGTCATTACCGAAAAGACGGATGTGGTAGTGTTCGAAGCCCTCTGGCTGGAAGACGTCGAAATCGCAGTCCATGCTAACATCGGGGATGAAGGTCAGACGGTGATCGTCTATGTTCCCGAAATCAAGACCACCGCATCCATCGACGGCGAGAAGGAAGTCACAACTGCCGGAAAGGTAACTGTTGAGGACGTGGTATCATACCGCGATCTCATTCCCGGCACAAAATATACCCTTCACGGTATCCTGATGAACAAGGCGACCGGCGAGGAATTCACGGTAAACGGTGAAAAGATCGTCGCAGAGGTCAGTTTTACTCCCGAGCACAGGAACGGGGAGGTCAAGGTGACGTTCACCTTTGACACTCACGGTCTCACCACAAGCACAATGCTGGTCGTGTTTGAAAAACTGTATCGCGATGACGTTGAGATTACCGCTCACGCCGACATCGATGATGAGGATCAGACTGTGACGGTCACACCTCCGCCTGAGGTACCGCAGACAGGGGACAACAGCAAACTCGGCTTGTGGATCGGTCTCGGCGCAGTCGCTGTCGGAGGCGCCATCGCATGCGTCATTATGTATTTCAGAAAAAAAGACGATGACGAAACCCAGTAATGTCAAATTTGTATCAGGAGGATAACGCATATGAAAAAGAAACACCTTAGGATCATTCTTTCCATCGCGATATGTCTGGCGGTCATCGCCGTACTCAGTGTGACCGCGTTTGCGGCAGGTGACGTATCAGGAGCTATTGAGAACACCTGGAACTCGGCTAAGTCTCAGGTGCAGACCGTTGTCAACAACGTGGTCTTCCCCGTGATAGATATGATCCTTGCCATCCTGTTCTTCGTCAAGGTCGGCACCTCGTATTTCGAGTATCGAAAGCACGGTCAGTTTGAGTTCGCCGCGCCATGTATTCTTTTCGCTTGCCTCATCTTCACGCTGACCGCGCCCTTGTATATCTGGTCGATCCTGTAAAACACTCCACGCCATGACGTCAAGGCAAGAAGGCTGCGCACGCAGCCTCTTGCCGGAAAGGACGGTGAAAGCCAATGTTTGACTGGCTTGGAGATATTTTATCCGGTATCGGCGAGGTAATAGGCGACGTTTTCGGATTCGTCGGTTCGTCAATCGCCGATACAGTGTTCGACTCGATTCTGCAGTGGCTTTATGAGATAGTCTACAACGCCGCCGCCGACTTCTTTGAGATGATCGGCAATATGGGAGCCGAGATATTTGACCTTTCGTGGGTCCAGGCCACGGTAAGATTGTTCACCCTGTTCGGATGGGCTCTTTTCGCGGCCGGAACAGTTGTGGCTATTTTTGACGTGGCGATAGAATATCAGTCCGGGAGAGCCAACATCAAAACCGCAAGTATAAACATCCTCAAAGGATTCTTTGCCTGCAGTATGATCGGGGTCGTCCCGATTGAACTGTACAAGTTCTGCATCACTCTGCAAAACACGTTTTCTCACGATCTGGTCATAATGGCCGCCGGAGGAATCAACGAAAATCTTGCATCGACAGGACTCAGAATACTTGTCGGGTCATTCTCGCCCGGAGCCTTTGCAAACTTCGGACTGCTCGGTCTTCTGTGTTTGATAGCGTTTGCCTACTGTGTCGTAAAGATATTTTTCCAGAACATCAAGCGCGGCGGTATTCTTCTCGTTCAGATGGCAGTCGGTAGTCTGTATATGTTCAGCGTCCCACGCGGATACTCTGACGGGTTCAATCAGTGGTGCAAACAGGTTGCGGCCATTTGCCTGACCGCTTTCATGCAGACAACTCTTCTCTTCCTCGGCCTGATGACGTTCCCGAACAACATGCTCCTTGGACTCGGAATCATGCTTGCGGCAAACGAAGTGCCCAGGATCGCTCAGCAGTTCGGTCTCGACAGTTCCGTCAAAGTCAACATGATGAGCGTCGTTCATGCGACTACCACCGCAATCAATCTGACCCGAAGCGTTGCAAGAGCGACGGGGAAATGAGACGAGCAACAGGCTTTTATGAATTTGTTCAAAACCCCTTGATATTACTTCGGTCTTTCGATACAATTAACGGGAGGATGATGATCAAGATGATAATCTGCAGGAGGAACAAGGCATAACAAAGTACAGTCCGAGGAGTTGTCATGATGAGAAAAGAAGTGAAAGATGATTTGGAAATCATCTGCCGGATGATTCGAGATGCGGTCGATGTAAGTGCAATATACCTTTTTGGTTCCTATGCTTACGGCCTCCCGAACAAAGACAGCGATTACGATTTGTGCGTTGTTATTCCCGACTCTGATATGCGCCCGGTGGATGCGATAAAGAAAATACGACGCGCAATATATCCCGTGCAATCCAAGCCGATGGACGTTGTCGTGTATCACAGAAGCAGGTTTATGGAGCGGCAGCGCTCAGCTTCGCTGGAACGAAAAATAGCAAGAGAAGGGGTGCTTCTGTTTGAACAGGAAGAACTTGAACCACGAATGGTTTAAGGTGCTGAATAGGATCGGAAGCTCATGCCATGAACAGTATTTCAGAAAAAGCGACTCCACATAAGACAGTGGTGTCGCTTTTGCTTTGCAAGAGCGGCGGGGAAATAACCTATTGACATTTGCGCGGATATAGGTTACAATATAGAAAAAGCATCAGTATCGGAGGCGACCCGAAATGCAGACCGCAACGGAACGAATGAAGCAGATCGAAAAAGAACTCGCAGGATTGCCGATCGGATATATATCGAAGAAGACGATCAACGGCAAAGAACGGTTTTACCTTCAGTGGATGGAGAACGGGAAACTGAAAAGCAAATATATCAAAGCAACCGAATATGACGAGGTATTACGTCAGGTGGAAAAACGAAAGAACCTTCAGGCTGAGCTCAAAGAGTTGAAGGGGACTCCGGAAGGAGTTCGCGAAACGAACCTCAGAAGAAAGGCGGTGAGGAACATGACGAGTATTACCGGGGCAGTTATGTCGGAAGACCGGGTGGTAGCGACCGTCAAAAACGGAGATATCATCGAGAGCGACGACAGGCTGCTCCCGCTTTACCTGAAAAGAACAAGAAACGTCGAAGGATGGCTCGCATCCCGCGCCATCGATGAGCACAGGACCAATTCGCGTCTTCTGAAAAAAGCTCTGCGTCTCCGCACCGCCGACAATGCACAGACTGCGCTGGCGGTCAACGCCGCCACCGTGACGGACAGATACTGGTTCAGACCTGAGGGATCGACCGCAAAATACGACGATATCCGGTTCCGTGAAAACTACTTTGACACCCTCGCTCTTCGCGGAGATCCCAACGGATTCTCCCATAAACCGTCGCGTACCCCCGAGCTGACCAACACCGGAAGCTTTGAAAAGTGCTGGCGGCTGATCGACGGGGAGTGGTGGATGTACAAGAGCGGGAACCGGGACGAGTATTTTTCCGAGCTCTTCATCTGCCGACTCGGAGAAAAGCTCGGGCTCGATATGGCTCACTATGAAATGGACGACGGGTACATCCGGTCGAAGAACTTCGTCGGAGGAACGGATTTAAACTTTGAGCCCATCTCCTCCATCATGGGCGATAACGATGATCTCGACGACTGCTTCAGGGCTATATCGGGTCTTTCGCCCGAGCTCGCCGTACAGTATTTGATGATCGTCTGGATGGATACCATATGCTACAACATGGACCGGCACACCGAAAACTTCGGATTCCTGCGTGACGTTCACAGCGGAGAGATAGTCAAGATGGCTCCGAACTACGACAACAACATCGCGCTGATCTCAAGAGGGTATCCCGCAGACGTCTCCCGGGAACACGACGGGCTGATCCGTTTCTTCCGGGAGTTCCTGCAAGGTGATCCGGATGCGGCGAAAATGTACAGAGAAATGAATCTCCCTGAGATAACTGAAAGCATTATCGATGAGTGTATTAACGAGATCCCCATAGAGTGCGACGGAGAGTTCGTGAAAAACTTCATCCTGAACGGGCAGAGGATCGTCGGCGATATAATCAGGATGAGCGATTCCCCGGAGATCGAGGGCGAGGACCAAACGTTCAATCTGACGATGTAGGACCGGAGATGCCCATAAGCTTATCACGGACGTTGTGAGATATCACAGCGTCCGTTTTTGTTTTGGAGGATTATTATGACACGATATATTTATCCGCAGAATCTCAAGGCCACGGCAAACCTGTGGCTCTGGAGTCTGCGGGATTTCGCTATTATGGGCGTCGCCGCCCTTCTCTCCATAGTGGTTCTGGTGGAACTGCATCTGTTGATCCCCGCGGCCGCCACGCTCTGCTATGGATTTCTTACGATCCGGATGGATGATACGACGATTCTCGATTTTATCCGATATGCGGGTCGGTATTTCATTACTACACAACAGTATTACGAATGGAGGTGATCATCGTGCCCAAAATGGACAAGCAGTTGAAACAGCCTGAACAGAGTAAGCGGCAGAAAAAAAGAAAAGGGCGGTCTGTCCAGGAGTTCATCGGCGTGAAAACGTTTACCAAATATGGTCTCATGACTCAAAAGGGAGAGCTCCTTCTCTATCTTGTCAGCCCGACCAATATCTCGGTACTGTCCCACGTCAACATCGAGATCAAGATCCGCCATCTTATGATGGTTCTGTCTTCGATCCCCGATATTGAGATCACCTGTACGGACTCCTCCGAATGCTTTGACGATAACAAAGAGTATCTCCGCAAAAGACTTGACTGCGAGCAGAATCCGAAGGTCAGAAAACTCCTTAAAAAGGATATAGAGTTCCTTGATAACGTGCAGGTTGAAATGGCGACCGCCCGTCAGTTCCTCTTTGTTGCCAGAGTCAAAGCCTCCAAGGATAAGCAGGTCTTTGACATGGCCAACCGCGTGGAAAAGATCATCTCCGAACAGGGCTTCGAGGTCAGGAGAATGCGGAAGGGGGATATAAAGCGATTCCTCGCTTTGTATTTCGAGGCAAGCATGAACGGAGAGCAGATGCCAGACGTCGACGGTGAACAGTTCTTTGAGGTGGACGAAGATGAAGAAAGCGAAGAATAACCGGAGGCGTTTTCTTGTCATTCTCTGTTTTCTGCTGTTGGCGGCAGCGGTTTTCTGCGGAATTGAAATCCTTCGGGAGCATAACAGCCGCAAAAAGGATATAGAGAATTTCGCCGAGCTTTCGAAACTGGCAGAAATACCGGATTCGGGTGAATCGAGGTATATCGCGGATAAAGAAACGAAAAGCGAAGATGACGCCGATGCGAACAAGTCGGAGGGATCCGGAGTCCATTCAGGCTCGATTTTCCATGACGTCCCTCTTCTTATCAGTATGAACAGCGACTGTATTGGATGGCTCTCTATCGAGAAAACCACTGTGAACTACCCGGTTATGTGCACACCGGGGTGGCCTCAGAAGTATCTTCGAATGAATTTCTATCAGCAGTGCAGTGACTCAGGCGTCCCGTTTCTGGATTCCCGCTGTACTCCCGACAGCGACAACCTCATTATCTATGGGCACAACATGAAAAACGGAACCATGTTCTCCTCTCTCGTGGAGTATGTGAATGAGGGACGCATTCCTTCAACCCGGCGGATCCTGTTCGAAACTGAAGACGGAGCGCATGAATTCGAGATCATTGCGGTCACTGTCGTTGATAAGTCGGACTCATGGTACAGTTTTATCAACGCGGGATCGGAAGACGGATTCAATGAAACTGTGCAAAGGATTATCAGTAAAGCAAGTATCTGGAACGGTGAGGCCCCCCATTACGGCGACCGTCTTCTGACACTGTCCACATGTTATGGCAGCAGGAACAGTCGCCTGATTATCATTGCAAAGGAGGTAAACGCAATTGGCATTCGGCAAACCGAAAATGATGACTCCTGCACAGATGGAGAAGATCAGGGCGAAGGATTTCTTCGACATGATCCTGCCCGGGTCCGTGAAGTTTTTATCCGACCACTATGTTGTTGGAGACAGTTACCGATCCGTGTGGGTCATCCGGGAATATCCCCCGTCCACTGAAGAACAGGCCATTCTGTCACAGCTCACTACATGTACAGCCATATAGAAAAGGTTGACAAACGAATCAAACTTGGTACAATAGATGTAGATACAGAAGATAGGGGGGTGACAATCTTGAAGACAACAGTGTCAGCCGAGAAAAAGACGCGCGTGTTTCCCGTTGTAACAAGTGGAGATGACACAATAAAGTATGTCTTTCCTACTAAGCAAAGAGCTGCGCAGAAGGCGATTGATCTTGCAAAAGAAGATGAACGAATAAAGAGATTGATTGTCTTTGGCAGTGCAGTGACAATGCGTTGCGGTATGATAAGCGATATTGATATTGCCATTGATGCCCCTGATATAAGCGAAGATGAGTTTATGAAAATGGCTCGGAGATTTTACCGGGAGATCGACTCCGAAGTAAACGTGATCCACTACAACGACATCCACAACAAACTCTTGCTGAAGGAGATAGACGAGAAAGGCGTAAATATCTATATTTGCGAAAATGAAGGCCCGCAGATGACTATGTAAAATCTAAAGACAAAAATGAATATCGGCCGCTTTGTTTCAAAACGCAAAGCGGCTGTTTTTTTGCCCTTCTGCATCGCAGAATTGCATCGCAGAATTGCATCGCAGAATGGCATCGCAGAACGGCAGAAGGAGGGAAAAATGTTTAAACCTAAAGTGAAAATGATGACTCCGGCACAGATGGAGAAAATCCGAACGAAAGATTTCTTCGATATGATCCTGCCCGGGTCCGTGAAGTTTTTATCCGACCACTATGTTGTTGGAGACAGCTACCGATCCGTGTGGGTCATCCGGGAATATCCCCCGTCCACTGAAGAACAGGCCATTCTGTCTCAGCTCGCAGACAGAAGCGGCGTGACGCTCCGTATCTACCACCGTCTGGTGGAGAGCATGGAGCAAAGGAAAATAATACAGAACGCTACCAGGAGAAACAAGCTCAAAAGCGGAGGAAATGACGTCAACGAGACCATTGAAGCCGAAGGAAACCTTCAGGATGTGATCGAACTTCTCGCCAACCTTCGCAAAAACAAAGAACCGCTTCTGCACTGCAGTGTGTTCATTGAACTGAAAGCGAGAAATATGGACGCGCTGAGAGAACTGCAAAGCGATATCGCGATGGAACTGACAAGATCAAAGATCTCCGTCGACAGACTGACCTTGCGTCAGAAAGAGGGATTTTTGTCCGTAATACCGACGGGATATAACCAGTTCGGGGCGCAGTATGAACGAGTTCTTCCCGCGTCCAGTGTGGCAAACCTTTATCCGTTCAACTTCTCAGGAAAGACTGACCCCCAGGGATTGTATATCGGAAGAGACAAGTACGGGACGAACATCCTCGTTGACTTTGACCGCCGTGCGGAGGACAAGACCACAAGCAACGTTCTGATTCTCGGAAACAGCGGTCAGGGTAAGAGTTATCTCCTGAAACTGATCCTGACCAACATCCGCGAATCGGGCAAAGCAATCATCTGCCTTGACCCTGAGTCAGAGTATGAAGAACTCTGTAACGCTCTCGGCGGTTGCTACATCGATTTCATGAGCGGCGAGTATACCATCAACCCGCTGGAACCGAAAGCGTGGACAGACGTCGTCGAGGATATCGACGCCACCACGCCGGAAGCATTCAAAAAAGTCACAAGGTTGTCACAGCACATCGCATTTCTTAAAGATTTCTTTCGCAGCTATAAGGACTTTTCCGATACGCAGATCGATACCATCGAGATTCTTCTCTCCAAACTGTACGCACGGTTCGGTATTACAGACACTACCGACTACAGCACGAAGAAACCCACGGACTTCCCCATCATGGAAGACTTCTACAAACTGTGCGAAGAAGAGTTCTACAGTTATGACAGACAGAGGAAGTATCTCTACACGGAAGACACTCTGCAGGACGTATGCCTCGGAATCCACTCCATGTGCGTCGGGGCCGAGTCCAAATATTTCAACGGACACACCAACATCACGGACAGCCATTTCCTTGTGTTCGGCGTGAAAGGCCTGATGGATACAAACAAGCGGCTCAAGGACGCCATGCTATTCAACATTCTGTCCTTCATGAGCAATCAGCTTCTCGGGCAGGGCAACACAGCCGCGAGCATCGACGAGCTCTATCTGTTTCTTACCAATATGACGGCAATCGAATATATCAGGAACGCAATGAAGCGCGTCCGTAAAAAAGACTCCTCGATAATTCTGGCAAGCCAGAACATCGAGGATTTTTTGATTCCGTCCATCCGGGAATTCACGAAGCCGCTGTTCAGCATTCCTACTCATCAGTTCCTGTTCAACCCTGGCCAGATAAATCCGAAGGAATATATGGACGCTCTGCAGGTCGAGCCGTCAGAGTTCGAACTCATCAAATACCCCGAAAGAGGTACATGCCTGTTCCGGTGCGGTAACGAGAGATATCTTCTGCAGGTCATCGCCCCCGACTACAAGGCCGCCCTGTTCGGGAAAGCCGGAGGTCGGTGATGAGTGCAACAGTTGCCGCGGCGCTCAAGAAGATCGCCGTTACGGTAGCGACAAACAAGAAGCTGAGAAACAAGGCGATAATGATCATCCTCATTGTTCTGTTTATCATTCTGTTTCCCTTTATGGCAATCATTGCTATTTCCAAAGGGGACGTCTCCATCGATACAAACCGTCTTCAGGCGCTTGTTATTCAGAACTTGTCAGAGGAAGAAACAGCACGACTTCAGCACGTCGAAGATACTATGTATGCAATCGAAGACGAAATGACAGAGGCCGGTTTTGACAGCCAACGTGTCAAAGAGGCGCAAGTGCTATACGTGCTTGCGCTTTCTCATTTCTCGGAGGAAGATGGGTTCGTTGACAAACTGGTCGGGTGTTTTGAAAAAGATCAGTCGGATGCGGAACTCATCTCTGCCGTGAACGAATCCTTCGGTACGGATCTTTCCGACAAAGATTTCACTAACCTTATGAATTCGATTCGTGCTGTGGAAATATCGACCGAAGGATATATTGATCCCTACACCAAGAACAACCTTGATCTGGTGATATGGGCGAAGAACGCGTACTCCAAAGAATGGGGATATGTTTGCGGAACATTCGGACAGGTGTTGACCCGAAGTCTGTTTAAGGCAAAAGTCGAACAATACCCTGACGGAGTCGGTCAGTACGCGGAATTCATAGAAAAGCATTGGCTTGGAAGACGGACGGCTGACTGCATCGGGCTGATCAAAGGGTACAGTTGGTTCGACCCCGAGACAGGCGAGATCGAGTATATAACAAACGGGATGCCGGACATAAGCGTGGAGGCTATGTTTGAGAATGCCATCGAAAAAGGAACCATTGACTCCATGCCGGAAATACCCGGTCTTGCTGTTTGGCAGGAAGGACATATCGGAATCTATATAGGCGACGGTCAGGTCGTCCATGCAAGTCAGACCGAAGTGGGTATTCTACAAACGCCTATCAACGAAGGGGCGTGGACCCACTGGCTTAAGATCCCGTATATCACCTATTACGAAGACGATCTGAATGAGTCTCCGGATGAGAAGCACATATGGAATGTTCTTCTGGAAGAGATCAACAACCCATACGGTGTGGCCGGTCTGATGGGGAATCTGTATGCCGAAAGCGGACTGCGTGCAAACAACCTTGAAGACGGATATGAGGAAACACTCGGATTTACCGACGCTTCCTACACGAAAGCAGTTGATAAAGGAAACTATTCTGATTTCGGAACGGACAGCGCAGGATACGGCCTAGCGCAGTGGACGGTTGAAAGCCGGAAGACTCCTCTGCTCGCTTATGCGAAAAAGAAGGAGAAGTCCGTCGGTGATCTGGATATGCAGCTTGCTTTTCTGTGTGACGAACTTGAAACAAAATTCCCCGACGTTCTGTCAGCTCTTAAAAAGGCGAAGTCAGTTCGTGAGGCGTCAGATTACGTTCTGATCCATTTTGAAGCTCCTCTGGATCAGAGTGAAACAGTCAGAATCCGGAGAGCGGCAAACGGAAGTGCGTATTTCAATCGCTACGGGAAACAGTAAAAAACTTGGAGGAAACCACTATGGACAAAGAAAAAGAAACAGGGACTATGACGGGAACACCTATGACCGTCAATGTTCAGTTGAGGAATAAGCAGGAAACTATCAGAACGGAATGTTGTGAGATCGCATGTGTAGTAGAACTCTCAAATGCGGAGTTCTGTAATTTCAGGAGACGTCCGCTTTCTGACCGTGATTTCATAAAAGATCATTTGCAAGAGTTGAAATCCGATAAACTCAATCCCATACCATGTATGCTTGTTCTCGGTGAAGGGGTTGATGACGGAATACTTGTCGATCCGGAAGGATATGACTATGCTCGCTACACAGCGTACATCCCTATGGCGCGGCAGCTCTTTCAGAATGAGCAGATTGAATGTGAGGACGAAGCTTCCAAGGAAGATGGTCTGGAAGAAGAACCCTTTCAAGGGATGACCATGTGAGGTGATGATCTGTGGCGCACGGAAAAATGAAATCGGTGTACGGAATATATAGGAAGCACGGCCGCGATCAGTTCCTTGACGCGGCCGGTTACTATTCCTGTCACGTCCATCCCGACAGCATCGAAAAAACCATTGATGAAATGGAGTCCCGATGGTACGACGCAAAGCACAGGCAGACCGAGGCCGAGAAAATGGTCGAGGACTACAACAACGGACTCACAATTCTCAACGACGCCTCACTCGCTTGCGTCGATACCGGATTCGGAATGACTATGTAAGGAGATGAGTCAAATGAAAAAGATCTCAGTCAGCGTATCCTACGATGAAGAAAAACTCTCCACCCTCAGACTGTACCTTGAACAGAAAGGGGTACTGGTCGAGGACGAGCTGACCAAATCGCTGGATACGCTCTATGCAAAGAACGTACCCGCTGGCGTCAGAGAGTTCCTATGTCTGCGCTCCGGTAATGCGGAGCCTCCCGCTCCGAAGGTGCGGAAGCAGAAAGCAGAGCCGAGACCGACCGCGGAGGTGACCGATCATGACTGACGAAGAACTCGTTTTGTATTTCAACGAACACAAGCTCACAAAGCTGGAAAGTTATCTGCTGAAGGAAGGAAGCAGCGTTGAACACGAGCTCCAGAATCTGCTCGACCGTTTCTATGAGCAGACAGTACCCGAGCATGAGCGCATGGAGGTGGAAGCGCAGATCGAGTTGGAGAGAGAACGTGAAGCTGCTGTGCGGGAAGCCGCGCGTCGTTTTGCAGTCGTTCATTTCCATGAAGGAGATGACGACTTTTTCTTTACCTCGGAACTGCGCAACAGCTTTTACAGTATCGCCAACCTGTACCGCTCCACTCTGAAAGACGAGATCGGGAAATACACGCTGGACAGTATTGCGCAGAGCAACTTCAGCGGATGCCAGCCGATCAACGATGTGACGTTCTCTGTTCTGTGCAACGCCATGCCGAATGATCCGAGGATCACCGCGCTCGTAGAGTTTGACTTCAGCCACAACACCGTGAGCGTCTGCGAGAGCAGCGACAATGCGTGGTGGACGTACAACCTCAAAGATGTGTCGACGGCGATGTATAAGGCGGAGCGCAAAGAAGGCTTGTCCCTGGACGCCAGGCACGAAATCTTTGCCACCGCTCTCGAGGGAAAAGAGATCACCTTCGATGAGGGCGAAGACGAGAGTCCCGGTCTGCAGATGTAGCCCACCGTGGGAGCCGTGAACCCCCTGTGTCGGCTTTTTGGGCGCAGGACAGCCAGCAACCCGCTGCGAGAGTTAAAACCGAATTTGAGGCGGTTTCGGGCAGACGTTCAGAGCCGCGATGATACCCATTCGGAGGATTTTCGACAGGGTCGAAAATCAAGCGGGAGAAAGAGGTGGTGCCGTAATACGGCTTCCTCCTCAGCTTACAGCGGACGGCAATGCCGACCGCACAAGGGTTTTTGACGGTTTTGCCCCGCAAAGAATAACGGTGCCGTATTTCACACCTTGACGCTGGGATACGGTGCCGTAATTCCCGAAACCGCCGATTTCACAAGGATATTCTACGGTGCCGTGAACGGTGCCGCCCAAGGAACAGGAGTGATACCGATGAATGACGAGAATACGCCGAAAGAGAAGGAAGTGAAGCGCAGGTTTCAGTCCTGGCTCCGACCATCGACGATCAAGCTTATGGATCGCTTGTACGAAGATGACAACTGCAGAAGCAGATCTGAATTCATAGAAAAAGCCATTCGCTTCTACGCCGGATACCTCTCCACACAGAACGCAAGAGAGTATCTCCCAAACGTGGTGATCTCTACGCTGAAAAGTATTGTCGCGGAAAGCGATAACCGACAGAACAGAATGATGTTCAAGCTGGCCGTGGAGATTGCGATCATGCAGAATCTCGTTGCGCTCCAGCAGGACGTCGATCCGCTGTCGCTCGAAAGATTGCGCGGCGACTGCGTCAAAGAAGTCAAACGACTCAACGGCTCCTTCTCTTTTGAAGATGCGGTCAACTGGCAGAAAGACTAACGGATGGCAAAACTCATTACCAAATTCAAATATCTGAAACCGTCCGCAAGGCAGAGCGTCGGCGGCTATGCAAAATATATTGCAACCCGTGAAGGCGTGGAGAAAGTCGATGACACCTTCAAAACTGATCCTCCTACGGAGAAACAAAAGAAGCTGATCGAAAGAATCCTTCGGGACTTCAAGGACAGCAAAGACATGTTGGAGTACGAAGACTATCTCAAGGAACCTACGCTTGGGAACGCTTCGGAATTCATCACTCGTGCCCTGGAGGACAACGCCCATGAAGCCTCCGGAGTAAAAACATACGCAGACTACATCGCAACTCGTCCGAGAGTGGAACGTTTTGGCTCTCACGGTTTGTTCACTGACGATGGCGTCCGTGTAAAACTCGAAGATGTGTCCAAAGAACTGAATAAGTACGAAGGCAACGTGTGGACGGTGATCATTTCGCTTCGCCGTGAAGATGCGGAGCGACTCGGTTTCAATTCGGGTAAACGCTGGCGGGATATGCTTCGAACTCAAACGGAAACGATTGCAAAGAGTTTCAAAATTCCTGTGGGAGATCTGAAATGGTACGCCGCCTTCCACAATGAGAGCCACCATCCTCACGTTCATCTCATGGTCTACTCCTCCGAACAGGCGAAGCCATATCTCACACAGAAAGGCATTATGAATCTGCGCTCCTCATTTGCCAAAGATATTTTTGCGGATGATCTGTTTTCTGTTTATGAAAAGCAGACGGAACATCGAAATGCACTTCGTGCGCAGAGTCGGGAGATGATCGCCGGAATCGTTTCTCGGATCAACAACGGAACCTATGACAATCCTGTTGTTGAAAACAAACTGCTTGAACTTGCCGAACGGCTGTCAAAAACGAGAGGTAAAAAACAATACGGGTATCTGAAAGCGGACGTCAAAGCTATCGTGAACGGAATTGTATCCGAGCTCGCCTCCGATGAACGGATCGCTGCTCTTTATGATCTTTGGTATGAGCAGCGGGAAGAAGTTATTCGCACTTACACCGAAGAATTGCCTGATCGCATTCCATTGGTGGACAACCCGGAATTCAAACCGATCAAAAACGCAGTCATTCGGGAAGCCCTGAAAATCTTGGGAGGCAGTTTGACAGACAACAAACAGGACGAACAGAAAAGTTACGTTGCAAACAACGGGCCGGAGTTGATCGACCGATCATTACAAGAAGAACATTCTGGTCGAGAACGGGATGTTGTTCTCAGCACCGCCCGTCTTTTTCATTACCTCAGCAAGATGATACAGAATCAAATTGATTCCGGAACTCAGGGTACAATGAAGACTACTGACCGGAAACTGAAGCGCAGAATAAATGAGAAGAAATATGCGCATGGTCTCAAGCAGGGATAAAAACACCGCCCGTGGTTTTGAATGTCCACAGGCGGCTTGATTATGATTTGAGGAGCTTCTAATTTCTTTATTGTGGAAGTCATCACAGATAATTGACCGGAATGGCGTGATCTTTTCCGCGCAGGGTGACAAGATTGTCATACAGACAAATAACTCCTCCCGGCCCACGTTTGACGCCGGTCAATTTATCAAGCACGGAAAAGGCATCGAGATCACGTTTCTGCGGATCGGCGTGCTTTTTTATCTCTATAGGATAAAGGACACCTCCGTCGTCAATAAGCAAGTCGATCTCGTTCATGTCTTTATCGCGGTAGAAATACAGCGGCGGCTCAAGGATCCCCTTGTTGTAGTAACTCTTGATGACCTCTGAAACAACAAAGCTTTCAAAGAATGCTCCAGCCATCGCTCCGTTTTTCAAAACGTCAACAGTATTCCATTTCGTTAAATACGTTGCAAGCCCTGTGTCAAGGAAATAAAGTTTCGGAGTTTTGATCGCACGTTTTGTGATGTTGTTGGAATACGGGTGCAGGAGATACACAAGGTTAGACGCAACAAGAATCGACATCCAGCGATCGGCAGTAGGTTGACTGATTCCAACGTCCCGGGCAAGCGAGGCAAGGTTTAAAAGTTGCCCGGTGGTTGCGGCTGCTGCGGTCATAAACTTTGTGAATTTGACCGTGTCACCGATCTCGGTTAAATCTCTGACGTCACGCTCAATGTAAGTTCTGACGTAGGCGCCATAAAACATTTGCCAATCAAAATCTGGGTTCTCACAAAGCTCAGGCATGCTGCCTCGATGGATTGCTTCCCAAACCTCATCGTATGGAATAGATGCAAGGTGCCTTTTCCTTTCGGAGAAGTAATCGTCCGTCGGAAGGAAAGGCAAATCAAAGTCGACACTGTGCGTCTCGCGCAGAGAAAAGCCAAGCAGAGTGATAAGCCCGATTCTCCCGGCAAGAGACTCACTGACATTCTTCATCATCTTGAATTGCTGAGAACCGCACATGAAGAACTGCCCCTTCTTGTGATCTCTATCAAGAATCATTTTGATTTGCGGGAACAGTTCAGGCGCCTTTTGTATCTCATCAACAAAAACAGGCGGCGGATTGTCCATGAAGAAAGTCCCGCTTTCCTCCCGGGCGCTTGTAAGCATAACCATGTCGTCCATAGTGGTATAGTTGATACCATTTGTTATCTTTTTCAGCATAGTTGTCTTTCCAACCTGCCTCGGCCCGGCAACAAGTACGGCACCAAACATTTTGGAAAGTTGCTCAACTGCCGGTTCAGCATGACGTGGGATATACATCAGGAAGACCTCCTCGTCCAATTTAATATCCGATATTATTATAGCCGATATGAGGCAATATATCAAGCCATTTTTGAAAAAACATAAACGTAAATCTAAAAAAATGACGTGCGTAGTATAGATTTTTGCAACTATTGACATTTTTCTATAATAGAATGGAACATAACTCACGAACAGATAAGTAATTGAACGACAACAATACACGAAATCCGAAGAAGGAGGTTTTATGCCAACGAAGTACATTCATTTCACGGACGAGCAAAGAGAACGCGCTCGTCAAAGAGACATCTGCGACCTGCTCCGTTCGCAGGGAGAAACGCTCAAGCGATCAGGGTCAGAATACGAGTGGGGGGATGGATCGCAGAAAGTCACCATCCGCGGGAACCTGTGGTTTCATCAGTACGATCAGCAGGGCGGGGACGCCATTGACTTCGTCCGAAGGTTCTATGGCAAAGATTACCCGGAAGCGGTTGCATTTTTGCTTAACAGCTCTGATGGAACGCTGGCTATATCGCCTCCTGTTGAGAGCAAGCCGAAAAAGCCGTTTGAACTCCCACCCCGAAACGATAACAACCGAAGGGTACTCGCTTACCTTCTGTCAAAGCGCGGGCTCGACCGAGAAGTCGTGTATGCTTTTGTGCACAATCAAATGATCTATGAGTCGGCTCAATACCACAACGCTGTGTTCGTAGGTTGTGATCCGAAAGGTATTCCCCGCCATGCAAATCTGCGTGGGACAGGCAGCAGAAGCACATTCAAGGGAAACGCCGACAGCAGTATGCCGGAGTACAGCTTTCACTGGACCGGGAAAAGCAAGTATGTATTCCTCTTTGAGGCGCCGATAGACATGCTCTCTTTTATTTCTATGCATAAGGAGAATTGGCGAGACCACAGCTATGCTGCCTCCTGTTCTGTGTCGGACAGAGTACTGGTCCAGATGTTGAAGGATAATCCTCAGATAACTGAGGTGTTCATCTGCTTTGACAGCGATGAGCCGGGACAGATAGCTGCAAAGCGGATCAGCGACAGGCTGTTCACACAAGGAATAACTTCAAAAATCCTCGTTCCGGAGCATAAGGACTGGAACGAGGACGTTTTATCTACGAATCAAGAAGAAAGCGAGGTGAAGAAACCGTGTCAGGTATTCGGACTTTGATTATCGTCGGCGTTGTTATGTTCAGCGTCCTCGGAGGGATCACTCTGCTTGCGTACGTTTACAGTCTCAACAACATCAAATCAAAAACGGTCGGCGACGGACAACACGGAACAGCACGCTGGATGACCAAGGGCGAACAGCGGAGAGTGTATAGGCATATCCCGTTTACTCCAAAGAAATGGCGGGAACAAGCCAAGAATGGTAAGATTCCTACAGACGAAGACGGCAAACCTCTTCCTCAGGGAATCGTTGTCGGATGCTCAGGAAATACCACAGCGATGGTAGATACCGGTGACGTCCACGTGCTCATGATCGGTGCGGCAGGAGTGGGCAAAACTGCTTTCTGGCTGTATCCTTGTATCGAGTACGCATGCGCCAGCGGGATGAGTTTCCTCTCCACAGATACCAAAGGCGACGTCATGCGCAACTACGGAAACATTGCAAAAGGTTATGGGTACAATGTCTCTGTGATAGATCTGCGTAATCCCACCCGATCCAACGGGAACAACCTTCTGCATCTCGTCAACAAATATATGGATCTGTATCAATCGAATCCTGATATGCTGGTGTATAAGGCGAAAGCTGAGAAGTATGCGAAGATCATCTCAAAAACCATCATCCTATCCGGCATGGATGCGGCGAGCTTCGGTCAGAACGCTTACTTCTACGACGCAGCGGAAGGTCTCCTGACAGCAACGATCCTGCTTGTGGCAGAGTTCTGCAGGCCGGAGGAACGGCACATCGTGTCGGTATTTAAAATAATACAGGAACTGTTGGCTCCCTCAGGTAAGAAAGGAAAGAATCAATTTCAGCAGCTCATGGAGATGCTCCCGAGTGATCATAAAGCCAAATGGTTCGCCGGAGCCGCTCTGAACACCGCCGAGCAGAGTATGGCGTCTGTAATGTCCACGGCATTGTCCCGTCTTAACTCCTTCCTGGACTCAGAGTTGGAACAACTCCTGTGCTTCGATACAGAGATCGACGCCGAGAAGTTCTGCTGTGAAAAGTCTGCTATCTTTATCATTATGCCGGAGGAAGATCCCACCACCTTCTTTATGATCTCTCTTATCATCCAACAACTATACCGTGAGATCCTTGCAGTAGCAGATGAAAACGGCGGTCAGCTCAAAAACCGCTGCGTGTTCTTCTGCGATGAGTTCGGAACTCTCCCGAAGATCGAATCTGCGGAGATGATGTTCAGCGCGTCCAGATCCAGACGTCTGCAGATCGTCCCGATCATTCAGTCCTTTGCCCAACTCGAAAGGAATTACGGCAAAGAAGGAGCGGAAATAATAGTCGACAATACGCAGATCACTCTGTTCGGCGGGTTTGCGCCCAACAGTTCGTCTGCAGATACTCTATCCAAAGCCTTAGGAAGTCGTACTGTCATGTCCGGATCGGTCTCCAGAAGCAAATCCGATCCCTCGGAATCTCTGCAGATGATGGAACGCCCGCTCCTTACTCCAGACGAGTTGAAATCATTACCAAAGGGAGAGTTCATTGTGATGAAAACAGGTGTTCATCCAATGCGCGTCCGTCTTAAACTGTTTTTCAAGTGGGGAATTGATTTTGACAAGGACAGTCCATATACTGTGGCGGAGAATGGCAATCGCAAAGTTCAATATGCCAGCAAAGCGGAATTGATGGACAAGATAGCGAGAAAGTATATGCCGGAAGTACTCTATGAATATGACGGTGAAAGTGAAAGCGGTGGTATGCCCGGGCCGGTACAAAAAGAGACAAACACCCATAAGTCTTCGATGAAGAATCAAAGAAGAAACAGACAACCGAAGCCTCTTCCTCTTCATGACTATTAACTGGATAATCTGTTCCCTATACAGGAGGTGGAAACAACGAGCAAACTTGATTCAATATACCATTCAGATCTTCCGCACCGAGCTGTCACGGTGTATGCGTACCTTGCAGATCGGGCTAATAAGGATGGAGAGTGCTGGCCGGCGATTCCCACCATAGCTCGTGAATTGAAGTTGTCACAATCCACCGTCCGGCGTGCTCTACAGGATCTCAGAAAAGAAGGATTTATTCAAACAGAACAACGATACCGAGAACATGGCGGCAAAAGCAGTCTGTTGTTCATATTGAGGAACGATCGAAAATAGTCCCCTCCGCCAAGAGGGGACTATGCCTATTTGCTGACAGGTGCCACCTGTCACTGTGCAAGGACAAGGTGAATAACCCATTTGAAAAGATAAACAGCAGAAATAGTAGGAATAATAAAACTCGCACAAATCATTAAAGTGTCTAAATGCTCCGGTTAATCAGAATCCTGTCTATATCCAGTTGAGTTTGGCGCATAGTCAACCTTTTTCATATCATCAGAAAAACCCAAGTGAAATAACACATTCTCACATCGTTTAACGTTATCAAATTCATGTAAAAAAACAGGATTCGATATATAAAACGCTTTTGACAAAACGGAACAAAACGGAAAAGCATCAGATAACTGTTCTCCGCTTGTCGGGAATACATAATTGAACCCCATTTCTGAAGCTTTAACTGATGCACATGAAAAATATCGAATACCAATCAGCCTATCCTTTCCTTTATTCCTGTTTGGGTAGAGACTAGCTTCATATCTTACCCATTGCATCAGTAATTGAGGAATAATGTACTCCGGAGCAAACGGATCACTTTTATTGCATCTTATAAATGAGCAAGCAGCAATCAGTGGATACCATAATAAATATGACGATTTAATCCCAGAGTTATGAGAAAGCTGGTTTTTAATATGCCTATAACGTTCTTTATCTCTGTTGTCGTCAATGGAGGTCTCCAAAAAGTCCTGTGGCTTTATCCCAAGTTCAATGACTTTTATATATGTATTGGAATCATTTATTGATCGATCAATTTTGAATAGCGATGCCAAAGCAAAACTATTGTTGTTTTTGACATTGATTTCTTCACAACACAACTCCAGTGACGTACCTAAGTAAAGACTTGGGAAACCGGCGATACTATATCTGCTCGTTGATACTTTTGATCTCAGGGTATATGGCGTGTGAAAAACTCTACTTCTTGGATACGGTTTATTATCGTCAACTTTAACAACGCGATACAGACTCAAAGGGTCATTATATCGGTGATGTTTGAAGTGTTCAAGTACACTTTTATTATAAACTTTCAAAGGGTTCGCTTCAAATATTCTCATTGCTTTTGTAAATGCATCAAAAGCAGAATGCGGGAATCCGCTCAAGTAATGGTTAACAGACTCAATAAGGAATTGAGTTACACTCTCAACTTTGTCTAAATCGAAACTTAACAGTTTAGAAGAATTGTCAATCTGGGGATTATCCCGTACATACTTAAGGAGGGACAAATAATAATCAAGTTTATCTTTAAGAGTGTTTTTAAAGTCAATACCATCCCAGCGAAATGGTAAAAACAGTTTGTCGTCATTCATGATTCTTCTAAATAGTTCATGGGAAATATCAATTATCATCTTATTTTTCGCGCTTGATAATTACTGCGCCTACCCCTTCTTTTATGTTACTTTTTAACTCATTCAGTAGAAAATACATTATTCATATGGACCTCTCAAATATGAGAGGTCCATATGAATCCATTATCTGAATAACTTCTTTTTCACTTATTCAAATAATCAATAAATCTTTCAAGCATAACCGCATATTCAGCTCGAGTTACGAATTCGTACGGTCGAAGAGATCCGTCAGGGTAGCCTTTAAGTATTCCGTTGGCGACAGCCCATGAGAGATAATCGCGGATGTGTGTTTCCTCAAACTCTCTCGTGTCGGTTCTTCTGTATGCTATATCATTGACCGGATATAAGTCAGACCAGTTTCTGTCAGTTATATTGTCGTAATCGGAAAAATCGGGTATCTCAGCTTGAGGGCTCGTGTCTTTCCCCGCGTATTCAACGTAGAAAAACATACTGATAATTACGTCCCCTCTCCTCATACCCCGATACGATGGGTAATGTTCGCCGTTGCCGATATCTTCATACCATTTGCCCGCGGCGAAATACATATTATTATCCTTTTTGGGGAACGCTCTCGTGACCGCGCTCATAACCGGCACACTGCTGTCAGACAGTTCGACTATCCCGTTCTCGACGGACCAAATTGCGCTGTCATAATACCAATCCCCAGGTGCCGAATCAGAACCTGTCCATCCTATGTTAGCTACAGTATACTGTTCCCATGTTTTTTCGGTTTTTGGGCACCCTGCAAGACGGTAAAGCGTCTCACCCATTTCCGCGACGCGAAGATAACCGGACGGATTGAATTTTCCGTTGCCGACCCCTTTAAACAAACCGCTTGAATGAAGGTTTTCGACCGACTCTTTAGCCCATCCATATCCATCGAGATCAGAAAACGGTTCAAAGGCGACCGCTGAGGATACGGTGGCAGGAAGTAACAATATGACTACAAGTAATCCTATGATTATCCCTTTGATTATTTTCATTTATGCCTCCATTTGGTTAATCGTTATCAGGCACATATTGTTTCGACAGTCTCACGGAATTTTCGTTTATCTCAAATTCAATACGACTGTTATTTACAACAACATCAACACTTTCAAATATTTCCGCGGAAGTTGTCTTGTCGCAGTTGTAAATTGTTACTGATTGTATTTGATCAACTCCGGATATAGATATTTTTTCTTTTTCTCTTTGAAGCAAAGCACAGCCTGAGGTAGTGCCCTTAATTCCAATCATCTTTTTTAACGAAGAATCGGTTGCAGAAATAATCTCTATCACGCTCTCGTTTTCAGAGTTCACTTCAATGGATGATTCAGAGAAAACAACAGAATGGATTTCTTTCCCTTCAATCACTGAAAATCGATTATTAGCAGCAAAGGTTATTTCTCCTCGAAATACGTTATCATTGCTTTCAAATTTAAATGAAGAACTTTCGGGAACCGTAATTACAATTTCAGCAGGCGATTCGGGTCCATTTGCAACAAATGATTTTGAAATGACCTCCATATCACCTGTTATACTATTTCCGTTAATGGTCAGCGTCTGTTTTTCCTCGTTTATAATTGAGTAACAACCACGCATAGTAATTGTGAATGTCGCTCCATTATTATTTGCTATATTGCTATTTCCGGTACTATTTTGCGAATTGCCCGCTCCAAAGTCATTATATTCGAAATCGAGGTCATACTGATTATGAAGGGTATAAAATAAAGATGAGGTTGCATTTATCGAGCCATATTTACATGTTCCGTTATTGGGGTCGAAAGTCAGTTTAATGTTTGAAGATGTACTGTTGGGATCGTATATCAAAAAATCTGTCTTCCCATTAGAAAGGAGAACGTATTTATACGCAAGAACAGCATGTGCTTTTGTTTCATTTTCAACCGGATCATACCACGCAAAAGCTATTGCCGTCGGGCCATTAGTATCAATGCAATTCTTTATCGAGTTTATGTACCCTGACGTTATGGCAGAATAAGAATTCCCGCTGAAAAACACACTCTGAATTAATTGATAATAATTGATTGCACTTCTCAAAGAACTGCTGGATGAAAGATTATAAATGTTTTTTACACTGTTCCCGCCAAAATTCCCTGGAAAATTAATCTTTCCATTTAATTGGAGCAAAGACGTCAGCGCCATACCACCGCATGAACCTTTCCAAGGCTTGTTTATTTTTGTTAATACGGTATTATATAATGACTGGTTGTTATAAAGGGAACAGTAATAATTAAGTATTCCAAGATGATAGGCGTTGATATGGTATCCATCAGTAAAATACGTCGGGTTATTTATAAAACTATAATTGTCTTTGCCCCATCTAAACTTATCAATCCTTAAATGATACCTACGCATAAGTATCGCAACATGTTCTCTGATAAAATAACTTTGTGGAGATAAGGTTGTAGGCGAAGTACCTGTAATAAGACCATGAGTTACAGCCCATTTCATCGGTGTTCTTGCGTATGAATGAATCTGATATGCATCATTATACCCAATTAGTGCATTGTTGTCTATAGTATTAAGTGTTTCCGACCCACGATACATTGCATATCTGTACAGTACGGTGCAGAGGTCTTCTCTTGTGATCGAATTATTAGGCGCGAACAAGGTGGCAGACACTCCATTAATAATATTGTTGTTATAAGCCCATGTAACAGCCTTAGCGTATTTGGAAGGAACATCAGTGAATGGATGGTTCGTGCTGGATGAATTGGTCCCATCGTAACGATAAAGCATAAGTACAACGTCCCCCCTTTTCATATCAGTGTTCGGGGAGAATAGAGTATTCGATGTCGGATCAATATAACCTCGATCAGTTACATAATTCAAATTATCGCGGTATGGGTTTGAAATAGCTATATCGGAATAATACTTTGCGCTAACACTGATCGAATTTGAAACGATAAAAAAAGTTATAAGTATAACTGCAAGTAGTCTTAATCCTTTTGCTTTCATTTGTTCATCTCCTTTAGTTATTTATGTCATCTGTAATTTCGACAAATAACGACTCTTCTAAAAATGGTTGAGATCCGTTAGGTAGATACGGTGTGCTGTTGTATAATCCATCAGCATCGTATTTAAAATATTGATTTGAATCCGAATTCTTTTGAATGGAATCAAGATACGCATAATGAAAACCGCCTAACTCATCATAGTATTCTATCCAAACGTATTTTTCTTGATTTGAAACCTTGTAAGTGACAAGTTCCGTATGAGTCCACTCAGGATGATCTGGAGTATAGAACGATGCTGAGTAACCATTAGTCTCTTTTAGTCCGTCATACAAAATACTTGGTATTTTTTCTGACCCGAAGTTAAATATAACAAGACACAAACCCTGTTCTATGGTCTTATTACAAGCATCACTTGCCCCAGAATACAAATTATTACCCGAACTTGTTGCCATCACATTAGGTATATATTGTGTCAATTCGTAGAAACTAATTACACTTCTCAAAGTCGCATTATCTTGAGTGTCATCAAGATCGTAAACACTTTCTGCACCGTTTTGATATGCTTTAAGATTCAGTTTTCCGACCTTATCAAGATATGCGGCAGCAGCCAGCCCAAAGCTGTTACTTTGACATGTATACCTCAAATTATTTAATTGAGAGATTACAGCATTCTTGTCATTTCCCGTATAGTATGTATTAACAAAATATATCAGATTGCTATAATCGCCAGAATTAATGCCAAAGTCATTGCTGCTGGAAAAAGAGTAATTATCTCGTCCAGCTTTAACTCCTTCAACTTTTTTTGAATATGTGGAAATCATATTGGCACAAGTTACTCTATTAATATTGGATAATGGATTCAAATTGTTATTTTCAGGAATAACGATTTTTCTGTAAATTCCCCACTTCATTGCATTGGCCGCGTAATTCGATACCGAATTGCCATCGCTATAGGAACTCAGATCAACGCCCGTATAATATGTGCCGCATTGGAAATGCGAAGCAAATCTATATAAACAAACGACAAAGTCTTGCTTTGTAATGTCTTGATTGACACCGAACGTTGTTTGAGTTACGCCGTTCATTATTCCATTTTCTTTGAGCCATTTGGTTGCTTTATAATATTGGGAAGACGTTGGTATGTCAGTAAAAATAGCCGTCGTAATTGCGACATAAGGTTCCCCTGCAAAGCGGTATAAAAGTATAGCTATATGGCTCCTTTTCATAATTGAAGCCGGATTAAACTGTTGCCCAGATGTATGGGACATATACCCGTTGTCAAGAACATAGTTGATATCGTACAAGTTAGCATTATTAGGACCAATATCACTTGAATACATTCCAAATGTTACTGTGGATGTTAATATGCATATACATATTGCCATTGAAATAGCAATTATTATTTTCTTCATTTGTATTTCCTTTCTTGTCTTTTTATGAGTTTTTCATTTTCCCTTTATGCAGAAGTCATCTATTCTTTAACAACTACATATTATCCATACTGGTTCCTCCAAAAGAGAAACCAACATGAGAAAACCATTTGAAAAAGAACAAAGTAGAGTCTCCTTTAGATAAGCCAAAAAACTTTTTGTTTCTGTACTTATTATTTTCCCATCATTATCATTGAACGTTCTAAATATATCGTCATCCCATTTTTTGAGTTCCCAATAAATCTTCAATACGATTTCAGCAACTCCTCTGTAAATGTCACAATAGCATATCGGAGCGTGGAAAACTGAGCCAGTATGCGATACAGAAGTGTGTGAGCATTAGTTTGAGTGTTTTCTTTACTCTCATTTTCTTTCTCTCCTTTGTATGGTTGAATTATGCTTTTGATTTGTTTTCTATATGATTTGGATTGATTAAATACTGACTGATCCCGAAAGATCAATAATAAAACTCTTTATAACTCCTTTCTCAATCTGAAAAATCTCATCAAACAAATTACAAATTCTACTTATCTCATTCTTATCTTTGTCGATGTTGTACTTTAGAGAAAGAGAAAAAATACTGCAGGATTTTTCGTAGACAGTAGTAAATGGAGCAATATAATTCTCAGCAAGTCTTTGCAATAATTTTGCACAAAGAAGAACCATTCTTTTATGCTCCATAAACGCGCGTGTATATCTGTCATCAATTCTTCTTCGATTACTGGCAATGGCGAATTTTTGAATATACTCTTTTAGTTTTTCGTTTGCCTCAAATCCGTAAAGCGCTTTTTCTCGTTTCCCATATGAAGTTGTTGAATTATAATAATCTGTGAAGCAAGTTCGAATCCTCGGAATATTGATACTGAACTCATATTCGGAATTGTATTTCCATATTTCAAAAGATTTCTTTGGCTGAAGATTATCATCTATCGCGCACGAAAAATCGACATATTTTATTTTAAAAGGGACATACTTTCTTTGACTAAGATAACCTATTGAGTACAACACACTTTCATAGTCATCGTAACCATAAATCAGATAATCATGATGATAATCATATTTGCCAAATGCACTTTTCCCGGGGATATACTTCTCATTAAATCCGCCTGAAACATAACAGCCGTTTTTTATCATATGTTTAACAATATCAAGGGGAGTTGCATTTAACGATTTGATCAACTCAGGCAAAAAATCCATACACTGGTGTATTAGCACTCCTTCTTCCCACCCCCACCAATCGTCAATACAGATTCCATAATCATTCCCCGGGCTATTGGTATAGTAAACGCAATTCAAATATTTTCCAATCATCCATGAAGTACAGTCTTTACCAATTGACTTTGAACATCCTTGGATAATACTCAGCGGGAATGCCATATTGTGGTAACAACATATGGCGGGTTTTTCTTCTATTGGTAAAACTACTTTATTCATTTCTCTCCATCCTTTTTTGATACTATCTTTATGATGCATCTTTATCGCGTGAGCAAAAATTGACAAGATGATTACATCAAAATGTATTAAGTAACGTTTTTCGTCAGTTTTATAAGTCTTGACCGCTTTCCGCATATTTTTGAGTCGGAGGAAATTTACTAAGACTATTGAATTAGAGATCGGAATTTTTTTGACTTTTTTCTGCATCGATTATGAGTTTATCATCAATTCCACCTATAACTCGAGATAAAAACAATATTTCCACATCTTCGTTATTCGTCCTAATGGGTGGAAATAGTTTTTTTAATTCTTCATCAGTTGGAAGGCGTTCGTCTTCGCGGCGACAGAATTCCTCAAATCCTTTTCTAATAAGCATATCAAATTCTTTTTTCTTCCTCTTCTTCATTTGTTTCCACCTCAAGCAATGTGTCTGTATGACCCTTATGTGATTGAATCCCGTTTTCTGAGTAATATAACTCGGTGTTATACCTTTACAAAAGGTCCCAAATAGGTATTGTCCGGAAAGTGAACTGTATTCTTTAATGAGTCTATTAATTCGGGCAAATATCCTTTTTCAATCTCAATTATTCTGTCGAATGAATCGTTTATTTTTGTTATCACTTTCCTGTCTTTGCTATTATTGAACATAAGCCCAAAATAATGAATTCTTTCAGATATCTCTTTTACTTGATTTGCCTTCATAATCCAGCCGTTATCTTTCAAAGAAAAGTTTTTAATAAGATATGGTAATGATTTGCATATCAGCTTTTTTGAATCAGAAAACGCTCTTGAGTATCGGTAATCAAAATAATTGCCCTCAGTCTTGAGAATAGAATAATGATCGGACAATGCTTTAACTGCATTGATTCCAAATATCCAGTCGCCTTGTTCTGTCATACTGATTGTGTTTGTTGATTCAAGATAATCTTCAAATGATCGGATAATCCTTTCATAATTGAACAAAACCTTTTTCTCTTTGTTATATTTATAAAGCGTTATATCTATTGATTCTTCGTTTGATTTTTCTAATGCTTGAATTAAATCATTGGTTTTGATCAAATAGGGAGAATATCTACCAGATCTCAAAAATCCGGAAGAATAAAACACCTCTTGCGAATCATCAAATCCATAAATTATAAAAGGATGAGTGAATTCGTACTTTTTGAAAGCCGCCATCTGAGGTATATACATCTCATTAAAATACCCCATTATGTAATATCCGCATCTAATACAATCGGATATCCAATTCAATAAAACCTCAGGATAGTCAGATTTAATTATATCTTTATCCGTAATCATGTGAAGCTTCCACAGAAAGTTATCATTAAGAGCAAAAGTGTCGAATGTATTCACTGAAAACTGACAGTTAATCAGTACTTTTTGATCTCCAATATAAAATGCGCAATTATTGTATTTACTCGCAAGCCAAGGTAATAAGTCCGTCCCATTTTGGGTTGCGTTGGCTTGAATAATTCCCAAGGAATACACTTCATCGACGTATTGACAAATATATGGTTTATTATCAAAAGGCAGTACATATTTCATTATTGTGGAATTAGTCCCGTCACCCCCTTTTAAAAGTATTCCTTAGTTTTTATCTCTATAATGTTCAGCCTGCTTATTAAACAAATCATAGTATCGCCCTCGTAATTGCATTAATTCTTTGTGAGATCCATATTCAATACTTCTACCATTTTCTATCACTAATATCCTATTTGCGGTGGTTGCAGCAGAGAGACGATGAGTAACATAAATGACACACTTGTTCTCTCCAAGCTGTTTCATCTTCTCAAAAAGATTTCTCTCAGCTTCAGGATCAAGCGCGGAGTTGGGTTCGTCAAATAGCATAAGAGATGATTGCTTAAAAAACGCTTGAGCAATAGCTATTTTTTGCCAATTCCCTCCAGACAACTCAAGTCCGTCAGGGTCAAACGTTTTCCCTAAATACGTATCTATCCCATTTTGTAATGAGTCGATATCAACGTTCAATTCGGCGTTATTGCATGCTTTTACTATATTTGAGTCTTCTTCAACTCTCTCAATATCTGTAAGAGCAACTGTTTCCCTAATCTTTAAATCATATCTGGCAAAATCCTGAAAAACAGCACCGATACATTTATGGTAACTCTTTATTTCATATTCTTTTAGATTTGTTCCGTTTATGAGAATTTCTCCATCATCTGGTTCATATAGCCTCAACAAAAGCTTAACAATCGTTGTTTTTCCAGCTCCGTTCAAACCAACAAGCGCTAAACTCTGGTTTTTACATATTTTAAAAGAAATATTATCGAGAACTATCCTATCAGTATTTGGGTATGTAAAACAGATGTTCTTGAATTCAATTGTATCTATTTCAGTTATTGCCTTTTTCCCGGTATTAAGTACAAGTGGCTCAAGTTTCAGAAAATCTGCGTATTTGTTCAGACGCATCTCGCTTTCATAACTTTGATTAATTACTCCAGTGAATGTTACAACTGAAGTAAGAAGTTGAGAGGCTGCACCTCCGAAAAGAGAATAGTCACCGAGAGTATTGGTGCCATTAACAATGCCCAATCCGACCCATACTAAAACAATTGCAGTCGATAGTAATGGTAAAATTGAAGAAAGAAATGGCAATATCATCTTTAGTTTTTCTATTTTTTTCTTTTCAAGATACCACTCTTTCCACATTTTAACATATTTAGTCTTGAAGTATTCTTGAATTTCAAATACCCTGATATCTTTGGCATAGCTTTTACCTTGAAGAATTCCTTTAAGATATCCTACCTTTCTATCATCTCTTGCTCTTTTCAGTTGCCAGTCGTATTTTCTTTTAGCAACATATTTATCAGAAATAATTCCGGGGATACAGCATAAAACAATAATTCCAGGAATAAAAAGGTTGAGTCTTGCCATAATGATAAGATGAGAAATAAGCTGAACTATGCTCTTAATCATTAGTAATGAAGTCCAAGTAAGCGATTGAAGGGACCCCGAATCTCTAATAGCGTTCTGTATATTGTCGTAGAATTCTGGATTATCAAAATATGAAATATCAAGTTTGTTCACCTGCTGAATTATTTCATTATCGATTCGGTGACTGATCCGATCTCCATGAAGAGTTGATAAATATGTATTTAATCTTCCGAGGAGTGAGCTGATAAATTGAAGCAATACGGTTAATACCGTGAACACTAAAAAATCTGTCAATTTCGATTCATAATCAATTGCCCCAAGAATATTGATGATTGAACGGGACAAAAATAAAGATATTATCGGTATGCCAACAGTTAATAGTTCATAAAAAACCCTAAAAATGAATAAGGGCGGCGATGCCTTCCACGATATAACAAAACTCCGTTTGTAATGAAGAAATAGTTTTTTTGTTCTTTTGAAAACTGTCTGTTTGATCTGTTTTCGCATTTACTGACTCTCCATCATTTGCATATTTAGGATAGCTACAAAAGGATTCTGCAATAACAAACCTGTTTTAAATCTTTTAACCATAAAGAATACAGTGGTTTCTCCTTTTTATCGCATTCCCTGAAACCTTTCTGCCCACTCCACCTCTGAATAAATTTTTATCATAGAGACAATGCATCTCAATTTTCCTTGAAGCTGAGATGGCAAAGCATATTTCTCTCCATTTTTTTCGCATATATCCTCTGCAATTGTGTGTAGGTCCGAAGTAATTGTAGACCTATTTGCACTACAAATAAAAGCTGGGTTTCCGGCATTGTCAAATACTAATACTGATACATCGATATTTAAGGATTCAGGAGGAGATACACATTTCATAGCAGATTTAAAAATCACATCGTCTAAATAATCTTGAGGACAAGGTTCTGTAAACATTTCAGCATGAACCTCTGTACTGAATTCCCAGCAAACTGAGTAGCTCTTAGCATTTACATCAATAAGTCTAACTTCGTATGTAAAAATGTCAAATTTGATGCCGGGATCAAAGAAAAAATAATTACTATCGTCCGCAGAAAAATTGTAGAACTGCTTCCTCTCTTCTTTTACAACATTACCGTCATTTTTTTTGAATGATCCGTTGATTTCTATTGAACAATTTTTCCCTGTAACATTTTCTACTCTCATAACTATCAAGTCGCCTTCACCGAACGAGTATTTTTTTTCTCTAATTGTAAAATGCCCGTCAATTCCCTCGAATCCTACATCCTCAACGAGATCATACTCACTAATTATGTCATCTTCTTTAAAACTGGCAGGTCTATTGGAACACCCGCTAAGAATAGACAATACAACACAAAATATAATTATTCTTTTTATTTTCATAACAAAACCTCATTGGATTATAATAATATCTCATTTTATCATACTTTTTTGATTTGTTTTATAAAAAACAACGAGCAAGAAATAAGTTGAAGGGGTAATGCTTTTTTCTAAGAAAAAACCTTCTTAGTAAGAACCTCGCATAAAGGATTAGTCGTAATCATATCCTCCTGTAAAGCAAGGAACCGTATCATATCCAGTCCCACAATAATCGTGTGAACTATTGATACAAGCGGCCAAATCCTTAATCTTACAGACATCTGTTGAGTATACATCACAGTGTGCGTAATCTTTGGCCACGGGGCAGGTATCAGTTACACATCCTTTGCTTGAACGTACAAGATACCCACTGTGCTCATCGTTTATCAGTTTTATTCTTTTCTTTATTTTCATTTTAAACCTCTTTTCTTAACGTAAGTCGAACATGATTTTATTTCTTGCTCGTTGTTCTTGGTGGCGAAATAATCAAAAGTAAACAAGATTTGGTGTTTCTCACGATTCTAATAAAAATTATCTGGTCAACATTATCTTTTCAAACCTCCCAAAACGTCAATATATGCATCTTCAAGCGTCGGAATTGCACTTCGAGAAGTCTCGAGTACAGGTTTGTCGGCGACGTATCTAACGTGAGCGATACCCTCAACATACGAAACGGAAACCACAACGGCAGATTGACGCAGTTTGACATCGTCCTCGGCCGTACCTTCGTGCTCAAATATCCGCCCCTCAAGTGACTCTACGAATGCTTCTTTGTCTCCGATATACTTTACATGACCTTGCTCAAGAATGCATATTTTTCGGCATAGAAGTTCTATATCAGACGTGATATGCGTTGAGAAGATGATAGTTCGATCTTGAGCAATACGCGAGAGAAGATTAAGGAAATATATCCTTTCCTCCGGGTCGAGCCCAGTCGTTGGTTCGTCTATTATGAGTACCTTTGGATCGCCGATTACAGCTTGTGCAATTCCTGCACGTCTAAGCATACCGCCAGAGTAGTTCTTCAGCAGTTTCTTCTCCTCTCCAACAAGACCCACCGTTTCAATTACGGACGTGATCTTGTCGCGGCGCTCCTTTTGGTCTTTCAGCCCCCTCATAACGCAGATATAGTCGAGAAATTCGACGATATTTAAACGCGGCATAAGACGCGTCGACTGAGGGAGATATCCGAGAGATTTACGAAATTCATGCTTACATTTCTTCAGGTCGACTCCATCAATTAAGATATCTCCCTCAGTCTGATCCATGACGGTAGCGATTATACGCATCAGCGTCGTTTTCCCTGCCCCGTTTCGACCAATTAGACCAAATATCCCATTTGGGATATCAATGTTAATTGAGTCAAGGGCTTTCTTTTTTCCACGAAGGTAAACTTTCGTAAGATGTCTTATTTCAATCATTTGTAACAGTTCCTTTCATTAACTTATTCACCAATTATCTTGTGTAGATTATCGCGGCGAAGAATGATAATTGAAATAACAATTAACGCAAACGTAAGAATTAGAAAAAAGATGCGATTATATAACCATGCATTTTTTAGAATGTTTAAATTAGAATAATTATCTGACAATGAGTTCGGTACAGTATTTCCAACAAAGTAAACGGTAATAAACGGATCGAAAAAACACATTCTGATGTCTGTCAGTCCTCTCCTCAATTCATCGTTAAAATTGAATAATGCGATCAAAATACCAATATCAATAAACACTGGAAAAAAACAATTCTTTACTAATAACCGTATAACAAAAAATAATGAGGAGAAGAAAGAAATTGTAACAAACACGGATATGCACATAAATAATTTATAGTTGTTTGGAACATAGACTGGGATTGCAGTGGAAAAACCACTTTCTATGTCAAATGGTTTATATTGGTAGAAGATAACGGCCAAAATGGATATTATCAAAGTATAAATATATATTGGAAATGCTTTGGTCAAAGCAAGTTTTACGGTTCTATATCCATTTACAAGTCCCAATTCAATTTCATATTTGTTTGGTAAAATAAATGAAAAAAATGCAATGAGTAGAACCGCCAATGAGTACTCTAAATATAATACAAATCCGCTATACGGAGGCGGTGCAATAAGATAATCGGCGTTCCAAATGTGCGTTGCCACAAGGATCAAGCCAATTGTTATGGGTACTACATATAGCGTTGATTTGAATGTTTTCTTGAACATAACAACCTTGTCCTCCTTACGTTTTTCTTTGCTTAATACACAAATAAGAGATAGCAACAAACACTGCTGCAATTAAATATAGACACCCAAGACTCGTTATCATCTGTACTATTGTAAATGGATTGTGTATCTCCTTTTCAAAAAACCACTCTGTGTCGTAATAAGTCCAGTACTGATATAATTTTACTGGTGTCGGACTTATATAATCGTGATAGAATGCAGGCAATTTCCCGGATATATAAAACTCTGCTAAGAACTTAAAAAGAACTATAACAAATCCAAATATTGAACCTCCAAAACCGCTGTGGGTTATACTACTTGCAAAAAAGACTGCACTTACAAATATGAGAATCCCAGGGAAAACTGCCATAAAGAAAACACGCAAAACACGAATTGTCGAATCAAAAACATAAAACAGTGGTGAAGAAATGGAGGGAACGCCACCGCGCGTGAGAATATATGTATGAAAGGCAACAAAAGATGCAAACAACGATAATAGTGTTGAAAAGAAAAGAACAGAAGAAAACTTGCCGACGAAGTATTTAGTCGGAGATACTCCTCCCGCTCTTTCAATTTCATATAGATTGTCTTTCCAATCACGCGTTGTAATTATTCCCGAAATAATCACGCAAAATGAAGGGGCTGAAAAACGCATAAGTGACCCGCCAATAAGAGTATTGAGCACTCTTTGAATGTATAACTGATAACTCAATACGAATCTTGGATCTGTGTCATAAATTAGTTCAAATGTATTAAGATCAACTTTTCCGTTTGAAATAATCAAACTGTAATATATGGAGGCTCCAAAAAGAAGCACGATACCCCCCCAAGTTAGAGGGGATCTTATTATTGTTTTAAGTGTTGATTTAAAGATTTTGCTAATCATGATTAACCTCAATTATTACCAATTAACGAGAATACTCTAAGGATATGGCGTTTTTATTTATTCGACTATCTTCATCTTTCATTATTTTTTTGAAAACATTACTATCCCACTTTTTGAGTTCCCAATACATTTTAAGAACCAACTCTGTGACACCTTTATATATTTCACAATAACATATCGGTGCATGAAATACTGAGCCAGTATGAAAATATGATGTGTGTGAACACGCTCCGCTGCACAAGTACCTTGCCCAACAGTTTTTGCACTCCTCTTTCATCAATACATTAGCTTTTCGATATTCGTTTCGTTTTGCAATTTCTAACCCATCTTCAAGGTTACCTATTATATTTTCTTCCGAACCCATAAACCTATGGCAGGGATACATTTTCCCATTGGTACCTATCGCGATCCCGCTTTCACCTGCGTTACAACTTCGAATCCTTATCTTTTTAAAATAGAGGGCATTTAGATAATCTGTGAATAGTAAATTTACTCCTTTCTTCCCGCTTTTTATGTTTCTAACATATTCATCTGCCAAAACCTGATATTGCTCTAACACTTTTTTCGAATACTCTCCACCTATAAAAAGAGGAGAATCTTCGTAAGTATCTACCATTGAAGTGATTGCGTTCGTAAACCCTAATTCCAAGAGATTATCCTTTATTTTCTTGAACTGGAAACAAGTTCTACAAACTGTTGCTCGTGCTGTTAAAAAACCTCCATGAGCTTCTTTGAATCTCTCAATATTCTTTTTGACATCATCATAGCTTCCTCTTCCATCACAGTAACATCTGTGTTTATCCTGTATGTCACGTCCTCCGTCGATGCTGATCATTACATGAATTTTGTTGTCTTTGATAAAGCTGTATATCTCGTCAGTCAGAATCGTGCCGTTGGTCGTCATACTGAAGGAAAACTTCTTACCCTTGTCAGATTCAATTGATTTGCAGTAATCAAATGTTTTCTTTACGACATCGAAGTTAATGAGCGGTTCCCCGCCGAAAAAGACGATAAGGATATTGTTGACGCCCTCACTGTTATCAACAGTAAAGTCAATGGCTTTCTTGGCTGTTTCAAAGCTCATCAGTTCTCGTTCTCTTCCGTATGATCCACCGTCTCCGTAACAATATATACAGTTGAGGTTGCAGTCGTTTGCAA
>JAFWTH010000141.1 GCA_017518975.1 Clostridia bacterium
ACCGATTAGGGATACTCTCGGAAGTTTGCGCTCTTGCGCAAACTTCAAGCGAACATCGGTGTCTGCGTAATTCGGTGTTCACGTATGTTCGCAGTCATTCACTACCGCGCCGTGCGCTTCGCTACCCTCAAGGGGAAGCCTCTATGACATGTTTTCTTCATTCCATGTCATTCTGAGCGGAATGAGCGTAGCGAATGAAGTCGAAGAATCTGAAAACGAAGCGCACGGCAAAATCAACGCTGCCGCAGGCAGCTCATAACTTGCAGAAGGCAATCATAACTCACAGTTCGCCGAAGGCGATCATAACTGCGTCGGCTGCGCCGCCGCCTGCCGGCGCATGATTGCCGGTGGCTTTCGTTCGCAATTATGTAAATTTTGCGCAAGATGTGCGAAAAGTATTGACAAATCACCACAATATATAGATAATAAAAGAAGGTTTTACTTATAAAAAACTTATATACGGAGGAAACGAAATGGCAAGGACGATAATCCGTTCCGAAGGCGGCGGATCCGAGGAAAAGGAGGCCGCGAAGAAGACGACCCGCGCCGTCAAAAAGGCGGAAGAGGCCGTCGAAGAGACAGAGGAGAAGGTCGAAGAGAAGGCCGGAAAGAAGCCGAACGTCGTCACCCCCGGCAAGAAGACCGGCGGCAGCTCGGTCGGGTTCCGCATAGGTGCGATCGTGCTCTGGCTCCTCGCTCTCGCGTGCGAGGGACTCGCGATCATGGCGCTGCTCAAGGATTTCATCATCCGCTTCACAACGAACGGCAACACCAATATGATCATCACGCTGATCCTGTTCATCGTGCTCGATCTCGTGTTTGCGATCATCGCCGCTCAGCTCTGGAAAAAGGCGAACCACATCAACCCGCCGAGCAAGAAGAACAAGTTCACGTTCTATCTCGTCAGCGAGCTCGGCGTCATCATGGCGTGCATCTGCTTCATCCCCCTCATCATCATCCTTCTCAAGAATAACAAGCTCGACGGAAAATCAAAGACGATCGTTGCGATCGTCGCCGTCGCGGCTCTTCTGATCACCGGCTTCGCGTCGGCGGACTATAACCCGATCTCCGCGGAGGAAAAGGCGGAGGCGGAGCAGGTCATCACGGAAGACGTCTACTGGACGACGTTCGGTCACAAGTATCACCTCGACCTCGACTGCCAGGCGATAGTCAACTCCAACACCGTTTACGCGGGACCCGTCGCGGAGGCGATCGAATCGGGCCGCACCGCGATCTGCTCGTTCTGCGCGCACCGTCACGAGGGCGAATACGACTTTGAAAAGCTCAACGTCGAGGGCGGGGCCGATGGAGCCGAAAAAGCTCCCGAGACCGTGAGCGTCGGCGAATAATAAGCGATAGGAGAAAAAACGATGTCTGAATTCGATCTTTCAACCATTGGCGAACTTCTGTCCGGCGGCGGACTCAGCGCGATCAGCAAGCGCTCGCACGTCAACACGGCGGACGTCGCGAAGGTCCTGTCCGAGGGCATCCCGTCCATGATCTCCGGGATGAAGAACAACGCGTCGACCGACGAGGGCGCGCAGTCACTCAGCGCGGCGCTCTCCGATCACACCGCGGACAACACCGGCGATATCGCGGCGTTCCTCAAGGGCGCGGACCTCAAGGACGGCAAGAAGATCCTCGGTCACGTCTTCGGCGACGATCAGGCGGCGACGATAGACGGGATCTCGAAGGCGAGCGGCGTCTCGAAGGGCAAGATCACTAACATCCTCTCGATGGTCGCGCCGCTTCTCCTCTCCGTTCTCGGCGGACAGCAGCAGGCGGGACAGCAGAGCGGGGGATTCTCGCTCACCGGTCTGCTCGGCGGTCTTCTCGGCGGAGGCGGCGGACAGGATGATTCCTCCCCGATCGGCGGTCTCGGCGCGGGTCTGCTCGGAAGTTTGCTCGGAGGCGGCGGACAGGAGGAGGAAAAGCCGAAGGAAGACGGCATCCTCGGCGGTCTGCTGAATCTCTTCCATTGAACGAATAAAAAGGGCGGCCGCCCGGTCCGGGGCGGTCGGCTGAAATAGGAAAAGGACCCCCGCTGCCGTGAGCAGCGGGGTCCTTTTTCGTCTGTCGGTTTATTTCTCGCCGAACCAGTACCTGAGCGCTTTTTCGGCGAACGGCACCGTCACGCCGAAAAGCTCCGCGATCTGCCAGGGCTCGCTCTCGCCCCTGCGGACCGCTTTTTTTATTTTCGAATAGGGGACGGTCTTTCTGATCGCCCACTCGTCCGCGCGTCTCTCGTGCTTTTTTCTCACGTCGTAGGGAGAGTACAGATTGTAAAACTCGCCTCTCACGCAGTGACCGAGCCCGTGCGCGAGCATAACGGTGCGCTCCGCTTCGGTCGCTTTCGCAAAGTCGATCCCCACGGCGCACGCGCCGTCGAGCTGAACCTCGCAGCACACATTCACCGGCAGGGGAAAGTCGTACACCGGGACTCCGCGCCGCGCTGCGAGATCAAGGAGTTTTTCGCTTGTTTTTAGCTTTGACGTACTCTGCAAAGTTTTTCACCTCTTCCCACATTTCGTCGGTGACAACCTCGTCGCCGCCGAAAAGGGCAACCTTCAATTCGTCTTCTTTTACCGTCTGTCTGCCGAGGAGGTAATCGACCGATACTTCGAACAGATCGCTGAGGCGAAGGAGCATTTCGTTGCTCGGCTGGAATCTGCCCTGTTCCCAGAAGCCGAGCGTGGCGCGGGAAACTCCGAGTTCCCGCGAAAGTTCGTCGAGCGTGAGTCCCGACCTTTTTCTTAGTTCTCTGATCTTGTTCATGATCTCCCTCCAGGATCTCCTCGCCGCGGAGCGTGCGGCTTTTATTTGGGTTACGGGTCTATTCTAACACCCTTTTCTAAAAAAGTCAATAAAATTAGAAAAAAAGTATTGACAAGCATAATAAATTAGTTTATAATAGCGTCAAGTCAAATAAAGTTAGGCACTTTTGGCAAATTAATCTAACAGACGGTCGCCCGGGAGATCTCCGGGCGGGAGAGGGGAAAAAGATGATTTGGATCACGAAACGAGGAAAAGAGAGGGAAGGGGCGCGGTTCGCCGCGGCGGGGTGTCCGTGCGGGACGTGCTCCGTCACATCGGTCTGGCGGGGCGAGGACGGCGACGTCGTATGCCCGTCGTACAAAAAGTGTTCGAGGTACGCCTCGTGGTTTTCGGGAAAGTGGCGCGAGGTCACAGGACTGTTCCGGAGGCAGGAAAAATGAGAAAGTACGAGGCGCGCTCCGCGAAGTGTCCCTTTTATAAAAAGGAAAACGGATCGGTCGTTTTCTGCGAGGGGACGGAGAGGTGCAACGCGATCCACGTCGCGTTCCCGGCGCGGGCGCTCAAAAAGAAGTACGCCTCGGCGTTCTGCCGCGGCGAGTTCTCCGAATGTCTCATCGCCCGCGCTCTGGGGGAGATAAAGTACGCGGAACACAGTTGAGTCTGCTTGCGGAGCAAGCAGGATAAAGTTTTCTTGAAATGGGGCCCAACCCATTTCACTCTGCTTCGCAGAGACGAAAACTTTACGGTTTTGCTTTCTTCATTACCGTGTCATTCTGAGCGGAGTGTCTGCTTGCGGAGCAAGCAGGATAAAATTCCGCTTGATCGCGGAATTTTACGGGCTCGTATTCTCCATTTCCGTGTCATTCTGTCTGCTTGCGGAGCAAGCTGTTTTAAGGTTCGGACGCCTGAGAGGCGTCCCTACAGGGTTAATATTCTTAACCGTATGTCTGTAGGGACGGCACTCTGCCGTCCGTACATAATAA
>JAFWTH010000142.1 GCA_017518975.1 Clostridia bacterium
AATCTTAGGAGTCGTGTATCAAATCCTTACCGTCATATCCGCTTGCGAATATGACAATACACGTTCGTCTTGTTGTTCAATTTTCAATGAGCGGCGCTGTTCGCCCTGTTTTAGGGGACAGCTTTACTATGTTATCACACCACTTCCCCTTTGTCAACACTTTTTTTCTTATTTTCAAAAATTTTTTTGAGTTTTTTCGACCGTGTGCTTCAAGTCGCGAAAGAACAGGAAAAATCTTTAAAAATGACGAGCATCAGAACACCCCTTTCGGTTGACAAAAGCGAATTTTTCCTATAAAATATTGTAAATAAAACAAAAAAGGACGGTATGAGCCATGGCATATGACAAAACAGGGAAAATCGCGTACGAGGGGTTGACGTTCGATGACGTTCTCCTCATTCCGGCGAAAAGCGATATCCTTCCGGGCGAGGTAAGCCTGAAAACCAAACTGACGAATAAAATCGAGCTCAATATTCCGATCATGAGCGCCGCCATGGATACCGTTACCGAGTATGAACTCGCTATTGCAATGGCGCGCGAGGGCGGCGCCGGAACGATCCATAAGAATATGTCGATCGAAGCGCAGACCGATCAGGTCGAACGCGTCAAAAGGAGTGAAAACGGAGTAATCACCAATCCGTTCTTCCTCTCGCCCGATAACTACGTTTACGAAGCCGACGAGCTTATGGGGAAATACAAGATCTCAGGCGTTCCGATCTGCGACGAAAACGGTACTCTCGTCGGGATCATAACGAACAGAGACCTTCGCTTTATGACGGACTTCAACGTAAAAATCGACGACGTTATGACCAAAGACGGTCTGGTTACCGCCGCCGTCGGAACGACGCTCGATCAGGCAAAGGAGATCCTTCGGGCAAAGAAGATAGAAAAGCTCCCTATTGTAGATAAAGATTTCAAGCTTCGCGGTCTTATCACCATCAAGGACATTGAAAAAGCGGACCGTTACCCGAATTCCGCCAAGGACGCGCAGGGACGTCTTCTTTGCGGCGCGGCGATCGGCGTGACGAAAGACGTCCTCGACAGAGCGGGTTCCCTTCTCGCGGCGGGCGCCGACTATCTCGTTCTCGATTCAGCTCACGGTCATTCCAAAAACATCATCAACTGCGTTTACAAAATAAAGAACGCTTATCCGGAAGCGCAGCTCATCGCGGGCAACATCGCGACGTCGGAAGCGGCGCACGATCTTATCTCCGCAGGAGCCGACGCTATAAAAGTCGGTATCGGTCCCGGCTCCATCTGTACGACCCGCGTCGTAGCAGGTATCGGTATCCCTCAGATAACCGCTATCATGAACGCATACGAGATCGCCGACAAGGCGGGGATCCCCGTCATCGCGGACGGCGGTATCAAATACAGCGGAGATATCCCGAAGGCGATCGCCGCGGGAGCTAACGTCATTATGATCGGTTCGCTTCTCGCGGGATGCGAAGAGAGCCCCGGAGAAACCGAGCTCTATCAGGGACGTCGCTTCAAGGTCTATCGCGGCATGGGGTCCATGGCCGCTATGGAAAAGGGCTCGAAAGACCGTTACTTCCAGGAAAACAGCAAAAAGCTCGTCCCCGAGGGAGTTGAGGGACGCGTTCCGTTCAAGGGACCCCTTTCCGACACCGTGTTCCAGCTCATCGGCGGTCTTCGCGCCGGTATGGGATACTGCGGCGCGCCTACTATAGAAGCGCTGAAAAAAGACGCCCGTTTCGTCAAGATCACGGGCGCCGGTCTGCGCGAGTCGCATCCGCACGATATCTCGATCACGAAGGAAGCGCCGAACTACTCCACGTCGGCTACCTGATGTCGAATTCGGAATTCAAAAAAATGCGGTTCTGTGTCACTCGGACACAGAACCGTCTTTTTTATTGCTCGCTTTGCGGAAAGCCGTCTCGATCATTATGATCATAAGGACGAAGAAAGCGGCGAGGTAGAAAGGCATGATCCAAAGGCCGGTAAATGATGAGATCAGCCCGAACAAAGCGGGCGCAAACATCGAACCGACGTAAGCGAACGCCATTTGCATCCCGATTATCGCCTGTGACGCGGTCTTACCGAAATTATGGGGGGTCGAATGAATTATCGACGGATAGACCGGCGCGAAACCGAAACCGATCACGACGAATCCCGCGAGAGAAAAGAACTCGGGGAGAGCGGGAACAGCAATCATTATTATACCGACGGCAACGACCGCGGTACCCGCACGGATCATGTTTCTGTCCCCTGCCCTCTCGGAGAAGAAACCCGCGATAAAGCGTCCTGCGGTAAGTCCGATGAAAACGAGCGATGCGAACGCCGCCGCGCGTTCTTCCGTGACGCCGCGCGTTTCGGTGAGATACGACGCCGCCCAAAGCATACACGTCCATTCCGCCGCACAGTATCCGAGGAACCCGAAAAGAACTGCCGGAACACCGCGGATCCTGAGCGCGGCCATAATGCCGAACGATCCCGTATTCTCTCCCGTCTCTTCCGCGGGATCCTTATTGATCTTCCAGAGCGGTACGGTCGCCGCGAGGATCACGGCTATACCGATCTGGATCATCGAGACGGTAAAATATCCCGTTCGCCACGTCGAATACGTGAGCGAAAGACTCATAATATACGGGGATACGATCGCTCCGACGCCCCAGAAACAGTGAAGCCAGCTCATATGGCGTGAGTTGTAGTGCAGAGCGACGTAGTTGTTAAGCGCGGCGTCGATTGATCCCGCCGCCAAGCCGTACGGGACCCCGATAATGCAGAGAAGCAGGAAACTGTTAGCTCTCGAAAAAGCGAACAGAGAGGCGGAGGACAGTATCACACTGAAAAGAACGACGTTCTTTGCGCTGAATTTCCGGGTCAGCCGTTCGGACAAGAGACTTGACACTATCGTCGCGCCCGATATTATCATTGAAATGACACCGGCCGCGGAAAGCGGGGCTCCGAGCGCCGTATGCATCGACGGCCATCCGGCGCCGAGGAGCGAATCGGGCAGCCCGAGACTGATGAACGCAAGATAAATGACAGCTAGAAGAAGTGAGTACATTATTATCCCTTACACAGGTACTCCGCGGCGTAAACCGCGGAGTACAGTTTTAATTCAAATTCTGACGGTCAAGTCCATATCGTCCGGCTTCTTGCCCCACTGGATACCGGTAAGCTCGTCGTAGAGGCGGTGAGAGATCGGACCGATCTGCATATCGTTGATTATCATCTTCTCACCGTTGTCGAAGAGTTCTCCGATCGGAGAGATGACCGCCGCGGTTCCCGTTCCGAACGCCTCGTCGAGTTTTCCGTTTTTGTGCGCCTCGATGATCTCGTCGATCGAAACGTGACGTTCCTCAACCGGTATACCCCATTTTTTGAGAAGGCAAATGCAGGAGTCGCGGGTGACGCCGGGAAGGATGTTTCCGTCCTCGAGAGACGGGGTTACGACGACGCCGTCGATCACGAAGAACACGTTCATCGCGCCGACCTCGTCGATGTATTTTCTGTGGATACCGTCAAGCCAGAGGACCTGTGCGTATCCGAGTTCCTCCGCCTTCTGCTGACCGATAAGCGAAGCGGCGTAGTTTCCTCCGGCCTTAGCTCTTCCCGTGCCGCCTTTGACGCAGCGGACGTATTCCCTCTCGACGCAGATCTTGACCGGGTTGATGCCCGCCGCGTAATAGGAGCCGACCGGGCAAAGAATGATGATAAACTTATACGTGTGCGACGGATGGACGCCGAGAGACTCGTCCGTCGCGATGATGAACGGACGGATGTAAAGGGACGTTCCCTCAGCGTGAGGGACCCAGTCTTTATCGACGGATACAACGGCTTTGATCGCTTCAAGCGTGTCCTCGGAAGGGATCTTCGGAACGCAGAGACGGTCGCAGGTCGCGTTCATCCTCTCGATGTTCTTCATCGGGCGGAAAAGCCGGATCTCGCCGTCGGCAGTACGATACGCCTTCATACCCTCGAAAAGTTCCTGCGCGTAGTGAAAAACCATGGCAGACGGTTCGAGCGCGATGGGACCGTAGGGAACGATCCTTGCGTCGTGCCATCCCTTTCCCGTGGAGTAGTCCATTACAAACATATGATCGGTGAAATGCTTGCCGAACCCGAGTTTGTCCTCAGCCGGCTTCTGTTTCGGAGCAGTCGTTTTTTCTATTCTGATATCGAGCATTGTTACGTTTTCCTTTCGCTTGCGGCGCTCAGCGTCGATTTTTTCTTTATTTTACCACTACCTCGCCTCCGTTTCAATATTTTCAAATTAAAAATAAAGATAAAAACGTTTCCTTACGCCGAGTTTTTTTGTGAAAAAAAGAATAAAGCGGGCGTTCCGGGCAAATACTTCCGGTGAAGGAATAAATAAAGAAAGGAACAAACGGAAAATGAAAAGAAAGAACTACTTTGCCACAGTGATTTCAACCGTACTGGTTTTGGCAGCGTCCGTCACAGCGTTCGCATACGGAACGAAACTTTCCCCTGCGCTCGATTATATCAGCGAAAAGAAGAGCATGACGAAAACCGGACTTGTGTTTTCGGACGTGGAATTCCGAAAAGAGGATTTCAAAGCGGCTCTCGGTATCGATCCCTCGTCAGTGACGTTCACCTCCCTGCCTCCCGCCGAAGACGGCGCGCTCTATCTTTCAACGAGACCCGTATGCGTAAATCAAACAGTGTCGGGAACCAATCTCGATCTTTTACGATTCATCCCCTCGGGAGACGTTCGCAGTACGTCGTTCAGATTCACTCCGGACGGGTCGTATACGGTCGCGTGTAATATCAAACTGGCGGGAGAGGCCAACAGAGCGCCCACAACGTCGTCCGGAGACGCTTTTTCCGCCGTATCGCTCATCACAACCGAAAGAGACGTAACGTGCTACGGAGCCCTTACGGGTTCGGATCCTGACGGGGACCGAATTACTTTCGAAGTTACGAAATACCCCGAACGCGGATTGCTTACGCTGACGGATGCGAATACCGGCGAGTTCTGCTATACTCCCTACGAGGGACAGATCGGAGCCGATTCGCTCACCTATCGCGTTTTTGACGAGAACGGAAACTATTCGGACGAATCCGTCGTCACGATAAGGACGTCGAAAAGGTCGACGGGGATCGAACTGTCCGATATGGCGGGACACCCGGGGCAAAACGCAGCACTTGCCGCCGTCGGAACACGCGCGATGACGGTAACAGAGCGCAACGGCGAATATCTTTTCGAGCCCGATACGTCTATGAGCCGGGAGGAGTTCCTTCTGACGGTAATGAAGTCGCTTGGAGCGGGCGATCTTTCCCCGGTAAGAACGTCATTCGCCGATGATGAAGACATCTCAAGCGCGGCGAGCGGATACGTCGCGGCTGCGAAAAGGATAGGTATAATCTCGGGAGAAGAGCGGGACGGCGCCGTCGTATTCAGACCCGACGATCCGATCACCCGATCGGAGGCCTCCGTCATTCTGAACAGGATAATCGGAGACAAAAGATCTGCGTCTTTACCCGACGCGTCCGACGAATCGTTCGTACCCGTATGGGCGAAAACAGACCTGTCGGTAATGCTCGCGGCGGGAGTGATGAACCGCCCCGACGGCCTAATCGACCCGAACGGCGGCGTCACGCGCGCGGAAGCGGCTCAGATGGTTTACAACGTGAAGAATTTGTATCTGTCGTGAATACCGTTCGATGAGAACGGAAAGAATAAAAAAGAACCGCGAGATCGTCGCGGGAAGAAAGGATGCTGAATATGAGCAAAGACGAACAAAATAAGAAAGAAAACAAGAAGGAAAACAAAAATCAGAAGCAGAACAAAAACAAGAACGACAGGATGAAAAACGAGCAGAACAAAAACGACGACGGTAAGATGAAAGAATCCGACTGACGGAAAACAAGATCGGGGCGCGC
>JAFWTH010000143.1 GCA_017518975.1 Clostridia bacterium
ACGAAGTTTGCACTGCCGTGCAAACTTCCGGAGTTTAACAGATCCCCTGCTTCGTTATCACCCTCGCAGGTAGGAGTCGCTGCCTGCTTCGGGCACTGCCTTGCCGGGACAAAAATCATCTCCGGCAAAACTCTTCGACCCGGAGCGGATGATTATACGAGCAGATTTTCGCGCCGAGGACGAAGCCTTATAAAAATAAGGCAAGGACGAGAAACGAAAATATGCCGTATAGGCGCCACTCCGGGCGGGTTCGGGTAACTCCTGTTACCCTATCCCGGCGATCCAGCGGTATATCTCCTGGCCGCCGTCGATGAAACTGACGTCCGTCATCGGGTAACGGTAGGACAGCTCTTCCTCGAGCTTACCGTTGAGTTCTTCGTCGCGCTCTTTCCCGCAGAATATCACGCACGTTTCGCGGTCCTCCATTCCCTCGACGAGACCGAGAGCGTAGACCATTGCTCCGACCGGATCGTTTGCGACGCACGCGAGATCGCCGTTTTTCAGGACGATCTGGTCTCCTTTTTTACAACTGATCTCATGATAGCTGTAGTCCCTTGACGCGGTCGTTTCGGAGAGGGTCACGACGTCGGCGATCCCCCGTTTCATCTGTGCGATCCGTCTCTCCGTGTCGTCGCTGTCCTGAATGTCCATGGCGAGCGCGAAATATCCGTCCGCGAAACTCTCCGTCGGGAGGACGGTGACGTTTTTGCCCTTCGCGAGCTTAGCCGCCTGCTGTGCGGCGCGGATGATATTCTTGTTGTTCGGGAGGACGACGATCGCGTCGGCGTTCAGCCGCTCGAACGCGTCGACGAATTCCTTCGAGGACGTGTTCATCTTGTCCCCTCCGTCGATCACGCAGTCCGATCCGAGGTCGGAAAACAGCTTTTTCAATCCCTCGCCGCTCACGACGGATACGACGGAGAGCGGCTTGCGAGGCGCGGATCCCGTCTCCCTGTCGTGCTCGTTGTGCTGGATCTGCATATTCTCGAGCTTGAAGGTCAGAAACTCGCCGTATTTCTGTGAAATGTGTATTATCGGGGCGGGCGTTTTCGTGTGGATATGTACCTTGACTCTCGTCCCGTCCTGAACGCATACGATCGATTCTCCGCGCTTTTTCAGGGAATCGATATATCCCTGAAGCTTGAACGTATCGGAGTAATCGTCCCCGCGCATAAGCTGGAGGATGAATTCCATACAGTACCCGTCGGTGAAAACGCTGTTCTCGTCGAAAAGGGAAAAGTCTACGCTCTTTTTGCCCGCGCCGCTCTCGATCTTCCGCCCGGGATCGATATAGTCCCCGGTGAGGAATTTCAGCATCCCTTCGAATATCAGGATGAATCCGTACGCTCCGCTGTCGACGACCCCGGCTTCCTTCAGGACGGACAGCATATCCGGGGTGAAAGTGAGCGTTTTTTTCATCTCCGCCACGTACATGGCAAGAATGGAATCGATCGTTGTGGAGCGCCCTATCTGCGAGCGTATATGTTCGATCCCCTCCCTTGCGACGGAGAGGATCGTCCCCTCAACGGGATTTATGACGGCGCGGTACGCTATACGGTATCCGCGGATCAGGCCGTTTCTCAGTTCTCCGGGACCGAGCACGGAACAGCGTGAGAGTTCCTGATAAAAGCCTTTGAAAAACTGGGAGAGGATAACGCCCGAGTTGCCTCTTGCGCCGAGAAGCATACCGTCGGAAAGAGAGGCGAGGTATTCGCCCGCGTGATCGCTGACCGACGCGCTCTCAAGCGCGTGAGCGAGCGTCATTCTCATATTCGTTCCGGTATCTCCGTCGGGAACGGGGAATACGTTGAGTCTGTTGAGCTCGTCTTCGTGCTTTGCAAGATTTGCAAGGCCGTTGTTCAGCATCTGGTCAAGGTTGACGCCGTTGATTTTTCTTGTAGCCATTCGGAATGATCCTTTGGAAGTGAAGTTATTTGTCTTTTTTGTCTTTACCCATACCGCGGACGGTCTTCGGAAGGATAAACGTCAGCGCGAATGCGGCGAGCATCGCCGCGGCGCAGATGAGCGTCATGTAGATCATCGTGCTCTGTCCCTCGCCGTCCCCCTTGAGTCCGGTAAGTACGGGGCCCGTCGCGATCCCCGCGGCTACCGCGGAGAACAGTCCCTGGACCGCGAAATACATTGCGGAGTTTGACTGCCCCGTTCTCGCTTCCTCGTCGGCGGCAAGCTGTGACGGTACCGAATACGCCACCGCGAAGAGAGACCCGATCGAGAGCGACGATATCAGGCCGACGGCGATCGCCATCACCGTTTTTACCGTTCCGGCGGCGAGATTCGCGACGCCGAACATTGCGGTCATACCGATCGCGTACGTCAGGAGCGTGTAGCGGAACGCGACGGCAAACCCGTGCTTCCTCAATATCTTATTGTAGATTATCAGAGTGAACGGCACCGGAGCGAACGAACATGCCATGACGATCATCATACTCATTCCCGTCTTCGAGAAATACTCGTTGATCCCTCCGAGGAAAAGCTGGACACCGAACGTCATGATCGAGTAAACGAGCATCCAGATTATGAAATCACGGTTTTTGAACGTATATCCCATCGAGCGGAAAAGATTGATCTTCGGCTCGATCTCCACGCCTTCCCGGTCTTTTCTCAGATCCTTCTCCTTTATCATAAAAAGAGGGATCAGCATAAGAAGCGACAGAGGAAGGACGATCATCGCGACGACGCGGATATTGAGTCCCTTGAGAAGCGCCGCGACGAGGACGTATCCGATAATAAAGTAGAGAATATCGAACACCGATTTGGCGTTGGCGACGAGGTTCCTGTCGCGCTCGTTCTCGATGAATTCCGTGAACGTCGCGTAATACGATACCATCGTCAGAGTGTACGTGGTATAGAACAGACAAAGAATAACGCCGTAGTAGACCGTGTTCAGGACCGTCATCCGGCCGTGGATCGGAGTCACGAGCGTGAACATGGTGTAGAAGAAGATGACGCCGACGAGTCCCGCGAGGATCGCGGGTCTCCTTCTGCCGAAACGGGTCCGCAGATTGTCGGAGACCGACGCCATCGGGATATCGATCACGCCGTCGATTATCTTCGCTGCCAGAGCCATGATCGCCCAAAGGCCGAAAGCGCCCGGGATAACGAGGTTCGTCTGTTCAAACGTCTGATACGGGATCGCCGCCTCGCCGAAGCCTCCGGTCAGAAGGGCGGAGCAAAGATAGGATCCCACCATCGTATTGAGGAGGTTGACTCCCATTCCCGACGCGGCGTAAAGGATAAGTTTGCCCCTTCCCTTTATTTTATTCATTCGTCATTCTCCCTTGCCCATAAAACTCTCGAGGATCGCCCGCTCTTCGGAAAGATCCTGAGAAATCGGTTTCCCTATATAATAAGCCGCCATGAGTCCCGGGCCGATATTGATCCCGCATGACGGGAACACGTCGTTGATAAAGATCGCCTTCGGATGGAATTTCTCATCGATCAGACGGCGGTATTCCTCCGCCTGAGGCATCCTGTTCGTCTGCGCGATGAAGAAGATCTGATCTTCCGGGTTTTCGACCGTCTTTTCGATGTAATCGAGGAGAGCGGCGTACGCCGCTTTCGTTCCTTTGGCTTTTCCGATGACGGTGGTAAGGCCGTTGTAGTCGAACTCGCCGATCGGCTTTACGCCGGCGAGCGTGCCGAAGAACGCCTTTGCGTGCGTGAGACGGCCTTTTTTTGCGACGAACGAAAGATCGTCGAGCCACCCCGCCTGATGGAAACGGTTTTTGTTGTTTTCAAGATACTCCGTGACCTCGGAGAGCGTCTTGCCCTCTTCCCTCAGCATCGCGGCGTAAACGACCATAAGACCGAAACCGGGACCGAAACGCATCGTGTCGACGACGCTGATCTCCGCGTTCGGGTACTTTTCGAGAACGGAGTCTCTCGCGGTCACGGCGAATCCGTACGCGCCGCTGATCCCGCTCGATATCGTCATAACGAGAAGCGGCGTGCCGTTCTTGACGACCTCTTCCATCGCGTCCGCAAACTCGCGGGAGTTCGGCGGCGCGGTCGAGAATCCGTCGGGATCCTTTTTCAGAGAGGCGTAAAACTCCTCTTTGGCGATATCTTTCCATTCGACGAAAGCGGTCATCTCGACGTCGCCCGGGAATTTCAGGTGACCGGGGAGAAGACGAAGATCGTATTTCTCCGTGAATTCGCGGCCGAGGTCGCAGGTCATATCAGCGAGAATTTCAAATTTTTTCATATCAAGCCTCCGCTCAAAGATTTTTGTTTATAAATGAGAACATTGCGTCTTTTGCCCGTTCCCCGCCCGCGGGGAAGGCGACGGTGTGCGCGGCGCCCTCGGTCAGGAAGATCTCCTTATCGGAGGCGCACGCCGCATAGTTCTTTTTTCCTTCTTCGACCGGAACGGTCGCGTCCGCCGTCCCGTGGATGAAAAACGCGGGTACGCGCGTTTTTGAAAGCGCGTCCGCAGTGTTCTTTTTTATGTCTATTCCGAGGCAGACTTTTCCCGCGATGCGAAGCCAGGGCATCATGAAAGGCCACGGAAGACGTCTGCGCTTACATTCGCAGACGAGCTGGTTGTACGGAGAGGTGAATCCGCAGTCGATAACGAGCGTACGGACGGTCGCGGGGTCGAACCGGTCGGCTGCAAGCGCGATCCCGGAAGCGCCCATCGACAGGCCGTAAACCACGATCTTGTCGGCTCCGCGAGAGGCGGCGTATTCCGCCCACTTTACGGCGTCGTCGCCTTCGAGCACTCCGAGCGTCGAGCGTTTTCCTTCGCTCTCGGCGTGAGCGCGCTGATCTACGAGGATCAGATTGAATCCCTCTTCGTAAAACATTTTGCCCTGGATCGGGAAATTCACGCCGGCGTCGGAGTGATATCCGTGAAAGAAGATCGCGGTGCGGTCGGAGCCGTGATCGACGTATTCCGCCGCGAGCGTGAGACCGTCGTCGGAAGTAACGTAAACTTTTTCGGGATTTTTATTTCGGATGAAATCTCTCCCTTCGATCATAGCGGGGATGAAAGGAGTGTATCGGCTGTCTGCTTTCGAAACGTCGTCGAGCTTCACGGACGTCATCCGCGAGAAGATAAAGTGAAAGGCGACGATCGACGGCGCGACGATGAATACTACGTACAGGAGGAGCAGAATACAGGCTGCAATTACGAACGGCATATGGTTCTCCGTGTTATTTTCAGGGTTTGATTTTCCGGGGATCTGCGAGGCGGACGGAGTCCCCCTCGACCGTAAAAACGCGCAGCGAGCCGATCGCTTCGGCGCTGACCGACAGGACCGTTTCCTCACCGCCCGTCAGGAGGAAAGAAGCGGCGTCGGTGCGCGTGACGTCGAGCGACGCGGGGTCGAAATTGCCCCGCCCGATCCGTTTGAATTCCGCTTCTTTTTTAGTCCAGCAGGACAGAAACGGGATCGGCTCGTCCGGGTACGCGTTCCTCTCGTTTTCCGTGAAAAAACGGTCGCGCAGTTTTCCGGTGTTTTCAGACGCTTTTTTTCCCGCAAAGGCCGTGACGGATTCGATATCGACGCCGACTGAGCTTCCAGAGACCGCGACGGCGACGGATCCCCCTGCGTGCGAGAGGGAGAAATCAAATCCTTCGGCGCACCATCTGCCGAAACGCGTCTTTTTGAAAACGGTTTTTTCAAAATCAACGGCGAGCGATCTTTTCGAGGCGAAGGCGAGAAGAGCCCAGTCGGCGTATTTCGCCGCGCGGAGCGCGTCGTTTCTGCATTCTCTGATCTCAGAGTCGCGTTCCGGCGGAAAGACCGTCCCGACGGGTCCTTCGGCGACCGGGGCGATATATACGTCGCAGATCGGGCGGGAGAGCCAGCGCTTGCGCGCTTCTTCCTCGACCGTGCACCGCGCTACTCCGAAGACGCATTCGTTCACGAAGTGCTCGCAGTTGTTGTGTATGATGTTGTAACCCGTCTCGCCGATTCGTGAACGCGCGATCTCAACTATCTTTGCGGGCGTTCTTTTCTTTCTCTTTTCGGAGAACGAAAAGACGGCTTTCTCTATGATCGCGCCGCACGAGAACGTGTCGGCGTCGGTCGCCAGGACGGTGAGGCGATCCGGACGGTCGCGGTATTGCGGGACGGGCGGAAGCCCGAACGCGACGATCTCGTCCTCCGAGACGAAGATGCCGTAATGATATACCGATCCCGTGCGTACCCGCACCATATCGCCCGGCGAGCAGTCAGCGGGGAGCCACTTCATCTGAGCTTACCCTCGATATAATCGACGACGTCCGAGAGCAGGACGAAATCCGACGCGCCCACGTCGTCAAAGCGGATCCCGAATTCTTCCTCGATTGCGATGACCATATAAAGCATACTGACGGAGGAAAGACCGAGGTCGGAGGCGAGGTTCGAGTCCTCCGACAGCGCGGGAACGGTCCCGTCGCCCGCGGCGGCGAGGATCTCGCGCAGTTTTTCGATTATTTCAGTTCTGTTCATTTGAATTTTTTGTATCTCACTATCTTCATTGCGGGCGTCCGTTCGAAATCCGAGTCGCGCACCGTGATGCGGCTGACGCGGAAATGAGTCGGGAGCGTCGCGTTTTTCTTTTCAAGCTCGGAGACGACGTACTTTTTCTTTTCCTCCGGTTCCATTCCGGCGAGTTCCGTCGCGCGGGGCACGACCTCGAGCGCGAGGATGCGCGCGCCGAGTTCGTTTTCGTCCTCGAATACCTGGGAATCCTGTATGAAGTCGAATTCATTGAAATACGCCTCGACCTCGGCGGGTGACACGTTCTCCCCGCTCGGAAGGACGATGATCTCTTTGATCCTTCCGGTGATGTAAAGATAACCCTCGGCGTCGAGACGGACGAGGTCTCCCGTGCGGAACCAGTCCCCGTCGTACGCGTCCGGCTCGTCGACGCCGACGTATCCGTCCATCATGTTTTTCCCGCGGAGGAGCAGTTCGCCGTTTTCGGCTATTCTGAATTCCTGATGCGGGAACGGTATGCCGACCGATTCCGGTTTCGACACGCTCTCCGGATTTCCGGAAACGAGGTTGGCGGACTCGGTGAGGCCATATCCCGCCAGCAGTTTGATCCCGAGACGGTCGTATTCTCCGATCAGGAACGGGGAAACGGGCGCCGCGCCGCAGATGATCGTTTTGAGATCGTCGCCGAGCATATTCTTTCCGAATTTTTTTGAAAGAGTGAGCGCCATCTCGGCGAGCGCCGGGACCATGACCATGATCGTCGGGCGGAACGCCGCGATATCGCGGAACATATCTTTATTGTTTCGGCAGACAAAAAGCGTACTGCCCGTGTAAAGCGAGGTCATGAGATTTCTGATGAGTCCGAAGACGTGAGTCAGCGGCAGAATGAGCAGATATCTCTGATAAAACACGTCCCGGTAGCCGTAGCATCCGTTCACCGTGCCCTGCATGACCGCTCCGTGAGAGAGGAGCGCGCCCTTGCTGCGTCCCGTCGTTCCTCCGGTGAAGACGATGGCGCACGGATCGTTCGCCGCACACTTTACGGCGGACGTTTTTTCATCCGACGCGGAGTCCGACGGAATGAGCGGAAGATCGGGCCGTTTCGCTTTTACGATCTCGAGTTTTTCCGCGAGAGCGGGAGAGTAGACGAGAGCCGACAGCCCGCACATCATCGAGGCGCCGAAAACGGTCGGCGCGTCGAGCTGCGGAGGTATCGCCGCGGCGACGTGACCCGACGTTACGACGGCGACGAACGCACGGATCCAGTCGTAGCAGTTGGGCGCGTATATGCCGACGCGCGAGTGAGGCGGCAGAGAGGAGAGCAGCGTGCGGAATCCCCCCGCATCCTCTTCGAGTTCGGCGAACGTGTACTCTTTTCCCCCGTCCGACACGGCGATCCTGTCGCCGAATTCGGCAAGGCAGACGTCCCACATTTCCGTGACCGAACCGTACTCGCGGATCCGGTCGAACTGTTCCTTATCCGTGTATTTTTCAAACAGACCGCGGGTCTCAAATTTCATTTCCATTGCCGATACTCCTCCTTGTTATACCAAAGACTTAAGATACTCTTCTTTTTCCCGTACGGCGCGGGCGATTTCACCGATCTGTGCAAACGTAGGCCGCTCGCCGTAAAAGGACGTCACGTCAATCGGTTCGCCGACTGCGAACCGGATGCGTTCGTAAAAGCGTTTCCGCGGCTTTATGTAGACCGGGATCACGGGAGCTTTTGCCTGAAGCGCCATGAGTACGAGTCCCGGCTTGAAGTCTTCAAGGTCTCCGGTCCTCTCTCCGTTCACGTGTCCCTCGGGAAACATGCTGACGAGGTATCCCGACTTCATTGCGTCCGTTATCGCGCGGAGCGACGAGATATTGAAGTTCGCTCTGTCGATCGGAATGCACAGGAACGACTTGAACCAGAAACGCGCGCGGGACTCGAAAAACTCTTTGCCGCAGACGAAGCGGTGTCTTCTGTACCATATAGCGATCATAAGGTAAAGCGGGTCGAAAAAGCCGTAGTGATTGGATACTGCGAGCGCGCCCCCGCGAATTCGCTCTTTCGCCTTTTCCGACTCATAGATCCATTTCGGACGGAATATCAACAGTCCCGGCAGAGCCGCGGTCGCCTTGACGAAATCGTATATAAGATATTTCGGGGAAAACAGTTTAGCTTTTGCTTTTTTCTCCCTCTTCATAGAGTTTTTTCTCCAGTTCGATAATGCGCTCTCTCAGTTTAGCGGAAACGTTTTTCAGATCTTCCTTTTCTTTGAGAGACGGGTCGGAAAGATCGCCGACGTTGATCGGCTCTCCGATCATCACCCGGGCGCGGCTCTTTTTGAAATACGATCCGTCGGTCACTGCCGGGATCACGGGCACGCCCGCGCGCAGGGCGATATACGCGGCGCTCGTCTTGAATTCGAGCGGCCTTTCCTCGCCCGGCTTCGGGATCCTGCTTTCCGGGAATATCCCTACGACGCCTCCGCGACGGAGGATCTCCTCGGATCTCGTGACGAATCCGAAATCAAATCCTTCGCGGTCGACGTAGATACCGCCCATCCTGCGTAGAAACCACCCGAGAAGGCGCTTTTTATAAAGTACTTCCGCCATCTGAAAACGGAGCGTCCGCGAAAAGAAAACGAACAGATAAACGGCGTAGTCGAAGACGGACGTGTGGTTCGATATTATGATCGCCGGCCCTTTTATCCTTCGTGAGCAAGTAGATGCGTTTTCGTAATAGACCTTGGTGCGGAAGCAGAAGAACTGGGTCGGCCAGCCGGTGATCTTCACGAACGCATTCCAGAATCTGATCATACCGTCACGCGCCTCCGGATCTGCTGATAAAGTCGGCGATTCCGCGCGGCGTGTTGAGCCCCTTTCCGCCTTCGGTCGGGAAGGGGACGTCGAACTCCTCGCGGAGCTTCGAGATCATTGCAAAATAGTCGATGGATCCTCCGCCGCAGTCGAGGAAGAAGTCGGAGTCGGGGCCGACCGATCCCTCCTCCGCGTCGAGCGCGGCGGCAAAGTACGATACGATCCGCGCGGTCAGCGCGTCGGTCTCCCCGCCCGCGTCCGTGTCGGAGAGACGTTTCTCGGTGAAGACCCCGCGGGCGTATTCGTCCGTGAGTCTTCTGCGGTTGAGCTTGAATTCGTCGCCCGACAGAAGCGGCTCGGCAATATAAGCGATCTTTCCGATCTGACCGGAGAGTCCCGCCGCGTCTATCAGCGCGCGGGTCTCCTCGTCGATTTTCGAGAATTTCTCCTTCGATATATACTTTCCGACGGACACGAGAAGAACGGACGTCCTGCCTTCGGGCGTGTCGCATCCGACGAGACATACCCCGCGCGCTCCGGGCGGCGTGACGAGCGGTTCGATGAGATTGGGGTTGAGATTTTCTCCCCCCCTCGCGATGATGACGTCGTCGCGGCGGCCGAGAATTTTATAATGTCCGTCCTCGCAAAGAGCGAGATCGCGGGTCGCGAACCAGCCGTCGCGTTCTTTCTTCACACCGTCCTCGATCACGTATTTGGCGATGACGCGCCCGCTCACGAGCAGCTCGCCGTCTTCGTTTATCCTGTACTTTGCGTACTTCATGGGTCCGCCGACGAAAGCGCCGAGCAGATATTTCTTCTTTCCGGACGTTTCGAACGACGTGATGCCGATCTCCGTCATTCCGTACCCGTTCGCAAGACGGTAACCGATCCCGTTGAAGAATCTCAGAACTTCCGCGGAGACCGGGCTTCCGCCCGTAATGAGGAAGCGGATGCTGTCGCCGAACAGGTTGTCTCTCACTTCGCGGAACGCGATCTTTGAAAACAGACGCGCCGCCGCGTCGGGCAGTTTGTCGTAGATCCTCATACCGCGCTCGAATTTCCCGAGCGTTTTGTCCCCGTGCGACCTTATCGTTTTCATCGCCTGTCCGTATACTTTTTCCCAGAAAAGAGGGACGGCGAAAATGTGCGTCACCTTATGACGTCTGATCGTGTTGACGATCGTTTCCGGGGACAGATCGGCGAGGTGAACGAAAGTCCGGGAGAAAAACGAAAACCAGATATATACGGCGATAAGGCCGAAAACATGGTAAAAAGGCAGGAAAGTGAGGAGCTTCAGCGACCCCTCGCAGTGCTTTTTCACCATCCTGCATTTTTTGATGATATTGAAGGTATCGACGATCTGACAGTAAAACTCTTCCGCGGAGTAAGCGCAGATCTTGACGTGCTCCGTCGTCCCGGAGGACATCACGAAGATCTCCGTTCCGAACGGTCTTCCGCTTTCCGGATCGCCGTCTTTCCGAAGCGATGCCGGATCGATACGCAGCAGTCCGAGGTCACGGCTTTCCGAAATAACCGCGGCGCAGCCCACGGTTTTCGCCGCGTCGGCGAGCGACGAGTCGGACAGACGCATATTGAACAGAAGCGGGCGGAATCCCGCGGCGATGATCGCCCAGAAGCACTCGATCCACTCGAGGGAGTTTTCAAGATACAGCCCCACGACGGAGTCGTGAGGGAGATCGGGGAGCGCGCCCGAAAGATCCGCCGCCATCGACAGCGCCGCGGCTTTCGCCTCGCCGTACGTCGTTTTTTTGATGCGGTATCCCTCGCTTTTTTCATACATAACGTTCCCGGCTTCGGCAAACATCAGTCCGAACATCGTCTCGAAGTCGTGCGGCGATTTTTCGAAACGCACGAGCTTCGCTTCGACGAAAGCGTCTATCGTTTTGTAACCACCGAGTCCGTAATCCATGGCAATTCCCCGAACGGGACCGCTGCGCGTATGTCGATCCCTTTATCAGACTTAAAATATAATAACTTTATGTATTGTACCATAAAGCGCGCTTTTTTGCAACAAAAAAAGACGTTCCGGTATCATTTTATTTTTGCCTCATCCGCTTTATTTTTCCTCCCGCAAAAAGCGTGCGCGTTTTTGACATTAATGTACTGTCATCCGCGGCGATTTCCGTCCTCTTTAAGGGCGAAGAAGACTCGGGGAGTTGAAAAAAAGAGGAGAAGGTGATATAATATTTCCCGTCACTCACACTTCCTCGGAGTAATAACGCAATGAAAACAAAGATTTTCGCGGCCGTTTTGGCCCTGATAATTACGGCGTCCCTTCTCTGCGCGTGCGGGAACGGATCGTCCGTCATATCTCTTGAGACTCTCATTCCCGATTTCACGGCGGCGCTGCCGGAGGAACCCACCGCGGAGCCGGTCGACTCGACCGATCCCGCCGCCGGGACCGAGACCGACAGTTCTGAACCGGTCGGATCCGATACGAAAGACTCCGAAACGGAGAATATGACAGACGAAACGGATACAGAAACCGAACCGGAAGAAGATCCCGTATCCTCAAACGGCACTTTCAAATTCAAACGGACGGACGACGGCGAGACCTGGCTCGATTCATACGCCGGGAAAGAAAAGACCGTCGTTATCCCGTCGGAGGATCCCGAGGACGGCTCTCCCGTCGTCGGTATAGACGTTTGGGCGTTCCGCGACAACGATACCGTCAGGAAGATCGTCGTTCCCGACACGGTGACCGCGATCGAAAAAAACGCCTTTATGTACTGCACGGCGCTTGAGGAGATCGTGCTCCCGAAGGGTCTTAAAACCGTGGGAGATCAGGCGTTCTATCGCTGTTCCGCCCTGAAAAAAGTTTCGATCCCCGAGGGTGTCGAGACGCTCGGATACGCGACGTTTATGTTCTGCGAAGCGCTTGAGGAGATCACCCTCCCGAAGACGCTCAAAGAGATCGGCGATTACGTTTTTGCCTATTGCGGCGTCCTTCAAACGATAAATTACAGAGGCGCAGAGGCCAACTGGTTGGATATCGGAATTTCCGATAACGCGATGCCTCCGACCTGGTACACTACGGTATACGGTTACGCGGACTGACGGTCCGCGTTTTCCGTTTTGTATTTTTATACAATCAAGGCATAATGCTTTTTCAATATTTCGGCAGATTTGCAACCGCTTGTGCGGTTGCTTTTTTTTGCTCGTATGGTATAATAGTGCATATATATTCATACTGATCGGTTTCAAAGCCGCCTTGCGCGGTATGAAATACATTCTTGAAAGAAAGTGAAGGAAAAAACATGAAAAAACTGATGTCCGTTATCCTCGCGCTCGCCGCGATATTTACCGTTACGCTTCTCGCGTCGTGCGGAAGCGGTGAAAAGGACGGCGAAAAAAAGACGCTGTCGGTTGCCATGGAATGCGCTTACGCTCCGTATAACTGGACGCAGAGCGACGATTCCAACGGCGCGGTTCCGATCAAGGGAACGTCAAAATTCGCCAACGGATACGACGTTATGATGGCTAAGAAGATCTGCGAAGCGAACGGCTGGGATCTCGAGGTCGTCGCTCTCGACTGGGACTCTCTCGTTCCCGCGGTCCAGACGGGACAGGTCGACTGCGTCATCGCCGGTCAGTCGATGACCGAGGACAGGATGGAACAGGTCGACTTTGCGGGACCGTATCTGTACGCGACAATAGTCTGTCTCGTGAAATCCGACAGCGAGTACGCTTCCGCCGCTTCCATCTCCGACCTTGCGGAAGGGACCTGCACGTCTCAGCTCGGCACGATCTGGTACGATACCTGCCTGCCTCAGATCGAGGGCGCGAAGATCCTCCCGGCAAAGGAGAGCGCGCCCGCCATGCTTATGGCGCTTGAGACCGGAGAAGTCGATTTCGTATGTACCGATATGCCTACCGCGCAGGCGGCGGTGATCGCGTACCCCGATATGAAGATCCTCGATTTTGCCGGAACGGACGGCGACTTTGAAGTATCCGAGAGCGAGATTAATATCGGCATTTCCGTTCAGAAAGGCAACACGGAGCTGCTCGACGCGATCAACAAGGTCGTCAAGGCAATGAACGCCGATGACTTCAACGCTCTCATGGAAGAAGCGATCAAGATCCAGCCCGTTTCAAACGACTGATAATCCGGAACGGAAGAGATGAATTCTGTTATTCTTGCAGACGCTGCGGGGGGCGTTTTCTCAAAACTTTGGGAGGACATCGCAACTCTGTGGCGCGATTCGTCCGCTCAGTATCTTCAGGGTGCCCGTGACACGATCCTTCTTGCCGTCGTCGCAACTGCCGTCGGCTGCCTTATCGGATTGATGTGCGGTATTCTTCAGACGCTGAAATATGGAAAAGGCGACTTTTTTCTCAAAAAAGCGGTCATTTGGATAGTCAAGGCCGTTATCCGCGTCTACGTTGAAGTTTTCAGGGGAACACCCATGATTCTTCAGGCGGTTTTCATCTATTTCGGCCTTCCGTATCTCACGAACAACGCACTGCGCTTTGACGTGATAACTGCGGCGTACGTCGTCGTTTCGATCAATACCGGCGCCTATATGGCGGAGACGGTGAGGGGCGGTATCCTCTCGATCGACCAGGGACAGACCGAGGGCGCCATGGCTATCGGGATGAATCACTTTCAGACGATGGTGAAGGTCATTCTTCCGCAGACGCTCAGAAACATCATTCCCCAGATAGGAAACAACCTCATAATCAACATCAAGGATACCTCGGTAATGTTCATTATCGGATATGCCGAACTGTTCGCGGCGCACAAGGCGTACGTCGGGGCGACGTATCTGTATTTTCCGTCCGCTCTCGTGACGATGCTCATTTATCTGATCATGACGGTCGTCTGTTCCTTGCTGCTGAGGCTTTGGGAACACCTGATGGACGGACCCGAAAACTTCAATCTCGCGACGACCGATTCGCTGGCGCATACGAGCGGTATGACCAACTTCCCCAGCGGAAGAAGGAGGAGCGCCGGAAGATGAACGACGTAATCATTGAAGTAAAGCACCTGTCGAAGAGTTTCGGCAGTAATACGGTGCTTAGGGATATCGACTTTACCGTGTGCCGAGGCGACGTGATAAGCATTATCGGAGCGTCCGGTTCCGGGAAAAGCACGCTTCTTCGCTGTATGAACCTGCTTGAGACACCGAGCGCGGGCGAGATACTGTATCACGGCGAGAACATCCTCTCGCGGAGCGTCAAAGCCCCGGAGTACCGTTCGCACGTCGGGATGGTCTTCCAGTCTTTCAATCTCTTCAACAATATGACGGTGATCAAGAACTGTACCGTGGGTCAGCGCACTGTCCTTCACAAAAACGCCGCCGAGGCGAAAGCCAACGCGATGAAGTATCTTGAGCACGTCGGAATGGCCCCGTTCGTGAACGCAAAACCGAGGCAACTGTCCGGCGGGCAGAAGCAGCGCGTCGCGATCGCGCGCGCTCTGGCTATGGATCCCGAGATACTCCTGTTCGACGAACCGACGTCCGCGCTCGACCCGGAAATGGTCGGCGAGGTTCTCTCCGTCATGAAGTCACTTACAGAAAGCGGTATGACAATGATCGTCGTGACACACGAGATGGCGTTCGCCAAGGAAGTGAGCACGAGAGTCATCTATATGAACGACGGCGTGATCTGTGAGGAGGGAACTCCCGCGGAGGTGTTCGACGATCCGCAGAAAGAGGAAACGAAAGCGTTCTTGTCAAGATTCAGGAACGCCTCGGCGGAATAAAGAAAAAAGCGGTTAAAGGAATACGAAAACGCGGGCGACCAGCCCGCGTTCTTCCTTTTGCCTCTTGTGAAAACCGTATTTCCCCGGAAACGGTATTTCCGTCGATCGGTCCCGAACTCCCGGAAGGGTTGCTTTTATTTATGAATATGCTATAATATAAGCGTTTATTGCGCCGTTGAAACGCGAAACGGAACTCGCGGCGATTCCGGCGAAAAGAACGCGGTTTCTATTTTATGAAACAGTCAAGAGGGAAACGCAGATGACAGGTAAACGGTCCTGGATCGAGATCGATCTTTGTCAGTTGAAAAAGAATTACGGGATATATAAGTCTTTTCAACCGGAAGGGCGCGGGATAATGGCCGTCGTCAAGGCCGACGCTTACGGGCACGGCGATACTGAGGTATCCGCGGAACTGTCCTCGCTCGGAGTGGATCATTTCGCGGTTTCGAATATCGACGAGGCGCTTCACGTCAGACGGGTGACTGACGGTGAGATACTTATACTCGGCTATACTCCGGTCGACAAGGCGGGAGAACTCGTCGAAAACAATATAACGCAGACGCTTCTTTCCGAGGAATATGCGGAAATGCTTCTCGGGACGGGTCTGCCGGTCAGATGTCAGTTCGCGATCGATACCGGGATGAGACGTATCGGTCTGAACGCTGATCACCCGGAAGAGTGCGAAAGGGTGATAAGGAAGTATTCCGACCGTCTGACCGGACTTTTCACGCACCTATGCGTCGCGGACACTCCGTCTCAGGACGCGTTCACCGACGAACAGATCGGAAAATTCAGGGCGGTTTGCGAGAGAGTCGCCGATCTCGGTCTGTCCTGCCACTGTATGAATTCTGCGGGAGGGCTCCGTCATACCGCCGATTCATCGTTCGTCCGTCTCGGCATCGTTCTTTACGGACTGAAGCCCGATTACGAAAACGAACTGCCGGAAGGTATCGCTCCCGTTCTGAGCTGGAAAAGCGTCGTCAGTATGGTAAAAGAGATAAAAGCGGGCGACACGGTCGGATACGGGAGAACGTTCGCCGCAGAAGGGAATATGACCGTCGCCACGATCCCGACCGGATACGCCGACGGATACTCACGTTTGCTTTCAAACAAAGGATACGTACTCGTCAACGGCAGAAAAGCGCCGATCGTCGGAAGGGTCTGTATGGATCAGATGACGGTCGACGTCACGGGGATCCCGGACGTTGACATCGGTACGCAGGTCGTTCTGATCGGAGGAAGCGGGGATAAAACGATTACGGCGGACGATCTTGCTCATATGTACGGAACGATCGGGTACGAGATCGTTTGCGGAATAAACAAGAGAGTGAAGAGAGAGTTCCTGAGGTGACATTCCCGGGAACGCAGCATAATGAAAACGCGGGTCTCAGCCCGCGTTTTTGCTTTTTTTTGTATATTTTTTATATTAAATATTAAGAATATTTTACTTTATAGAACAATTTTACGGCTCCTGAAGGGTTGTTTTTTTTTACTGGTATGATATAATATAATTGTTTTTTATGCGCTTGATTCAAAGAACTAAGCGGCTTGAGTGTTTCCGGCGGACAAAACGGGGCGTGAGCCGCGCCAAGGGACGAGTGACATCGGGCACGTTTGCAGGCGAACAGTTGATCATTTGATTACGGAGTACTGAGAAATGTATGCGAAAATAATTAAAAGACTTATTGACATAATTCTGTCGGCTCTCGGCCTGTTCCTTCTATCCTGGCTTTTTCTGATTATGGCGGTCGCCGTTGTCATTGACGACCCAGGACCCGTTTTCTTCAAACAGAAGAGAGTCGGGATTCACAAAAAGTATTTCAAATTACATAAGTTCCGCAGTATGAAGATGTCGACTCCGCACGATACCCCGACTCACTTGCTTGACAATCCCGATCAGTACATAACCCGAATCGGGCGGTTTCTCAGGAAGAGCTCACTTGATGAGCTTCCTCAAATATGGGATATCTTCATAGGGAAGATGAGTATCATCGGCCCCCGTCCGGCTCTCTGGAATCAGGAAGATCTGATCGCGGAACGCGATAAATACGGAGCCAACGACGTTAAACCGGGACTTACCGGGTGGGCGCAGATCAACGGACGTGACGAGCTTGAGATACCGGTCAAAGCGGCGTTCGACGGAGAATATGTCAAAAATATGAGTTTCGCGTTCGACTGCAGGTGCTTTTTCGGGACGATCAAGAGCGTTCTGAAGCACGACGGAGTCGTTGAAGGCGGAACGGGAAGCATGAATGATACGAGGGTGAGTGAAAATGATAACGACAGAGAACCCGTTCGTGTCGGCGATGATAGTAGTCAGAAATGAGGAGAACAGAATAGCAAAGTGTATTGATTCGCTTCTCCGTCAGGACTATCCTGTCGACCGTTACGAAATTATAGTTGTAGACGGCGAATCGACGGACGGGACGCTCGACGTTGTCAAAGAACGGATCGAATCAGCAAAAGAAACAGGACCTGTCCCGGAAGTACGTATAGTCTGCAATCCGAAAAAGATCCTCGCATCCGGGTGGAATATCGGGATCAAAGAATCCAGGGGTGAATTCGTCGTCCGACCCGATGCGCATGCTTACGTAGATTCGGATTTCATAAGCAAGAGCGTCGAAACGATTTTTTCGGCAGACGACGCGGACTGTGTCGGAGGACAGATGATCACCGTCTGCGAGAGCGGAAAGGGACAGTTGATCATGGAAGCTCTGTCAAGTCCGTTCGGAGTCGGAGGATCAAGATTCAGATACTCTAAAAAACCGGGATACGTCGACACGGTCGCATACGGCCTTTACCGCAGATCGGTGTTTGACAGGATCGGTTTCTTTAACGAAACGCTCCTACGCACACAGGACAACGATCTGCACCGCAGGATGAGAGACGCGGGCATGAAGTTCTATCTCAATCCTGATATCAGATCGTACTATTATTCGAGAGATACGTTCGGAAAACTGATAAAGCAGCAGTTCAACAACGGCAAATGGACCATGATCAATTTCCTTCTGAGACCCGGAAAAATGTCATTGCGTCACTTTATTCCGCTCGGTTTCGTTCTCGCTGTGCTCGCTACTTTGATCGGAGGCGCCTTTTTTCATCCGATCTGGTGGCTGACGCTCGCCGGAGTCGTGCTGCATCTTATATGCGGTTTGCTTTTCGCCGTCAAAAGGACGAAAAAGGTCTCGCACGTTCTTTTGCTTCCCTTCGTTTTTATTTTGATGCACTTTTCATACGGTACCGGTTCCGTAGCCGGTTTCTTTTCAGCGCACTGTGTTAAGAAACGACAAGGTCAAGGAGATAAGGAAAATGTCTCTTGAATCGAAAATGAATTACCGGTTGAACAAGCATCCCGGTATAAAAAAAGCGATCAAACGCGTTTATCAGCGAACGATGTATACAATCTCTCCGAAGATGAAAAGCGCGGGAGCGATCGTCCGTCTGTCTCCTGACGATCCGTCGCACGAATACTTTTTCGGATATTACGATAAATCCCCGTGGGACGCGACAGACCGATACGTTCTGTGTATGAGAGCGAAAAACACCTGGTCGGACGTGAGTCCGAAGGAAAAGGCTGATATTCTTCTGATCGACACCTCCGTTCCCGCCGACGCCCCCGAAAGAGTAAGAAAGATAGCGGAAACATCTTCATGGAACGTTCAGCAGGGATGTATGGCTCAGTGGCTCGGACCGGATTTTTCATCCCGTGTGATTTATAACGATTGCCGGGATGGCGGGTACGTCGCCGTTATCCTGACTGTCGCAACCGGTGAGGAAAAGGTGATACCGGCTCCCGTGTATACGGTCGCCGCGGACGGAAAGACGGCTCTGACTCTCGATTTCTCGCGTCTATACAACCTGCGCCCCGGATACGGATACTATAACGTTCCGGAGGCGACGAAAGGAATTGCGCTTCCGGACGCTCCCGCGGTAAGGCGTGTCGATCTTGAGACCGGAGAGACTGTCGACGTTTTGTCTTACAGGGATTTTGCGGAATTCGAACCGCGTCCGGAAATGCAGGAGGCGGGAGCCGTTCACAAGGTCAATCATCTGATGATCAGTCCGAATGGCAAAAGGTGTATGGTCCTTTACAGATGGTTTGTCGGCCCGAGAAAATATACAAGACTTGTCACTTTCAATATTGACGGATCCGAAATGTATTTGCTTTCGGATGACGATATGGTCAGCCACTGCTTCTGGAAAGACGACGACCATATCCTCGCGTTTGAAAATAAGAACGAGGGCGGTCAGGGTTATTATTTGATGAAGGATAAGACCCGGGAATACGTCCATCTTTGGAAATATCTCAACGGGGACGGACATCCCAGTTATTCCCCGGATGGGAGATACGTTGTGACTGACTCGTACCCGAACAGGAGAAGGATCGCCTCGATCCGTCTTTTGAAGGATTCGGAGGATTGCGGCTCGGTTGTGTGTAAGGTGTTTGCCCCTTTCAAATATGACAACGACACAAGATGCGACCTTCATCCGAGATGGGACAGAGGCGGCAAACGGGTTTGTTTCGACTCGGTCTTCGAGGGTTCACGCGGGTTGTACGAAGTGAACGTCGGGGATATGATGGCAGGAGATAAGACGGAAGGACCTCTGATAAGCGTCGTCGTTCCGATATACAACGTATCGGGATATCTCAGACGCTGTGTGGATTCCATATGCGGTCAATCATACTCCAACACTGAGATCCTTCTCGTCAACGACGGCTCCACGGACGATTCTCTTTCCGTCTGCGAAGCGCTCGCCGCAGAGGACCGCAGAATCAGGATAATCGACAAAAAGAACGGAGGCCTGTCGTCTGCGAGAAACGCTGGAATAGCGGAGGCAAAAGGCGAATTCTTACTCTTTATCGACGCGGACGACTATATTCACGAGGATATGATCAAACGGTTGTATTCCTTGTCAGTCGAAAACGACGCGGATATCGCTTCTTGCAAGTTCTGCAAGGTATATGGTGAGGATTGCGAGGTCAGATCCGTTTCCGGTCAGGTTTTCGGGGTAAAGTGTATGACCGGGGAGGAAGCTCTCGGTAAGATGTTTTATCCCGGTGGGATCGGCTGGTCCGCCTGCAATAAGATTTACCGTGCGGAGCTGTTTGAAAACGTAAGGTACGTTGAGGGCGTCTATATGGAAGATATGGCGACCACCTACAAATTTTACGATATATGCAAAAGAGTCTCCGAGACGACCGAAGAACTGTACTACTATTTCATAAGGGACGACGGCATCACCGGTTCAAGATCTGCCAAGAGAGCAGTCGATGCGATCGCGAATATTGAAGAAATAATAGAGTTTTATAAGGACAGGCATCCTCAGCTTCTTCCGTACGCGTACGGTCATTACGCAAAGATATCGCCTAACTTCCTTGTTACCCTGAACAGCGAAAAAACCGAGGAACCGACACAGTTGAAATGCATTGACGCCTTGAAACGTTACAAAAAGTATGCTCTCAAGGCGGACTTTGTCAAGAAGAAATACAAGATAATTATCAGATTGTTTTCCGTTCCGGTCTTCTTTGGCGGAAAGCGGCTTGTAAAGTCATTTTTATTCCACAAATTCTGCAAATCGGCGAAAAAGTGGATAAAGTGAATTTGAGATTAAAACGTACTCAAAAAGGATGACGGTATGAAACAAAGATCGATTCGGCTGACGGTCAGTTCGGTAATACGGGATCTGGCGTTTCTGTTAATTCTTCTCTGGCTGGTAAACCCGCAGACGAAATTCAAACAGTATTATAACTGGAATATTTACGGTATTTTACTAGCCGCGTGGATCGTGTTCGCGATTCTCGCGGACATAAAAGCGTTCAAAGAATCGCTGATAGCCGATCATATGCTCCTGATCTGGCTCTGGCCGATTTATCTTTTGATTGCGGCGTATTTCGGTCATGCGGAATTCTCCGTGAAACAGATGACGACGCCTTTTATCTTTACGTTTTTCAGTTATTATTGCGTGACTGAGCGAAAAAAACTTCTGAAGCCGTGTTTGCTTGCTTCAATGATATACGTTGTTATCATTACAATTAACACGTTTATACTGAATCAGAACAACTCACAGGTTTCCCGTATCCTTGCCCACGGCGACGTCGATGAGACTTACGGGCTCTCATCTCCGTTCCTCGCGGATATGAGGTTTATATACGCTCTCGTGGCGCTGACGATCGTCGCAGTCGGACTTTTCAAGATTTCAAACGTCGCCGTCGGATGGAAGATCGTTTTTATCGCTTTTTGGGCGTGGACTCTGATCCTGTACGTTAACGTTCAGTACGTTATTGCTATCGTGACCGTTTCCATTATCAGCGCGATCCTTTTGATACTTGTTGAAAAACGGTATAAGCCGTTTAACGGACGACCGACGGTAAATCTCAAGCGTTTTCTGGTGTTCTCGTCTATAATGCTCGTCCTCATCATAGTATTCGTGAACTATCCCTCTATCCTTGTTTTCCTCTACGACAATGTCGCGGAGGAAAACATTAAGATGAAACTTCAAGAGATAATCAACGCGACGACCAACTCGCAGGGCGCCTTTTCGCTGGAAAGGGTTCAGCTTTATTCCACTTCAATCGGAACGTTTTTCTCGGGTATCAGGAACTTCTTCTTCGGCGTGGGATTCGACGCCGATATCAGCCTGATCGGTCAGCATTCGTCTCTTTTCGATACTTTCGGAAGATACGGATTGATCGGCGGGATACCCTGGATTACCGGTATCGTTGTTGCATGGAACCACATAAGGAAATATCTGTCGTTGAGTTTCAGAAGAATATACAGGTTGATCATGACCGCGTACGTGGTGGAACTTGTACTCAATCCTGTGTACTCCGACTTGATCATTCTCTTCTTCTTCTTCTTGGCGCCGACTTTTTTGGATGTTTTTTCACTGAATAAAAAGACAGAATCGGGGAATTGACGAATGGGAAAAGAACCTTTATTGTTCGTTGCGTCTTGCGAGATCGATCCGGACGTCCGGACGGGCGTCGCAACGAAGGTCTTTAATCAGATAGCTGTATTAGGGAAAGAATACGACGTTTATCTGATCGCTTTCTCAAAGAACGGGATCCTGCTTTTCCATAGCGGAAAAGAGGAGTACGTACGGAGCGAAAACAGGAGAAAAGAAAGGATCAGACAGTGCGGGATTTTGTGCGATAAGTACGGGATCCGTAAGTGCTATATAAGATTCTCAGCTCTCGAACCCCACTTTATAATGATGCTCAAAGCGCTGAAATCCCGGGGAGTCGATATCGTTATGGAAATCCCTACTTTCCCTTATGACGACGAACTGAAGGATTCCTTAAAGCACAGGGTTGTTCTTTTATGTGACCGTGCGCTGAGGGGATCGTTGAAAAAATTCGTCAACAGGATTGTCACTTATTCCGAGGATAAATCGATTTTCGGGATAGATTGTATTAATATCGCCAACGGAATAGACGTCTTCGCTCAGCGCATCTGCTCACGCAGCGAACATAGAGACGAGATCGTATTTACGGGGGTGGCAAAAATAAGTCCGTGGCACGGATACGACCGTATGATCCGCGGGATCGCCATGTACAGCGGGCAGCCGGACGTTGTGTTCAACGTGGTCGGAGACGGACCTGCTCTTGAGGAATGCAGATCGCTCGCTGAAGAACTTAAAGTCGGAGACAGGGTGTCTTTCAAAGGTTTTCGGTCAGGGAAAGAACTCGATGAAATATATGACGACACCGACGTCGGAGTCGATTGCCTCGCCCTTCACCGAAAAGGCATGACGCGCGTGAGTTCACTGAAAAGCAGAGAGTACGCGGCAAGGGGCCTTCCCATTCTTACGGCGAACTATTTCGATACGATACCCGACGATTGGGATTATCTGATCAAGGAGGATGCGGACGAGTCGCCCATCAACGTGAAACACGCCGTAGATTGTTTCCTCAAGATCAGAGAACGCGGAGAATACAAAAAAGAGATCCGATCGTTTGCGGAGGATAAACTCGATATAAACGTCACTTTCCGTCCTGTCTTGCGTTACTTCGGAACGGAAGCGTCGGAAATCAACTGAAAGAGGTGAGACCGGTGAAAGCGCTTGTTATAGGGACCGCCGCGTCGATGTGGGTGAAGGAGTTTATCGGGAGAGTACTTTTACCCGAGGGAATGGAGGTCACGGTCCTCAGGGATCCGACGGCGAAATGCAAGTATTCCGATTTCTATGAGGAAAACGGCGTTAAATTCGCAGGACTGTATACCCCTTCTTCGTTTATGATGAAGATTCCGCGGATCAGAAAGTACTACAAACAGAGACGTACGATCAAAGCCCTTTCCGAAATCAGGGAAAAATTCGATTATATTTTCATAGTATCCAGCGTGGCGTTTTATGTAAAATGCGCGGGGATCGTATACCAAGAGGGAACGAAAGTATTCGCTTTATATATCGGAAGCGATATTCTGAGAGCGAAAGATAAAGATATTGCCGTCATGAAGCCTGAGCTTTCAAGAATGAAAGCCGTGATCGTTCCGGTAAGCAAAAAACCGGAGGCCGCGTGCGCCCGACGGCTGCTCGACGGAAAGAAACCGGATCACGTTATTGATTTCGGAAGTTCTCAGATCGAGTGTATCGACGCGTATTCGAAAGAAGGAAGAGGGGCGTCAAAATCCGCGCTCGGGATTGATGAAGACGCGCTTACGATCTGCGTCGGTCACAACGGGTTTGAGAGTCAGCAGCATTTGAAACTGCTGGATGCGATCAGCAGCCTTCCTCCCGTGTTGAAAGACCGCGTCACACTCATTCTCCCCATGACCTACGGAGGGAGAAAAAAGTACAGGGCTGAGGTCAAGGACGCTGCCGGGAGCTTCAGGCATGTGATCTTTGATAGTTTTATGGATTCGGACACAGTCGCAAGACTGCGCGTCGCAAGCGACGTATACATCAATGCACAGGTGACTGACGCTCTGTCAACCAGTATGCTCGAACACATTTATGCGGGCTGCGAGGTGCTCGTGGGCTCCTGGCTCTCGTATCCGGAACTGCGGGAATGGGGGGTCAGTATCGGAGAATTCGCCGATTTCAACGAGCTTGCCGGGCTGATCGAAAAACGTCTTGTCGGTCAGTCGGCGAATAAGGAAGAACTGGAGAGAAATCATCAGATACTTCACCGTTACCTGTCGTGGGAAACGTGCCGGAAAAAATGGCACGAAGTGGTTTTCGGATGAGCAGCGGAAGCGGAAAAACTTATCTTTAAGGTGAGGTCAATATGGGCAAGGATATAATCATCAATACCGGCGCCACGCTGATCGACTCTTTGAAGATTATGGACAGAACGGGAAAAAAGCTCCTTATCGTCTGTGACGGCGATTCGTTTATCGGAGTTATCAGCATAGGCGACATACAGCGGTCGATCATCAATAAGGTCGATCTTAACGAACCGGTCGTCAGACATCTGAGAAAGGACGTTCTGTTTGCCAGATCGGACGAAGATCTTCAGAGAGTTAAAGAGAGGATGCTCAAGGAGAGGATCGAATCAATGCCCGTTGTCGATCCCCGCGGCAAACTCGTTGATATCATCGACTGGAACGACGCGTTTGAGAACGAGTACCCGTCGACCGGAGCGGTCGGATGTCCCGTAGTCATTATGGCGGGCGGAAAGGGAGAACGGCTTAAACCGCTGACGAATGTTCTTCCGAAGCCGCTGATCCCCGTTTCGGGGAAGACGATCATCGAGGAAATAATAGATCTTTTTCTCAAGGCGTCCTGCAACCGTTTTTACCTGTCCGTCAACTATAAGGCGGAAACGATCAAAGAGTATTTTGACGGGATCGACGATAAGAATTATTCCGTCGAGTATATACGGGAAGATAAGCCCCTCGGTACAGCGGGATCGCTGTATCTGTTAAAGGACGTCATAACCGAGACTTTTATCGTTTCCAATTGCGACGCGCTGATCGACGTGGATCTGCGCGACCTGACGGAATACCATAAATCGAACGGGAATATCGCCACGCTGGTTTCCGTAGTCAAGGAGTTCAGTATTCCGTACGGAGTCGTTGAGACGACACGGAGCGGAGAACTTGTCGAACTTAAGGAAAAACCTGATATGATATATCAGGTGAATTGCGGTCTTTATGTGCTCGAACCTAAAGTTTTCGATTATATCTCGGATAATACTTACCTGAATATTACCGATCTTCTGACCCAAGTAAAAGCGGACGGAGGAAGGGTCGGCGTTTTCCCGATTTCAGAAAAATCCTGGCGTGATATGGGAAACTGGGAAGAGTACCTCAAAATGATAAATACAATGAGATAACAAACGAATGATTCCGCGATCACGAGGAGCGTAACGGGTCCCTCCGACCCGTTACTTTGCAAACGCCGTATCTTTCGGATCCGAACCGTTCGTATCATTGAGGAAGAAATGATAAAGAAAAAGATTTGTTACGCGCTGTACTGTCTTATAGGATCCCGCCTCCCGAATTCAGGCAGGAGATCGTCCTTTGGATCTGCAGTCAGAAGGTGGATGGCAAAGGGGTTTATAAAATCGTGCGGGAAAAACGTCAATATTCAGAGAAAGGCGGCTATCCCGTTCGATCTTTGTATCGGTGACAATTCCGGGATAGGAATGCGTTCGGTAGTCAGCTCCGGGACCACTATCGGAAAAGACGTGATGATGGGACCGGACTGCATAATTTATACGAGAAATCACGCTCATCAGAGAACGGATATACCCATGATTCATCAAGGGTATGAGGAACATCGTCCCGTCGTGATCGGCGACGACGTATGGATCGGGTCGAGGGTGACGATTCTTCCCGGGGTGCATATCGGCAACGGGTGTATAATCGGAGCCGGAGCGGTCGTTACGAAATCTGTCCCCGATTACTGTATTGCCGCAGGCAATCCGGCAAGGGTCGTGAAAAAGAGAGACGATGATCCGTCGTACGGCTCTTCGGAAAAATGAGAAAAAACTGACGTGACAGGGTGATATAGATGGCAAAGAATTTTGTGTCAAAATTAAAAAAATACGTTCAGGACGGATTGCTTCACATTTTCAGTACGAACGTTATAAATAAGATCGTCAGTCTTCTGACCAACGTAGTGATCGTCAGGATTATTCCCAAGGCTGATTACGGTATTTTTACATACGCATACAATATCGTCACGACGATCATGGTCGTTTCAAGTATCGGTATCATTCCGGCCCAGCTGCAGTACGGGTGCGAGATAACCGATGAAAAAAAGAGAATGCAGGTCGAGAAGACTCTGTTTCTGATCGGTCTCGCATCCAACGTTTTGTTCTCGATCGGGACGTTTATCTATGTGACTTTCGTTCCGCTCCGCGTCCCGGAATCCCGCTCGTTGCTGATGATCCTGTCGTTCCTGCCGATACCGGTATATCTTTATTCCGTGCTCAACACGGAGTTGAGGATTATGCGCAGGAACAGGTCGTACGCGAGATCGACAAACATCCAGACCGTTTCATATTTCGTTTTTGCTTGCCTGGGCGGATTTATGCTCTCTACCGTCGGTACTTCGATCGGAAGATACCTCGGATATGTTCCCGCGATAGTTTTTGCCGCGATCATTATGCGGAAATCGCTGAAGGAATACCGTAAGATCGACGGGGAAAGGCATATCAGACCTTATCTCAATTACGCTTTCTGGGCTGTTATGACCAATGCGGCGGCAAGTCTTCTGTACCATCTCGACGTTTGGGTTGTCGGAATGGTGACGACCGACTCGAATACGATTGCGTCGTATAAGGTTGCAACGCAGATTCCGACCGCTCTTGCGATAATTCCGGTATCTATCATTACGTACGTTTATCCCAAGTTCGTTCAGCATCGCGACGATCCCGTCTGGCTGAAGACCCGTTTCAGAAAAATGCAGTTCTATATGGGTTGTTTTAACGCGGTTGTTGCGATCGTACTCGTCATTTTTGCGCGATTTATTGTGACGCTGATATACGGAAATCAGTATGAAGACGCGACGCTTGTCTTCCGTATGCTTATGGGTTCGTTCTTCCTGTCTGCGACTTTCAAAGCTTTGTACGGGAACGTTCTCGCCATGCTCCATAAGATAAAAGCAAATTTCTGGATCAGTATTGTTGCCTGTGTGGTAAATATCGTTGCTGACTGGATCCTTATTATGTACTTCGGGAGCGTGGGAGCCGCGATCGCGACGATCACGGTCGTCGTCGTGGAGTCCGTATGTACGGGGTTATATTTCAGGCACTGTCTGAAGGTTATGAAAAAGCAGCGATCGGAGTCCGATCTGCAGCCGCAGCAATAAGTGCGATTCCGAATGGAACGGCTCTTTTTACTGCGGATGCGCTCTGACCTAAAAAACGTATAATAATCTGGAGGATCAATCGATCATGAATGCGGACAGCGTCGTTTTGATTACCAAGGACGCAATGTGCAGGTCGTACCTGCCTGTCTACGGAAACCGGTACTGGGCAGGGAAGACGCCCAATATTGATGAGTTGGCTGACAAAGGAACCGTTTTTACCGCGTGTTATACTGCCGCTCCGTCGACCGCTATGGCTTTTCTGGGTTTTTGTACCGGAAAGTTTTCATTCGAGATGGAGATGAAGAACTACACGCCGCTGAATGAGAAGATCAGAAACACGATTTTCGATTATGCGAAAGAACTCGGATTCGAGTCGCATATCATCTGGGATACCAGATGGATGTATCTTGCAAAACCGTACTCGGAGTGCTATGAATCAGCTACGATCCACACGATCGACAACGTAGGACAACCGGTAGGATCACAGTTTCCGCACAATGGAGTGTTGGAAGAAGACCCGGATAAGACGGATACGGTGATACGTAATGTTATTGACACCGTTGAGTCGCTTACCGCATCCGGAAACAAGATTTTTTTATGGATCCACATCCCGCACGTTATAAACGGACGGGTCTCGTACGGAGGAGATATCGACGCACTTGACCGGATGATCGGGGAGATAAGACGTTACTTCAAGGACGATAAGATCTATATTTCTTCCGATCACGGCAACATGAACGGGGAGAAGGGGAAAATTTGCTACGGTTTCGACGTATATGAGACCGCGATCCGGATCCCTCTGATCTCTCCGAGGATCGGGGACACGGCGGTGTGGGACAAGCCGTTCACTTCGCTCGACTTACGGGAGCTTATTTTTCAATCGGAGATAAAAAAACGTGATTATATATTCGCCGACAGCGCGTATTATCAGCAGCCGCACAGAAAGCTTGCGATAATCCACGGCAGATACAAGTACATATACAACAAGCAGAACGACACCGAAGAACTTTATGACGTCGAATACGATCCGGGCGAATCCTGCAATTTGATCTCGGATGATTTTTACGATATTGACAGACGCGTCAAAACCCCGCTGAGGGAGCTTTATTTCTATCCTTTTTGGGATGAACTCCCGGAAATAAGAAAACTCATGCGCGAAAAGAAAGACGAGATTTGGCGATCTGAAACGAAGATCGAAGCGGTCAAGATCCGTTTGAGGAGATTCGTCGGAAGGATCAAAAGGAAAATGATTATCAGCCGCAGAAAGAGGAAACTCAAACGAACATAACCGACAAATACTGAAGAACTATTGAATATTTCTCTAAGGAGATAACGTAATGAAAGCACTTATTTTGAACTCCGGTCTCGGTTCCCGGATGGGCGCGCTGACATCTGAACACCCGAAGTGTATGACGGAGATATCACCGTTCGAGACGATCCTTTCGCGTCAGCTCAAAATGATCGCGGACGCAGGGATAGAAGAGGTAGTTATGACTACGGGTTACTACGACAGGATACTGATCGATTACTGCGAAAGTCTTGATCTTCCTCTTCGTTTTACTTTCGTGAATAATCCCGTTTACGACAAAACGAACTACATATACAGCGTTTACTGTGCGAAAGAGCATCTTGACGGAGAGATCATCCTGATGCACGGCGATCTTGTTTTTGAAAACGAAGTTTTCGACCGCGTCGTTTCCTCACCGGTTTCCTGTATGACCGTATCGTCTACTCTTCCTCTTCCCGAGAAGGACTTCAAAGCGAATGTCGTCGACGGGAAAGTGATGAAGGTCGGTGTTGATATTTTCACTGATGCTATGGAGGCGCAGGCGCTTTACCGTCTGAAAGAAGAAGACTGGAAGGTTTGGCTCGATAAGATCGTGGAATTTTGCGAGGCGGGGAATACCGGGGTCTATGCGGAGAACGCGCTGAATGAATTGAACGGCGCGGCGAATATTCACGCTCTTGACGTCGGAGATCTTCTCTGTTCCGAGATAGACAACCCTTCGGATCTCGCTGCGGTGTCCGAAAAGTTGAAAGAGATCAGATCAAGAACGGTTTATATGTGCTTTGCGTCGGATATCGTTCACGGAGGACACATTTCGATCATCAAAAAGGCGCAGAAACTCGGTAAACTCATCATCGGCGTCCTTTCCGATGAGGCCGTTGCGTCGTATAAGCGTATGCCGCTCGTTCCGGAATCGGAGCGAAGAGTGATGTTTGAAAATATAGCGGGAGTCTACAAAGTCGTCGATCAGAAAACGCTGAGTTATAAGGATATCCTTTCGGAGCTGCGTCCTGATATCGTGGTACACGGCGATGACTGGTGTTCCGGTTTTCAGAAACCGATAAGAGACGAGGTCATATCGATCATTGAATCATACGGCGGAAAACTCGTGGAGTATCCGTACAGCAGAGATCAGAAGTACAAGGATATCGATTCACGTACGCGCGCCGATCTTGCTATGCCCGAAATACGGCGGGGACGCCTGAGAAGAATGCTCGGAGCTAAAGGGCTTATCACCGCTATGGAGGCGCATGACGGGCTGACGGGACTGGTCGTTGAGAACACGGTCGTATATCAGAACGGAGGGGCGCATCAGTATGACGCTATGTGGGTTTCTTCTTTGTGTGATTCCACCGCAAAGGGAAAACCTGATATTGAACTCGTCGATATGACGTCCCGTTTCCGCACGATCGAAGACATAACGGAAGTCACTACAAAGCCGATTATTTTTGACGGCGATACGGGCGGTAAAACCGAGCATTTTGTCTATACAGTCCGTTCTCTTGAGCGGCTCGGAGTATCAATGGTGATCATTGAAGATAAAACCGGGCTGAAGAAAAACAGCCTCTTCGGAACTGAAGTCGTTCAGACTCAGGACACTGTTGAGAACTTTTCCGCGAAGATCCGCGCAGGCAAAAAAGCTCAGAGGACGAAAGAGTTTATGATCTGCGCGAGAATCGAGAGTCTGATTCTGGAGCGGGGTATGGAGGACGCGCTGATGAGGGCGTTCGCTTTCGTTGAGGCGGGTGCAGACGCCATTATGATCCACAGCCGCAAAAAGGATCCCTCCGAGATCGAGGAGTTTATCGAAAAATTCCGGGCGAAGGACAAGACCACCCCAATCGTTCTCGTGCCGACTTCGTTTAATTCCGTAAGAGAAGACGAGTGGAAAGAACGCGGAGCCAATATCATCATCTATGCGAATCAGCTTATGAGAGCGACTGTACCGGCCATCCAGAAAGCTGCGACGATGATACTCGAGAACCATCGCGCGGAAGAATGCGACAAAATGTTGATGCCGTTTAAGGATATCATAAGGCTGATTCCGGCAGAGGACTGAAAAATGGCGCAGAAAATCATATCCTCAAAAAACGGTTATTCCGAACTTGACGTATGGTTCCGTGAAAACGGGATAACAAAGGTTTTTCTCGTATGTGACGAATCGATCGGGTTTCTTTCCGGGATCACCGACAAGCTGAATGAGATCGAGTCGAACGGCGTCACCGTTGTCCGCTTCTCCGATTTCAGACCGAATCCCGCATATGAATCGGTTGTCAAAGGGGTCGACGCGTTCCGCAGGGGAAAATGTGAGGCGATCATTGCGGTCGGCGGCGGATCGGCCATAGACGTAGCAAAATGCATCAAATTGTATTCCCGGATGGATTCTGACGGTTCCGACGGGTCGTATCTGAAAACTGAAATCGTTCCCAACGATATCCCCTTTTTGGCGATGCCGACAACAGCGGGAACCGGATCGGAAGCGACCCGATACGCCGTGATATATTATGACGGAAAGAAGCAATCCGTCACAAGCGAAAGCTCAATTCCCGGGACGGTCCTGATGGATCCGGGCGCTTTGAAAACGCTTCCTCCGTATCAGAAAAAGGCGACCATGTGCGACGCTTTGTGTCATGCGATCGAATCGTTCTGGTCGGTAAACAGCACGGAAAAGAGCAAAAGATATTCGATTGCCGCAATACAGGGCGTTCTTGAAAACATGGACGGGTATCTCGCAAACAGCGAGGACGGCAACGCGGGGATGCTCAGAGCGGCGCATATGGCGGGGAAAGCGATAAACGTCACACAGACGACCGCCGGTCACGCCATGTGCTATAAGATAACAAGCTTGTTCCGCGCGGCGCACGGTCACGCCGCGATCCTTTGCGACAGAGTCCTCTTTCCGTGGATGATCGACAATACGGACAAGTGCGTCGATCCGAGAGGGGAGGGTTATCTGAACAGAACGCTAAACGAGATAGGCGTTGCGATGGGTTGCGGCAGTGCCAGAGAGGGCGCGGAGAAACTCAACGCAATTTTTACGGGACTGGAATTGAGCGTTCCCGAAGCAAATGAAGAACAGTTTGCGGAAATGAGGGTGAGCGTCAATCCCATAAGGTTAAAGAATCATCCCGTTTCTTTAGATGAAAAAACAATCGATGAACTGTATCGTCGGATTTTGAGGTAATCGGAATGAATGTCGAAACACTTGTGAAAACTATCGGATCGGATTTTTACACCGGAGTTCCCGATTCGCAGCTGAAGGCGCTGTGCAATTATCTGATGAATACCTACGGTATCGATCGGATGCATCATATCATCGCCGCGAATGAGGGTAACTGTACCGCTATAGCTGCGGGGTATTATCTGGCTACGGGAAAGGTGCCGGTCGTATATATGCAGAATTCGGGCGAGGGAAATATCATCAATCCCGTCGCGTCGCTTCTGAACGACAAAGTTTACGCGATACCGGTCGTATTTATCATCGGATGGCGTGGGGAACCCGGAATCCACGATGAACCGCAGCATATATATCAGGGCGAGGTTACTCTCAGGCTCCTTGAAGATATGGGTATTGAGACGTTTGTTATAGGAAAAGAAACGACCGAAGACGAGCTGCGCGGCATTATGTCCGGATTCCGTTCCGTTCTCGCGAACGGCAGAGACGTTGCGTTCGTTGTCCGAAAAGGCGCTCTCGAGTATTCCAAAAAGGTAATATATAAAAACGACAACACGATGAAGCGTGAAGAAATCATCGAACATATCGTCAAAGCTTCGGGTGAAGATCCGGTCGTCAGTACGACGGGAAAGGCGAGCCGCGAACTTTTTGAGATTCGCGAGAGGAACGGACAGAGCCACAAGTACGATTTTTTGACTGTCGGTTCAATGGGGCACACCTCTTCGATCGCGCTCGGAGTAGCAATCAACAAACCGGATCGAAGGATCTGGTGTATAGATGGAGACGGCGCTGCTCTGATGCATATGGGAGCAATGGCTGTCATAGGTGCGAACAGGCCGAAGAATTTAGTTCACATAGTCATCAACAATTCGGCGCATGAGACCGTAGGCGGGATGCCGACGGTTGCCGGCAGTATCGATTTGGTCGCGGTCGCAAAAGCGTGCGGGTATCCGAACGCCGTTTCGGTCGGCAGTTTTGAAGATCTTGACAGAGAGCTTGAGAAAGCGAAAAACCTCAGGGAGCTTTCGATGATCGAGGTCAAATGCTCAATCGGGGCGAGAGACGACCTCGGAAGACCGACGACGACCGCGCTGGAAAACAGGATACAGTTTGAATCTTTTTTGAAATAACGTTCTTTTTAATCGACCTGAGAATGGTTTTGAAGTGATAAACACGAGGATGGAAAAAGGAGAAAAAATGTTCAATTTAAACGGTTTTATTTCCGAGTACGTTACCAAGAGACCGTGTTCTATGTTTAAAGGGGATATTGAAAAGAACGCCGAAGAGTTGAAATCCAAGATTGAGAACAAATCCGTTTTGGTGATCGGCGGCGCGGGTTCAATCGGTTCTTCTTTTATCAAGGCGATCCTTCCGTTCAGACCGGCATCTGTTGTCGTAGTCGATACGAACGAGAATGCCCTGACAGAACTGACGCGTGATCTTCGTTCTTCAAAAGGAATGTTCGTTCCCGATGATTATGTAACTTATCCGATGAGCTTTGCATCTTCGGTATTTGAAAAAATGTTTATCAAGCGCGGCGGATTCAATATTGTGGGGAACTTTTCCGCGCACAAACACGTGAGGTCCGAAAAAGACGTTTACAGCGTGGAAGCACTGCTTCGGAATAACGTTCTTCACGCAAAGATTCTTCTTGATCTCCTCGCAAAATATCCGCCGGAAGAGTATTTTTGCGTCTCTACCGACAAGGCGGCGAATCCGGTCAATATAATGGGAGCGAGCAAAAGGATAATGGAGGATCTGATTTTTTCTTATTCCGATCTTTTCCCGGTCAAGACAGCCCGCTTTGCCAACGTTGCTTTTTCAAACGGTTCTCTCCCCGCCGGTTTTCTCGCAAGGATTTCGAAACTCCAGCCGCTCTCGGCGCCGAGCGACGTGAAACGCTACTTTGTCAGTCCCGAAGAGTCCGGTCAGATTTGTATGCTTGCGTGTATGCTGGGTAAAAACAGAGAGATTTTTTTCCCCAAACTCGAGGAAGCTCAAATGATGACGTTCGACAGGATCGGGACCGAACTTCTGCGGGCTCACGGATACGAGGTCATTGAGTGCGCGTCGGATGAGGAAGCCATAGAGATGGCGGAAAAACTAAAAAGCGGAAGCCGTGAATATCCGGTTCATTACTCCGATTCGGATACGTCGGGAGAAAAACCTTTCGAGGAGTTCGTGACAGAGACCGAAAAAGCGGATCTGGACCGCTTTTCATCGCTGGGAGTTATTATCGGAAAACAAATCCCGGATAGGGGCAGGGTAGAGATCCTTTTCAATGAACTGGACGACGCATTCGGGAAAGAGACTACGACAAAAGAAGAGATTGTCGATATTATGGAAAAATATTTGCCTAGTTTCAAGCATATTGAAACGGGTAAATCGCTCGACGGGAAAATGTAAACGGAAAGCGAAAAATGATACGGTAAGTCGGTGCGAGCCGACTTTTCGGAGTGTTTTTTCGGAGGTGTTTCTTTGTCAACAGCTGCTATTCTTCTTTGCGCCGGAAAAGGCACGAGGATGAACGACGATTCCAAGAGCAAGGTTTGCTTCGATTGTGCCGGAGTTCCGGTCATAAAAAGGATCATTTCGAGTATGAGGCAGGGAGGAGTGTCCTGCTTTGTCGTTGTCGTCGGTCATAAAGCCGAGTCCGTAATGGGTTGTCTTGACGGAGAACCCGGTGTGATTTACGCATATCAGAAAGACCAGAGAGGAACGGGTCACGCAGCCATGTGCGGACTTGACGTTCTGCGATCGATCGGGTATTCCGGACCTGCTTTGATTTCAATGGGCGACAAAATAATAAATCCTTCCGTGATCTCGGGCATCCTGCAAAAAGCGGGAGATTCAAAGGCGGTGTGGGGGGTTCAGCCCGTTACAGCGAATTATAACGGCGGACGTGTAGTCGTAAAAGACGGAAAACCGTACGGAGTAGTGGAGTTGGCGGACGCTGCGCTTATGACGCTTGCAGATTTGCCTTCAGCTGAATACGCGGACAAGTTGAGGTCGCTGAAATTAAATGAAAAAAAGGCTGCAAAGGTAATGAAACTTGCAAAAGAGCACGCGCCCGTGCGGACGAAACGGCTCGTTGACGAAGAGTTTACCGCCGACGAGATTTTGTCGACTCCGTATGCCAACGCCGGCCTTTATTGTCTCGACGTTGATATGGCAATCGAGGCGATCGAAACCTTCAACGCATCAAACGCGCAGGGCGAGATTTATCTGACCGATGCGCTCGAGTGGTTTGCGGAAAACAGTTCCGCGGAGCTTTACGAGATCGAAAACGCCGACGATATGAGGACTTACAGTACGAAGACCGATCTTCGCTCAATGGCGGTCGGTTTTATGCGGAGCGCGTCGGAATTCAGGGCCGATGTTCTGTCCGGCAAACTTGACAGAGAGTTCACGCGTCTTTATGGCGATGGGTCAGAGGATCAGAAAGAACGGTATGTTGTCCTTATAGATAGGTTTATTTCAAAGTTCGGGGACCGCAAGGTCGTCATAACCCGGTCGCCCGGTCGCCTGAACCTGATGGGCCGCCACATTGATCACCGTGGCGGAGGGATCAACGTGATGGCTACGGACAGTGATACCGTGTTCATTTGTTCTCCCCGTAACGACGATCTTGTCAGCATATCGAACGTCGATCCGTCGTATCCCGACAGATGTTTCTCGATCGGGTGGATGATGGGTGAAAAGAAATACGACAGCTGGATTGACTTTCTCGAAGACAAGCGGATAAAAAAACTGCTTGAAGAGAGCCGCGGGGATTGGTCCAATTACGTCAAATCGGCCGTTCTTCGTGCGCAGTTCGACAATGAAATCCCGCTGTGCGGTATGGATATGGTAGCATTCGGCAACAACCCCGTTGCCGCGGGGCTTTCATCCTCTTCGAGCATAGTGGTCGCCGTTATGGAAGCGGTCGTTTCTCTTAATTGCCTCAATTATACCGACAAGGAATTTGTCGAGCTTTGCGGAGAGGGAGAATGGTTCGTCGGGTCGCGCGGCGGCGCGGGAGACCATGCCGCAATGAAGTGCGGCAAGCGAGGTCAGATTACTCATATCGGGTTTAAGCCCTTTGAGATCAAAGGGAGCGCTTCGTTCTCGGACAAATACGCGATCCTCGTCGCCAACAGTATGATACAGGCAAAAAAATCCGAGGAGAGCAAGGATACTTTCAACGCGAAAATCGCAGCGTGTGAGATTGCGTTTATGATCATGAAACGTGAGTTTCCGGAGTACGACCTGAGGGAGCTTCGTGATATATCGGAGATCCGTCCATATTCCAGGATTTATGAAATGCTGAAAGCGGTACCTGAAACAATAACGCGCGGAGGAGCCAAAGCGCTTCTCCCGGAATCAAAGGAAAAACTCGAACGTCTCTTTGCATCTCACGCAGACCCGAATATTTACGATCTGAGGGGAGTCGTTATGTTCGGTATTTCCGAGTGTGCCAGATCGGACAGATTTATGGGGACGCTCGAAAATGCCGACTACGAACTTATCGGCAAGATGATGAGGATCAGCCACGACGGAGACCGCGCCGGAAGGATCGTTTTCTCCGACGAGACGCTTGATGAGCTTGCCGCAGAAAACGCCGACGTCGCGCTTCAGAGCGGGTCTTACGGATGTTCAACCGATCAGATCGACGTTTTGTGCGATCTCCTCAACGGAACCGATGGTGTCATCGGGAGCGAATTGGTCGGCGCGGGGCTCGGCGGGTGCGTGATCGCACTCGTCGAAAAAGACAAAGCTGAGGAGATCATAAAAACTGTAAACGAAAGATATTACGACATCTACGGATACGAACACGGAGCGAATGTTTTCACGTCCGCATGCGGATCGTCCGTGCTGTACTGAGGAGGAAAATATGGGATACAAAGATCTGTTATTTCCGAAGGATTCATTTTTTTTGGTGACCGGAGGAGCCGGGTTCATCGGCTCGAATCTCTGCGAGGCGATCCTGCGTCTCGGATACCGTGTCAGGTGTCTCGACGACCTTTCAACGGGTAAACAGAAAAACGTCGATTTGTTTATCGACGATCCGAATTATGAGTTCATAAAGGGCGATATCAAGGATTTCGATACCTGCCTCAAAGCGTGTGATGGGGTCGACTACGTCCTTAATCAGGCGGCGTGGGGTTCCGTCCCGCGCTCGATAGAAATGCCGCTCTTTTATTGTGCGAACAACATTCAGGGTACGCTCAATATGATGGAGGCGGCAAGACAAAACGGCGTCAAACGTTTCGTTTACGCCTCGTCTTCATCCGTTTACGGCGACGAGCCGAATCTCCCGAAAACGGAGGGACGGGAAGGCAATCTTCTCTCCCCCTACGCTCTCACCAAAATGTGTGACGAGGAATGGGCGAAGCAGTATTCAAAACACTACGGTCTCGAGACGGTCGGTCTCCGCTATTTCAACGTGTTCGGACGCCGTCAGGATCCGAACGGCGCGTACGCCGCCGTCATCCCGAAATTCATCATGCAGCTGATGAAAGGCGAAAGGCCCACGATAAACGGAGACGGAAAGCAGAGCCGCGATTTCACGTATATAGAAAACGTCATCGAGGCGAACCTGAAGTCGTGCGTCGCCCCCTCCGAGGCGAGCGGCGAGGCGTTCAATATTGCGTACGGCGGCAGAGAGTATCTGCTTGACATATATCATTCCCTGACGCGAGCTCTCGGCGTCGATATCGAACCGATCTTCGGGCCGGACCGTAAGGGCGACATCAAGCACTCCAACGCGGATATCTCCAAGGCGAGACGACTCCTCGGATACGACCCCGAATACAGCTTTGACCGCGGTCTCGGCGAAGCGATCGAGTGGTATAAGGATAATCTTTGAGCGACTGTTGAACATCCATTTGATTCGTGACCGGATACGAAATGCCTTTTGAGAAACTATATCGCCCGGCAAACGTGACGAGGCGAAAGTCAAAAAAAGAGAGGAAAAGGCAAAGATGAGCACACTTCAGTCACATCAGATCCTGATGATGGTCGCCATGGGCGTCTATCTCGTCGGGATGATTGTTCTCGGGATCATGTATTCCGGGAAAAACCGTTCGACCGCGGACTTCTATCTGGGCGGCAGGAAACTCGGCCCTTTTGTCACTGCGATGAGCGCGGAGGCGTCGGATATGTCCTCGTGGCTTCTTCTGGGACTTCCGGGCGTGGCTCTCGCGACTGGATTGCCGGAGGCGTTCTGGACCGCTCTGGGACTCGGGATCGGAACTTATATCAACTGGCTGATCGTAGCGAAGCGCATTCGCCGTTACTCGCAGGAACTCGGCGCTGTCACGATCCCCGAATTTTTCTCGAAACGTTACCGTGACAAGAATCACCTCTTGTCCCTTGTATCCGCGCTGGTAATAATCATTTTCTTCGTTCCGTACGTCGCGTCCGGCTTCAACGCCTGCGGAACGCTGTTCTCAAGCCTTTTCGGCGTGAATTACTTCTGGGCGATGCTGATCTCCGCGATCGTCATTCTTGCCTACACGTCTCTCGGCGGATTCCTCGCGGCGTCGACGTCCGACCTCATACAGTCCGTCGTGATGACGGTGGCTTTGGTCGTCGTCGTCGTGTTCGGCATTTCGTCCGCGGGCGGTCTGTCCGCCGTTTCGTCAAACGCGTCGTCTCTCCCCGGATTCCTGAACGTTTTCCAGGGCTACGATCCGGCGACGGGGACCGCGGCGTCCTACACTCCTCTCGTCATAGTATCAACGATGGCGTGGGGTCTCGGATATTTCGGTATGCCTCACATCCTTCTCCGCTTTATGGCGATCAGGGATGAGAAGAAACTTACGCTTTCCAGAAGAGTTGCGACGATCTGGGTATTCATAGCGATGGGCGTCGCCATCCTGATAGGCGTTGTCGGAAGCGCGATGATAGCGAACGGGGCGATCGGAGAGATCCCCACGGCGGACTCTCAGAGGATCATCATCAAGATCGCGGAGCTCCTCGCCAGCAAGGGCGTTCTGCTCGCTTTGGTCGCAGGCGTTATTCTTTCGGGTATACTCGCCGCAACGATGTCGACAGCCGATTCACAGCTGCTTGCGGCTGCGTCGAGCGTCACCCAGGACTTGCTGAGAGATACGTTCAGATTGAAGATATCCGATAAAGTCTCCATGATAATCGCCCGCGTGACGGTGCTCCTCATCGGCGTCGTGGCGATCGTCTGGGCAAGAGCTGAGGGAAGCGTCTTCAGTATCGTTTCATTCGCCTGGGCGGGATTCGGAGCCGCTTTCGGTCCTACAATGCTCGTCGCGCTGTTCTGGAAACGGGGGACCAAATGGGGCGCTCTGTCGGGAATGCTCGTGGGAGGCGGCATGGTATTTATCTGGAAATATCTCGTCCGTCCGATAGGCGGAGTATTTGACATTTACGAACTTCTTCCCGCGTTTATCTGCGGGATCCTCGTCAACGTGATCGTCAGTCTCCTGACGCAGAGATCGGTACGCGACGACAGGGATGAGATCGAAGAAGAATTCAAAACGATAAAAGCGAAAGAGTAAAAAACCGGGACGGTTTCGGTCCGAAAGCAGAAACCGTCCCGCGATTTTCCTTATATTCCTCGATTCGCCGGAGGTGAAAAAATGAGCGTGAAGACAATTATAAGCGAAGACTTTCTTTTGAGTACTAAAACGGCGAGGAGGCTGTATCGGACGTACGCCGAACTGCTCCCTATCATTGACTACCATTGCCATCTCGATCCGAAAAGGATCGCCGAAAACTCGGGGTTCACGTCGATTGCCGATCTGTTTCTCGGCGGCGATCATTACAAATGGCGCGCGATGCGATCGTTTGGCGTCCCGGAGGAGCTTATCACGGGCGACGGCGACCCGAGGGACAAGTTCAGAGAGTACGCGAAGACCGTTTCGTACGCGATAGGCAATCCGCTTTACCATTGGACGGCGCTTGAATTGAAGAGATATTTCAACGTTGACGTCGCCCTGAACGGGGAGACAGCCGACGCGATCTATGACGCGACGCTTCCTCTTTTCAAAAAAGAGGAGTATAAGCCGCGCGGTTTCATATCGCGGTCGAACGTCGAGACGATATGTACGACGGACGATCCCGCGGACTCGCTTGAATTTCACGATGCGATCAAAAAAAGCGGATTCGGCACGAAAGTCGTCCCCGCGTTCCGCCCGGACAGATGTGTGAATATACGAAAGACGGGTTTCCGCGATTATATCGCGAAACTCGGCGCGGACGGTTACGACGGTCTCAAAAGGATCCTGTCGGGATCGATGGACCGTTTTGCCGCGCACGGATGCCGCCTCTCCGATCACGGGCTCGATTTTATTCCCGAAAAGACGAAAGAGTCTCCCGCCGCCGCTTTCGATAAAGCGATGGCGGGAGGAGAACTGACCGACGCGGAGGAAAACGCATACATTTACGACATGATGGTTTTCCTTGCTTCGGAATACGCCCGCCGTGGGTGGTGCATGCAGCTCCACGTCGGAGCGTTGAGAAACGTGAACGGGACGGCTTATGAACGTTTTGGACCGGATTCCGGGTACGACTGTATAGACGATACGCGCCTCGCGCGGTCCCTCGCACGGTTTCTGGATGAACTCGACGCCTTGGACGCCCTTCCGAAAACCGTTCTCTATTCGCTGAATCCGGGCGATCTTTATATTCTCGGCACGCTGATGGGGTGCTTTCAGAAAGGGCCGTCAAGGTCGCGGATCCAACTCGGCTCCGCGTGGTGGTTCAACGACCACAGGGACGGGATCGAAGCGCACTTGAAAGCGCTCGCGAATCTCGGAGTTCTCGGAACGTTCGTCGGAATGCTTACCGACTCGCGAAGTTTCGCCTCTTATCCGCGCCACGAGTATTTTCGTCGGATCCTCTGCGATCTTTTAGGCGGGTGGGTCGAGCGCGGAGAGTATCCGGACGATGAAGAGACGCTTGGTGCGATTGTCGGAGGGATCTGTTACGGAAACGCGAAAGAGTATTTCGGATTCTGAATAAACGAAGGGCGTCCCCGACGGGACGCCCTTTTACTTTGAAGTTGTTATTTATCGTTCGTGATATCTCCGTCGCCGTCTATCGGGATCTTATCTCCGAGATACGTCGGATCCGGTTTGAAAACGGTCGAAGCGAAGTCCTTGCATCTCGCGAGGATCTCGCGCAGTTCGCGTCCTGTCTGACCGCCGTACGTATGATAGTCCGACGCGACGCCGTACGCCTCGAGCCCGAGCTTTTCCGCGATAAAGAGCGCGCGGTAAAGGTGGTATTCCTGCGTCACTATGATCACTTTTTCACAGCCGAAGATCTCCTTCGCGCGGTAGACGGATTCGTACGTCGAGAACCCGGCGTGATCCATGAATACGTCGCCTGACGGAACTCCGTGTTCCTTCGCGTATTTTTTCATCGCGTTGACCTCGTCGTAGTTGTCGCTCCCGTGGTCTCCGCTCATAAGCAGTTTGGGGGCGGCGCCCGCGTCGTACAGTTCGACGCCGCGCCTGAGTCTGTCCGCGAGCATATCGCTGAGCGAGTTGTCGATCTTAACCGAACAGCCGAGGACGAGTATGCAGTCGGCGTCCTCGATCGACGCCGCTTCTTCGGGCGTGACGATCTTCTTTCCGCCGACGCTTTTGACGTAGGCGTTCAGCCCGAACACGGCGCAAACGGCGAGGACGACGAGCAGGACGATTATTATCGCTATTGCTTTGAAAAACTTTTTCATGACAGAGAAACTCCTTGAGGGTATACGTTGTGATATTATTTTTCGGTGACGAACCAGTCGGGGACGGTCGGGTAGATCTCCGCAAGAGCGGGGTAATAGTCCCGCTCAAATTCTTCCAGAAGCGAGAATACTATCTTCATAAAAGAATCGAAGGATTCCTGATCGTCCGGCGTTTGTGAAGAAGTGAGCAGAACGTGTCTGTAACCGATCCCCTCAACGGACAACATTACCGTTACTTCGCTGAAACCGGGGCGTCTGATTGTGATCAGGCCGATAACGGGTCCCTTTTCCGTCCTCTTTTCAATGAAAAGAACGCCGGAGAAAACGTTGCAGTAGTTATAACCGTGCCCTTTTGCGTATTTTTTGAGCGTCGGAGCGATCGAGTAAGATCCGTCGACGTGAGTCAGCCTTTCGTTTGACGGCAGAGCGTCTTTGAAGCGGGAGCGGATTTCGTCAAGCAATGCGGCGGCTTTTTGATTGCACTTTTCCGCCTCGTCCTTATCCTCCGGATCAAGCTTGATTTTCTGTACCTTGTCGTACCTTATTCCGTCGAGATGCTTTTTCATTTCTTCGGCGTACGGCTCGGTTTCTTTGGCCTCATCGCGGTACAGTCTGTCGACGCTCAGCGTCAGAGTCGCTCCGAAAACGTCTCTGTTTATCATGATCCCGGAGCCGAGCGGTTGATAATTGAGCGAGTAATCGTAATCCGGAGTATAGTTAAACTGACGGCACCGTTCGTCAACACCCGACAGATCTCTTTCCCACGGGATCGGGTCTCCCCAGAAGTCTATATCGTAGAAATAAAGATCGCTTATCGATATTCCGTAGTATTTGTGGATCTTTTTCATCAGCGGGAGAATTTTATCGTCTAAGTTCCCGGTGAACTCGGAAATGTTGCTGATCCAGTACTCATCGGATCCTCCCATTGCTTCTCCTCTGAGAATTCTGACGGGTCCGGCGTCAGGACAGTCTTTCAGAAATTTTGCGACTCCTGATTTGGAAAAGTCGGGATTACAACTAACGAGGTCGCTGAAATAATAAAGAAAAGTAGTATAGTTCAGGCGCGTATCGTCGAGGAACGCGCGTATTCTGTCGGGAAGTTCCGAAAAGGGTATCTTTGTCCCTGTGTCGAAGCGGTAGATATCAACAACTCGCATTGTGCTTCCTCCGGGTTGAGAAGTATTTCGAGGACGAAATCAAGACGATACGATGTTTCGGGTTAAACGCATGGGAAAAACCCGCCGTGCTTTTCAAATATTAGATTGATTGTTTCCCGCTCATCATCGGAAATCGAAAAATACCGACCTTGAAATTCTATAGTTGAGCAATTATCGCAAGCTATGCAAAAGACCAAATCGTTGAATCTGAAGGAGACGTTTTCGGTAAATCCGCACGAGGTGTTATCCTGATAGGTGCGTTTATTATTGAAAATACTCCTGACCGTTTCACTTTCTTCCGCGCTCAGTTCGATGACAACGTCACAGTCGCCGTACTTAAACGTCAACACGGCGTTTGTTTCGGGAACGGTTATCGTCTTGGCACAGGAAACGAACATAATAGCGACAAGCGCAAGCATCAGAATAATCAATGATTTTTTCAATTTGAGCACCTTTCCATTCTTTTGCGTTTATTTAATTGTAGCACTTAATCTTGGATAATTCAAGTTGAGAGGGACAAGGCGTGCGCACGCAATGAAGCGACCGAAGCCGGAGGACCCGGAAGCTAGGACCAATGAAGTGCAGATTTTATTAAATACCCGGAAGATCACCTTCGGTGATATATTTGCGCCCCTTCGCCTGGTGAGCGAGCTCCCCGATCTTTCCGGGCGCGGGAAATAAGACGTCTTCGTTCGATAACCATGCGCCCTGTCAAATTGCCGGGGGCGAATTTGCTGAAGAAATATGAGATTTGAACTAAAATGCGAACCGGTATCCGGGGTGCCGAAAGCGGATGCGTTCGTTTTGCATAACCGATGAAGATAGTGGATATCGTTCCGACGTTGAGCCGGATCCGGCTCGACGTTGTGGTGACACCTGCATAAAAAAAGCACGCTATGCGTGCTTTTTTTATGCAGGCGCCACCCGGAATCGGACCGGGGATAAAGGTTTTGCAGACCTCTGCCTTACCGCTTGGCTATGGCGCCTTATAGAGAAAGCTGTTATTCGCATAACAGCTTTCCTTTTGTGGAGCGGAT
>JAFWTH010000018.1 GCA_017518975.1 Clostridia bacterium
GTGGGTTTCGTATGGAGTGCCTTTATTGTAAATAAAAATCACACCGTGAAGTTCAACGATCGCCATTTTTTACTCCTCCGCATGACGCAATCGCACCCGCTATGACCGCCGCACACCCTTCCGGATCGAACACGTCGAGCGGAACATCGAGTCCGTTCTTTTTCAGACCGTAAAGGAGCTCCGTCGTCTGCGGAACGTCGAGACTCGCCGACCAGAGCGTTTCAGGGTCGGAAAAAACCTCAGAAGGAGTCCCTTCTTTAAGGATCGATCCGTCGTCCATGACGACTACACGGTCCGCTCTCGTCGCCTCGTCCATATAGTGAGTGATAAGAATAACGGTGACGCCGTCTTCGCGGTTCAGTCTGTCGATAGTATCGAGAACTTCCCGCCGCCCCATAGGATCGAGCATAGCGGTACTTTCGTCAAATATTATGCATTCTCTTTTCATAGCAATGACACCGGCGATGGCAACTCTCTGCTTCTGACCGCCTGAAAGCTTATGCGGAGAATGTCTCGCGTATTTGGTCATTCCGACCGTCTCGAGCGCATCGTCAACGCGTTTTCGAATCTCATCCGACGGTACACCCAGATTTTCACATCCGAATGCGACGTCTTCTTCAACGATAGTTGCAACGATCTGGTTGTCGGGATTCTGGAAGACCATTCCGACGCGTTTTCTTGCATCGAGAATCTCCGCATCCGTAACGTCGTCTCCCGTCATGAGTTTTCCGTCAATATACAGTTCTCCCTCTTCGGGTGATTCAAGCATACACAGGATCCTCGCGAGAGTCGACTTGCCGCTCCCGTTATGACCCAGAATCGCAGTATATGAACCCTTGGGAACACGAAGCGTTATCCCGTGAAGCGCCCTGACAGGGGGATTCGTTTCGTCGCCCGGATATGTGAAGGAAACGTTTTCCGCGGCGATTTCATATTTTCATTCATTTTACGGTTTCACCTCAAATATTCTTTTGCCACCTTGCGGAACCGCCGCATGGAAGCGGAAGCCCGGTCGCACTGACAGGCAGACCCAGTTCTCCCGTCGTGAGAGTTCCTCGCGCCGTACGTTCCTTTCCCAGAGACACAGATAACATATATCCCATGGATGAAGGAGAAAGACCCGTAGTGTATGAGTTTATCAGGAAGAAGAGCGGATCGTCTGATAAAACTGAACATACGAGCGAAATCAACTCGTCCGCACACTCCTCGAGTTTCCATACCTCGCCGCCCGGTCCTCTGCCGTATGACGGAGGATCCATAATAACCGCGTCGTATTTTCTTCCTCGTCTGATCTCACGGCGGACGAATTTGACGCAATCGTCGACAATATATCTGCAGGGAGCGTCTGCAAGACCGGACAGCTCCATATTTTCTTTAGCCTGCGCGACCATCCCTTTTGCGGCGTCTACGTGACAAACAGAAGCGCCCGCTGCGGCGCATACGACCGTGGCGCACCCGGTGTAACCGAAAAGATTGAGGACGCGAATCTCGGGCTTTGTCTTCTTCGCCTTCTTTATCAACGAAGAGGCGAACTCCCAGTTCGTCGCCTGTTCAGGAAAGATCCCGGTATGTTTGAAGCCCATGGGCTTTACTCGGAAAATCAAATCACCGTATCCGACCGTCCAGCTCTCGGGAACTTCCTTTTTTTCCCACGAACCTCCTCCGCCCGATCTCTTATATACCGCGTCGGCGGATCTCCAGCGTGGATCTATTCTGTCCGTTTTCCAAATTATCTGAGGGTCCGGACGAATGAGAACGTAGTCCCCCCATCTTTCGAGACGCTCACCGTCCGAAGCATCGATCAACTCGTAATCGCTCCATCCGTCGCTGATCCACATACGGTATCCTCTTTTCCTGATCTGTTAAAGTTTTCCCTTCATATTCGTCGGCTTATTATAGTATGAGCCGAGGCGCGACGCGCCGCTGTGCGCATGACAAACCGCGATCGCAAGAGCGTCCGCCGTGTCGTCGGGCTTCGGCGGCTCTTTGAGAGAGAGAAACGCGGTAACCATCGCAATTACCTGCCTCTTTTCCGCTCTGCCGTACCCGACGATAGCCTGCTTGACCTGAAGAGGCGTATACTCGAATATTTCGAGTCCGCGCTTCTTCGCACAAAGAAGGATAACGCCTCTCGCTTCGGCAACGATAATACCGGTCTTCTGATTAGTGTTCCAGAACAACTCTTCGATTGCCATGACAGCAGGTTTATACTTTTCAACAATTTCATCAAGTTGGTCATATACGGTCTGGAGTCTGTCTTCGGTACTCATATCGGAGGTCGTTTTGATACATCCGTAATCCACGACGGAAAAAGAACCGCGATTCCAGTCGATAACTCCCCATCCGACGAGTGCAATGCCGGGGTCTATTCCGAGTATTCTCACTTTCCCGCCTCCTCGACATACTCCCCTTATTTTATCAAATTATTATAACATATATTAACTTATAAGTCAAAACGTTTTATACGATCAATAGAAACCGATTTCCCTTAAAAAAAAGACACGTTACAGAAAAAACAAGTGCGGGATGTTTTTTCAATTCATATCTTTTCAACAGAAGATAAAAATAATGTCGGACGGTTAATAATTACCGTCAGGGAGGTGAAAAAAGAAAGTGATTAAAAGGATCAGGACCGGGCTCCGCGCTTCCCTCTTCACGGCTGTCTTATTCTCAGTTTTACTCGCATCGGCCGTCAGCGCATTCGCGGCGAAGGGGGACAGACAGTATAACTGTTTTTTCGAATCGACGGACGCCGAAGGTAATGCGGACGTCCCGGAAAATGAAGGAACAGACGGAACGTTTCAAGTGATCCCGGGCGGTATGCCTTTCGGAGTAAAGCTTTTTTCAGGAGGACCAGTTGCGGACGATTACGCCGAAATTGATGAAGGAAAAGAAAAGAAATGCCCGGCGCGTGACGCGGGAATAGAAAAAGGCGACGTGATCACCGACGTGAACGGTAAAGCCGTCGCTTCTGCCGAAGACGTTGTCAGGGCGATCGGAACGTCACCCGGAGATGCAGAGATCGGAATTCTGAGAAACGGAAAGACAATAACCGTTACCGTTACCCCATCGGTCTGTAAAGACGGCGTAAAAAGGATAGGTCTTTTAATTAAAGACTGTACGGCGGGTATCGGCACGGTGACTTTTATTATTCCGAAAACGGGAGAATTCATGGGTCTCGGTCACGGGATCTGCGAACCGGACACAGGTAAACTCATACCGCTTATCAGGGGAGTCGTAACAGAAGTGGACGTTTCGGGAGCGGAAAAAGGAGAATCCGGAGATCCCGGAGAACTGAAAGGTTCTTTTAAAGACAAAAAAGTCGGAGTTATTAAAAAGAATACCGATTCCGGTGTGGTCGGGTATTTCAGCGGACTGAAACACGATCGGCAGAACTTGATATACGTCGGAGAAAAAAATGACCTTGAGATCGGGGACGCGTATATTCTGAGCACCGTCGGTCCGGGCGAAGTAAAAAAGTATTCCGTAACGATAGAAAGAATACCGGAAACAAAAAACGAAAAAAACATCGAACTACGGATCACCGACCCCGAGCTGATAAAGGATACCGGCGGAATAGTTCAGGGGATGAGCGGGAGTCCGATAATTCAAAACGGTAAACTGGTCGGAGCGGTCACCCACGTTATGATAAACGATCCCGTACGCGGGTACGGTATAGCGATTGAAGAGATGCTCAAAGAAGTCGGCGTCTGATTTCTAAAAAGTGGAAACAGGCTCTCCGCATAACAGGACCCCCTCGCCGTCAATACTGTTTTCAGTATTTGGGGATCGAGGGGGCTTTACGGATGTATTTCGGCAAGGTGGAAGTCACCGGAGTTGACACGTCGCGTCTCACAACTCTTTCCGACAGGGAAAAGAAAGAACTGCTCAGAAAATCGGCTGAAGGAGATACAGCGGCACGCGAAAAGTTGATTTCGGGAAATCTTCGACTCGTTCTCAGTATCATTCAGAGATTTGCGGGAAGGCACGAGAGCATGGACGACCTTTTTCAGGTCGGATGTATCGGACTAATAAAAGCTGTCGATAACTTCAACACGGATCTCGACGTAAAGTTTTCGACTTACGCCGTGCCGATGATAATCGGCGAAGTCAGAAGATACCTGCGCGACAACAATTCAATTCGCGTCACGCGCTCGATGCGGGATCTCGCATACCGTGCGCTCGGCGTTAAGGAAAAACTCACTACGGAGCTTGGAAACGAACCTTCGATGGGAACGATCGCAAAAGAACTCGGCGAGGACGAGAAGAAAGTTACCGCCGCTCTCGAAGCGATAAGCGAACCCCTTTCAATATTCGACCCGGTCTTTTCAGACGGAGACGATTCAGTCTTCGTTATGGATCAATTGAGCGACAAAGAAAACACCGACGAAACATGGCTCGAGGATATCGCTCTGAGGGAAGCGATGAAAAAGTTGAATGAGCGCGAACGCTCGATTATCAAAATGAGATACTACGGGGGAAAAACGCAGGTCCAGATCGCCGAGGAGATAGGGATCTCACAGGCACAGGTATCGCGTCTTGAAAAAAGCGCGTTTGCGCGGATGAGAAAAAACATGTAAAAAGAACCTCTCTGAGGTTCTTTTTACGCTTTATGACCGCCGACCTGATCGTTTCGTTCCCGCATAGTCGCGCCTTCCTCATAATCGAAGCCGCGAAGGATCGCGTTTTTCCCGAATTTCTTTTTTATTCCGATCAGGGCCTTCTGTTTGCTCTTTTCCTTTTTCACGGCGGTTTGTTTACGTCTTATCCTCTCTTCCTCCGCGGCACGGTCGGCGAACATATCGAGTTGTTCTCCGCCCGTTTCCTGTTCTGTACCTGATTCGCGGACAACGTTGTCCGCGACAACATTAATGCGCCTGACAGACAAATCCCTTTTTACGATTTTGTCAAACAAAGAAGTAACTGCGTCAAGAATGATTCTGGTCGACGAAGTAGCGCAAGGAAGAGGAACCGTGCCGTGCGCCTCTTTCGGAGCGACCCTCCCGTACCTGTCTGAGATCACCTTGCCCTGATATCCGTACGCCCCGCCTGAAATATTACTGACGTCGTATCCTACCGTCAGAACAATTCGATCCGTGAGAAGTCCCCGTTCGACAAGATCGAGGACAAGAACGTCAGTCATTTCCCTGCAAACGAGGCGCGCTTTTTCAAACGGGTACGGCTCTTTGAGTACCTGACCCGATCCCATACTGTTTTTTTCGGGTCTGTACCGTTTGATATCGGATATCTCGCAGGGTTCCCACCCCCACGCGTGATCAATGAGAAGTTCAGCGTTGACTCCGAACATAGAGTATAGTTTATCCTCTGAGTTAAGCGACGCCCGCGCGACGTCTCCCATTGTATACATACCCTCGTTCTCGAGTCTGCGCGCGTATCCGGGTCCCACCCGCCAGAAATCGGTGAGAGGTCTGTGGGACCACAAAAGACGCCTGTATCCGATCTCGTCAAGCTCCGCGATCCGTACGCCGTCAGCGTCCGCATCGGTGTGCTTTGCAACGATATCCATGGCGACTTTCGCAAGATACAGATTCGTCCCGATCCCCGCAGTCGCGGTAACGCCGGTTTCCTTAAGCACCTCACGTATCATTTTTACGGTCAATTCTCTTGCAGAGATACCATAAAGCGATAGATACTTCGTGGCGTCGATAAAGACCTCGTCGACGGAATAAACGTGAATGTCCTCGGGAGCAACAAACCGCAGATAAACGGAGTAAACAAGAGTGCTGACTTCCATATAATGGCGCATACGCGGCGGAGCAACGATAAACGAGATCGCGAGGGATGGGTCGCGCGTCAATTCTTCCGAGTCGTCTGACTTGCCCGAGAAGATTCTTCCGGGCGCGGACAATTTGCGAACCGCGTTGATTTCGCGTACTTTTGAGATCACCTCAAACAGGCGCGATCTTCCGGAGATCCCCAACGCTTTGAGAGGAGGTGTAACGGCGAGGCATATCGTTTTCTCGGTCCTGCTCTCGTCCGCCACGACGAGATTAGTCGTCAGCGGGTCACGTCCGCGCGCAACACATTCGACTGAAGCGTAAAACGATTTCAGGTCTATCGCGATAAACATTCTCTCCATTTCCTACGCCTCCCCCGGTACGTTGCCGTACTCTGATACGGAGAATACGTCGGATACGGAAAGGACTGTGCCGTTTTCAAATGAAACCGTCCCATTTTCAAAATCGATCTTTTCAACTTTTCCCGATACGGTAAGATATCTGCCTCCCGCTTTTCTCTCATCCGGAGACCAGTAAGTGACGATAACTTCCCCGGAGTCCGGATAATGAGAGGCAAGCGCGGTGAGGTACGCGCCGATCGAGGATTTTTCGTCCTCGTCAAGCTCGGCTCTCCCGTCGGTAAATCTTCCCTCTTCAAAGATATAATCCTCATAGCCCGTCAGAGCCGCAAAAGGACTGAACTGAGCCGCGCGGGAGAGGGCGTCCATCGGTTTCCTTTTTTTCGAAACGTGATGAGGCAAATCGATAATATCGTCGTATCTTCGATCAACGTCTTTACCTGTCATCCCGGATCCCCTCCCCGTTTTTCAGAGTATTTCCGCTTCTTTGAAGAGCATATATTCCGGTCCCTCGTACTCCCTGTCCGTAACGACGCGGCCGGAGAGTCTGAGCGTGTTCAAAGCGCCGGAAAGCGTAGTACTGAACGTGATCCCCGAAACAGGACGGCGTTTGCCGTCTTTCACCTGATATGCGAGTCTGATCTCGCCGCCGAGATAATCGGCAAAAGGATCGATCTGAAGACCGGAAAGCGAAACGCATTCGAGATAATCCGATCGTTCGAGTTCCGATTCCGTAAGTGATCCGGGCTCAAGTGAATAACACAGAAGCAAACCGGTAGGTTTATCCGCTTTCAGGTACTGTCCGAATCTCGACGAGCCCCAAAGCGCCTTTACTGTTCCGTTCTCTATAACGGTAACGTCGGTCAGATCCGTCCCATCGCGGTCAAAGAACGCGGAAAGATCGCTGCCCTTTACGGCTGCTTTCATCGTGACTGTCAGCGGATCGCAGTCTTTCGAAGTCTGTATCGCGTCGCCGATCCCCCAACGGTTTGATTCTGTATATACGTCCGCGTAATTCAGACCGTACGTCAACTCGTCGATCACTCTGCTGATCTCTTCTGTTCGAAGGACGATCGTGACGTCTTTCGCCGGCTCTGCTTTTTCCGCAATCGAGCGATCCCTGACTTCTTCGGATTTTTTCGACACCTCGCGCTTGATGCGGTCTGTGTCGAGATCCGTGAAATGCATCCTGTGGTAAATTTCAAATGAACCAATCTCGTCAGTATAAGTCGGGATAGATTCAACGTCTGCGCGGGTTATCCGCTGCGTTTTATCGACTCCGCGGGAGTTTATTACTCTGACTGTATCGCGGTAAACGAATACTTCAAGAGCGTTGATCGAACATCCCTCTTGCTGCTCCGCTGACAGTACGGCGCCGGAAATCACCCCTGCGGCTTCCTTGAGATCGAGTCCCGAAAGGTCGTTTTCGATCTCCCCGGAGAACTCGGCGCCTTCCGGAAGCTCGTACGGTTCATTGAAAACGAGTTTTGCACGGGCTGCCGCCGATGCGATTTTCTTTTCAGCTTCATCTTCGCTCATTCCGCGAAAAACGGAGAACGAAGAGTCGCCGCGTTTTCCGTCGTGGTCAACGTATATCGCGACGTCGGTGTCAACCGTGTCCGTGGACCTGACCGTCTCAAGCCTGCCGCGAACAAAGAACAACTCGTGGGATTCGGTCCTCTTTTCGGTTATTCTGTAATCATCGACGGCGTCGCATCCGTCGAGCATTTTTTTGATATCGATATCCGTCATCCGAGTTTCACCTTCACTTTCAGATTCGGGCCGCCGTCTGAAACCCTGACCCACTCTTTATATCCTTTTCCGCAGCTTCCGACTCCGATCACGCGAGCGTCGCGCGATACCATCGAAATTGAAGCGAGAAGATCGGGAACATACCCGCTCATCACAACGGGGGAGACGTATCTGTCGGTGAGTTTTCCGTTCTCGATCTCGATACCGTATTCCGCGGTGCACTGGATCTGCCAGTTTTTCGGATCTTCCATTCCGTTGTTCGTATCAAACAGCATATATCCGTGTTCGATCGAGGCGATCATTTCCTCGAGAGTGGAGTCTCCGCCCTCAAAAAAAGTATTTGTCATTCGTGAATACGCTTTTCTCTTATACGACTCGCGTCTCCCGTTTCCAGTGGGCTGCGTTCCGAGCTGCGCAGCAGAGGCAAGATCGGAAAGACCGGCGACGAGTATACCGTTTTTGATTATCTGAGTGTTACCCGCGATCACCCCGTCGTCGTCGAAGAAATAAGACGCCGCGCTGACCGTCGCCGCCGCCCCGTCTCTCATATTGGTGAGATCCGACGCTACCGGTTTTCCGACGTATTTTGTCGCAAGCGCGCGTTCCTTGACAAACTGATCCATTTCGACTCCGTGGCCGAACGCTTCGTGAGCGATAAGACCGGAAATGGAACTATCGGTTATGACGTCGTAGACTCCCGGTTTGATCGGGGTCGCGCGCGTAAGATGTCCCGCGAGATCGAGGACGGGACCGACGAGCTCTCTCATCTGAGAGATGATTTCGGACATCTTATCCGAATAAGCGTACTTTGAGGCGACAACCGTCTTTTCATCTTTGAAAACGACCTCGAGAATACCGTTTGCCCAACCGTAATTCTGCGAAAGTTCTCTGTTCTTTGAGATAAACAGTTTGGACGTTTCGTACGTCGCGATAATTGCCGTGGCGTTCAGAACCCTTTTATCACGCGAAACCGTTTCTTCTGAGATCTCGCTGCAAACTGAAAGAAGCTCTGAGTCGGAGTAACCGGAAAAATCGTTCGTTCTTTCAAAATCCTCGCGTGCGGGCAAGTCCGCGACCGCTTCCGCGCTGATCGAAAGATCCGCGAGAGACGACGGGATCTTCGTCGAATCGATTATTTTTTTGCATAGAGAGGCAACGTCGTCCGGAAGCTCGTCGAACGAGTACTCGAAAAACGATTTTCCGTCGTGAAGCTTAACGACGAACCCGCACTCTCCTCTGCCTTCCGTGACCGAGGACATATTCTTGTTCGCCCTGACGACGAGACTGCGGACGTCGGTTCCGAGAACGCTGACGTACGAAAAGGTCCCGCCGAGTTCAGAGACGATATCTCTGAGCACGCCGCGTGCTCCGTTAAGATAACGGGAAAAAGCCAATGTCATCATTCCTTTCGTATGGTTTATTATTTTGAAATTCAATTTTTAAGTAAGTTGCAGTTCTGTTTCCCACCAGAGATTTCCTTCCTCGCGAAGAAAACGGAATCCGCATCTTTTCAGGACGTTCTGACTTTTCAGATTATCGGGCTCCGTTTCGGCGCGTACGATCCTGACGCCGAGAGTTTTCCCGAATTTCAGGAACGCGCCGAGCGCTTCCGTCATATATCCGTTCCCCGTGTATGACGGATTCATCCCGTAACCGACCTCGGTCAAACCGTCTTTCGGAACGTATTTGAAGTCTATCGATCCTATTACGTGCGAATTCTCTTTAAGGACAATCAAGAACTCGGTAAAAAACAGATAATTATCCGGGTCGACGCTTATCTCCCTCTCGAGTTTTTTCAAAAAACCGGTGAGAAGACAGTCGAGTTCTTCACCGCGGTATACTACGCCGAATTCATCTTCAAACCGCTCAAGATCGCTGTTGAAAAGCGCGAGATTATCCGCCGTGTACGGAAACAAGACGAGTCTCTCGGTTTCGATCGGCGAGGTCATTGCGTCTTTATTCATTTTCTTTCTTAATCTTTCCCTCGCGCAGTTTTTCGAACAGATAATTCGTGAACTCCCTGTAATTCGGAGGAAAATTCTCTGAGCCGTCGGCGCGGAGTTTTACGCCTCCGTTAACGACCGCGTCAAGCGAGAACATGGTACCGTCAAGAACGTGCGGAGGGTGAGGACCGTGAAAACCGCTCCATTTCGCGATACCGAGGGAGTTCAGTACTTCGATGATCTCCGTGGTACGGCACGATACGCTAACGTCGAGTTCACGGTCGTGCCCGCCCGGTTTATATACGTATCTGTATGAACAAATATTCGAGTCTTCGCCGTCCGGAGAAATCTCGATATCTTCCGTAAGGCGCATTCCGGACAGATGCAGTCTGATAAAATCAAACGACTCGATCCTTTCTATCTTCGGAGCGTCGTGATCATATTTCTTCTTTTTGAAAAACATAACGATGACCCTCTCCTTTTCGTTATCTTTCCTGTTCTCCGACAGCGGAGCGGTATCTGTCTGTCAGATCGTAAACGCCGTCCTCGGAAAGCACGCCGCGTTTCAGATTACCGGGCAGGATGCCCGCTTCGTCGGACTGAAAATCGACTTTCCACTCAAAACTGCCGTAATACGCTTCAAGTCTTGCGATCTTTTCGCTGATTCCGTCCTCTGTCGGGTCGCCGGAATCAAGAGCGCGCGAAACGTCAAGCATTACGTTTTCGTACCCGTTTATGCGTTTGATCTGTTCTTCTCCCGCGCTGAGCTCATAGAAAGCCGCAGGAACTTTTGCGTCGTTCGTCTTTTCCGTGTCGGCAAAGAGACGCCTTTCATATGATAAACCCGCGTGAGATAAACAGATCTCAAGTATCAAGAGGTATATTCCGACGTCTATGCGGTTAAAATAATCAGTTACTCCGGCGGGCATTATCAGATTTTTTGTGTTGCGGAACACGCGAAGCGTACCGTTTTTACACTCTGTGTACCAAGGCTGAGTATTGACCGCGCTCGGCGACAGTCTCACGACGTCTGCGATCGCATCAAGGTCGCCGCTCCACGTTTTCTCCGACGGCTTTCTCTTTGCATCCGACGGTGACGCGCGAAAACAGGAAGCAGGTATTTTCGATACGGCGATCATAATGACGAAGTCGAGACCGTTTCTTTTCTTCTCTTTCGTTTTACCGAAGCCGTACCATAGAGTGCCGATATTTCCCGCGGTAAGGAAAAGGTCGATCTGTTCGCCGATATAACCGACGTTTCTAAGCCAGTCGCCCTTTTTTTCACTGTAAAAAAGAATGCAGTACTCCGCGCCGAGTTTGCACGACGTTTCAGACGCGGGAACGATCTTTGTTTCCGTTTTGATCGAGGGATCGAGCGGGACGGCTGATAAAACGGCTTTTCTGACCGACCGCAGATCGTCCTCTGTCATTTTTTCCGGCGTACGAAACCTGTGCTGCGATCTTCTTCTGAATATCTGATCAAAAAGGTCCATATGTTTATCCCGTTATCTTTGATACGAATTCCGCGATCTCATCCTCCGTCATTCCGGCGCTATGAAGAAACGCCTCAGCGAAGGGCTCGAGGGGTTCTGTCCGGATATCGACGGTCTTTTCTCCGACAAGTTCACCGATCATCGGTTCAAGAACGCTTTCGACGATCACGTCGTATCTCTCTTTATCTTTTTCGGCGGTTATACCATAGTAATTACCGTACGTTTTCATATAGTCAGATACGATCTCTTCGTACGTCGCGCCCGCCAACGCCTCGATCAGCATGCAAACGAAACCGGTCCTGTCTTTTCCTTCAGTACAGTGGATAAGATAGGGACCGTCTTTAGACGTCATCTTTACAAAACCGTCCGCGATCTTCATCCGGAAGTCGTCAGAACTGAAATTCATATTCAGAGCCACGGGGATAACGTTCCCGCTGTCGTAGACCGAGTGAAACCAATCGCATGAAAAGCCTTCGGACGAAATATACCCTTTGATCTTTTCGTCGGTGTCTGCAAGATCAAGAATCGTTTCGATACCCGCCGCCTCGGCGAGAACGTTAACGTATTTCGCCCTTTTATGCTGATCGTCGCACGGTGACGCGGATCTGAAAATATAATTCTTTTTTATATTTCCCGCTTCGACGCTTCGGAAATTTGCGAACTCCTCGTCCGACGTGAAGAGTTCCCGGTCGTCCTTGTAACTGATATCGCGCGCGTTCTGTATCTTTGCGTATTTCCCGCGCTCGACAAGTTCGATATCCGCGGTGTCGTCTTCGTCGAGACCCGCAACATTCCAAAGGTCGGCGCCGTTGTTGATCGCCGCTTTGATATAGTCATACCCGCGATATGCGACCAGGAGCATTTCTCCCGTCGCCGTGTAGTAACCGTTATAATACGGAATATCGTCAATGGTATATCCGTTTGAAAAAATCACCTTTACGCTGTCACCGTATTCGTAACCTTTTGAGTTGAATTCATCTATTGTCAGCGTAATGTAAACTCCTCCGAATTCAGGTTCATGGATCAGCCCGGCGTCCGTAACCGGAGCAGGCGTTTTTGATCCGCACGATACGAACGCGGCGCAGACGAAAACGAGCGCAAGAAAAAACGCTGCAAACCTGTTTTTCATATTTTCCTCCGTGATTTCACGTTTCAGATATATTATACATTTTAATAAGATTTGAGTCAACTTTCATAAAACCGAACATCGACCCGCAGACCCGTGGCTACCGCCCGAAAAGCCCCGTCAAGAAGGTTTCCGATTCGCTGAACGGTCTGGAGGAAAAGCTTACGGAACAGCTTGCCGGAGAGAACAAGGAGCTGTTTCTCCGCTTCTGCAACGCCTACGCTGAGTTCATGGGCGAATGCGAGCTGGATACCTTCATCACCGGCTCCCGCCTCGGCGCACGCTTTATGATGGACACATTTCTGAGCGACAAAGCCCCGTTCGAGAGCTTCTTGGAAGGGTAGGATTATGTTTATGGTCCGGTACGATTTACAAATCGCACCGGACCTTTGTTTGATGCAGAAAGGAAACTGGCCATTTGCCGATATCGGCAAAAACAAGCTGAAATATATCGAGCTGATATTGATATTTTGCCGATAATGTGATATACTATGGTTACAGCAAACTGAAAGGGGGGGCTATTCATGGATTATATTTCTGTAGCGGAAGCAGCAAAGCGCTGGGGTATTTCAGAGCGTAGTGTAAGAAACTATTGCGCTCTTGGAAGAATAGAAGGAGCGTTCCTGACGGGAAAGACTTGGAACATCCCCGAAATTGCAACAAAGCCTGACAGAATCAATAAGCGTGATCAAATGCCTGCGGATCTTCTTTCTCGGTTGAGGGCTGAGAAAAAAGCTAAGCTGCACGGCGGGATCTATCATCGAATTCAAATTGACTTGACCTATAACTCCAATCATATAGAGGGCAGTAAGTTAACGCATGATCAAACCCGTTATATTTTTGAGACGAATACCATTGGCCTGACGGAAACCGTTAAAGTTGATGATGTGGTGGAAACAGCAAATCATTTCAAGTGCATAGATATGATTATTGATAGTGCCGCCTATGCACCCAGTGAAAAGTTCATAAAGCAACTTCATGCTGTTCTGAAAAATGGTACAACAGATTCCCGTCAAGATTGGTTTGCTGTTGGTGATTATAAAAGAATTCCCAACGAAGTTGGAGGCAAGGTTACAACGGCTCCGGAAGATGTTGCCAGTCGAATGAAGAAGCTTCTGGCAGAGTATAATGCAGCAGGAGATAAATCTTTCGATGATCTGTTGGACTTTCATTATCGCTTTGAATCAATCCATCCATTTCAAGATGGCAATGGACGTATTGGAAGACTTCTGTTGTTCAAAGAGTGCTTACGGCATGGTATTGTCCCCTTTATTATCACGGACGACATGAAAATGTTTTATTATCGTGGTTTGCAGAATTGGCCCACTGAACGTGGATACCTTAGGGACACTTGTCTTTCCGCACAGGATGGATTCAAGAAAGTATTGGACTATTTCAACGTGCCCTATACATGCTGATAATCGTTTTTTAGGAGATGGCAATGGCGCCATCTCCTGCCATGGTTTTCAAAGTGCGGTGCTATAACACATTTTTCTGACTTTTTCATGGCGAATAAAACACATTTTTCAGACTTTTCCGCCTGCGCGTCAACACATTTTTCCTGCAAATGCCTTTAAAGGTAGCATGGGCGACCGGATCAAGCCAAACTGGCTGACCGTCACGTTCCCGGATTTCGTGGAGAAGCACGGCCTGCCGAGGATGCGGTTTCACGATCTGCGGTACTCCTGTGCTTCGCTCTTGCTGGCCAACGGCGTACCGCTCAAGCAGATTCAGGAGTGGCTGGGGCACAGCGACTTTTCTACCACGGCGAACATCTACGCCCATCTGGATTACACGTCGAAGCTTTCCTCGGCGCAGGCGATGGTGGACGGGATCTCTCTGCCGCAGGCCGACCACTTCGGAAGCCGGTGGGATCGAACCGCAGAAAAGGGCTAAAAAACGGAAAATCGCACATAGTTCTTTCCGAACTTTTGGAAAGAACAGCCCGAAACGAGGGCAAAAACCGGGTGAAGGACAAAAAAGAAAAATCCAGAAACCCGCATGGTTACTGGATTTTTCGTTGGCATTGGACTCAACGATTGATACAAGGTGCATTTTTGCAGGAGCGGGTGCACATTAAAGTCTTTTTGTAATATCGTATTTATATATCGCATCTCGCTTTTGTGATGCAATCTCAATGTACTTGCCAATATTCTTTATAAATTCATTCCATTCAATCAGTGAACAATATGAATCGTAATCCCTATCGAATATGCCAGGATTTGGATTTTTCTTATACTGGGGTTTCGCATTCATCATGTTTTTTCTGAACAGATTGTCAACATTATTAACGGATACTGTTCCAGAAGATTGAACATTTACAAGCAAGCTTGCAGCCTCAGGTGTATATACTGCCACAAGGCCATTTGTACGATTTCCTTCTCTACTTTCGAGGGAGTATCTGATCTCGTCATACATCCAATCGTCGTAGTCACCACGCCAGTTCCTTTTATGATTAACCGCTGATGGTGTTAATAGAACGATAGTAACGCTGGATCTGCGGAGCTTTCCATATAGATATTGCTTGATTGTAATATCTGACATTCGAGAACGATCCA
>JAFWTH010000144.1 GCA_017518975.1 Clostridia bacterium
GGAATCATCACGTCGGGGACGTCTTACAATTACGTCAGGGAAGCGCTCGGAGATTCGGTCTCCGTATTGAAGATAGGTATGACCAATCCGCTCCCCGACAAAATGATCCTCGACTTTGCCGGGAAAGTCAAAAAGCTTTACGTCGTGGAAGAACTCGAGCCGGTCATAGAAGAGAGATGCCGCATTCTCGGGCTCGATCCCGTCGGCAAATCGCTTTTCCCGATGATCGGCGAATTCTCACAGAAAACCGTTGCCGCCGCGTTCGGCATCCCCGCCGCACCGACGGTTGCGGCGGACACCGAGACGCCCGCTCGTCCTCCGATGATGTGTCCGGGCTGTCCCCACAGAGGTATTTACTATGTTCTCGCAAAGAAGAAAATAACCGTTCTCGGTGATATCGGGTGCTACACGCTCGGCGCACAGCCGCCGCTCTGCGCCGTCGACACGACGCTCTGCATGGGCGCTTCGGTCTCCGGAACGCACGGTTTCCTCAAAGCGTCGGAACCGGGTGCGGCGAAGAGGACCGTCGCCGTCATCGGCGATTCCACGTTCATCCACTCCGGCGTCACCGGACTGATCAACGTCGCTTATAACGGATCGCCCGCCACGGTCGTGATCCTTGACAACTCTATTACCGGTATGACCGGCCACCAGCAGAACCCGACGACGGGTTACAATATCAAGGGAGATCCCGCCGCAAAAGTCGACCTCGAGGCGCTTTGCCGCGCGGTCGGAATCAACCGCGTCCGCGTCGTCGATCCCTATGATCTCGACGAGTGCGAGCGCGTCCTGACGGAAGAACTCGAAGCGGACGAACCGTCCGTCGTGATCTCCCGCCGCCCCTGCGTCCTTCTCAAATACGTCAAGGCGGCGCCGCCTCTCGCGGTCGACCGCGAAAAATGCAGATCCTGCAAGAGATGTATGGGACTCGGCTGTCCCGCGATCTCCCTCACGGAAGGAAAAGCGTCGATCGACGCGACTCTCTGCGTCGGATGCGGCGTCTGCGGCAAACTTTGCCCGTTCGACGCCATCGGCCGGAAAGGAGAGACGAAATGAAAACCGTTAATATCATGATCGTCGGAGTCGGTGGACAGGGAAGTCTGCTCGCTTCAAAGCTCCTCGGACGTCTTCTCGTCGACGAGGGCTACGACGTCAAGGTCTCCGAGGTCCACGGAATGAGTCAGCGCGGCGGATCCGTCGTAACGTACGTCAGATACGGGGATCGCGTTTATTCGCCTCTCATCACCGAGGGCGAGGCGGACTATATCGTATCGTTCGAAAAACTCGAAGCGGCACGCTGGGCGACCTGCCTGAGACCGGGAGGAACGGTCATCGTCAATACACAGCAGATCGACCCGATGCCTGTCATCATCGGAAAAGCGACGTATCCCTCCGGGATCCTTGACGAACTCCGCGCGAAAGGCGTCGAAGTCGAAGAGGTCGACGCGCTCTCGACCGCACTTGAGGCGGGAAGCGCGAAAGCCGTCAACATCGTACTCATGGCTCGCCTTGCAAAGCGCCTCGGGTTCCCCCGTGAGAAGTGGATAGACGCGATCGGCAAGTCCGTCGCTCCGAAATTCGTCGAGATGAACGAAAAAGCGTTCGCTCTCGGCTACGACCGTTAAAAGCCTTCCCCTTGATGGGAAGGTGGCTTCGAGGGACGAAAGGTCCGAGAAGGCGGATGAGGTGATAGGACGACCGGTAAGCATATTGTTTTTAATTATTTTCCGCACGGAGCGGAGAAAAGGAGAACAGATACCTTGGAACAGCGCTACTTCAACAAAGAGATCGAGACGATGCCGCGTGACGAGCTTACCGCTCTTCAGAGCGAAAAGCTGAAAAAACAGGTGCGCCACGTCTACGACTCGGTGCCCTATTACAGGGCGCTCATGGACGAAAAAGGAGTGACACCGGGCGATATCAACGGGATAGATGATCTTTATAAGCTTCCGTTTATTTCAAAAAGCGATCTCAGAGAGACGTATCCCTACGGGATGCTCGCCGTTCCGCTTTCGGACTGCGTGAGGATACAGTCGACTTCGGGCACGACCGGGAAACGCGTCATCGCTTACTACACTCAGCATGATATCGATATTTGGGAAGAATGCTGTGCGCGTGCCATCGTAGCCGCGGGCGGAACCAAAGACGACGTCGTTCAGGTTTGTTACGGTTACGGCCTGTTCACCGGCGGCCCCGGGATCAACGGCGGCAGCCACAAGGTCGGCTCCCTTACTCTCCCGATGTCGAGCGGAAACACCGATCGTCAGATCCAGTTCATGATGGACCTCAAAGCGACGATCCTCTGCTGCACGCCGTCTTACGCCGCGTACATCGGCGAATCCCTGAAAGAAAAGGGATATTCTCCAGATGATAACTCACTCAAAGCGGGCATCTTCGGCGCGGAGCCGTGGACCGAGGAGATGAGAAGGGATATCGAGAAATCGCTCGGTATCAAGGCGTACGACATTTACGGTCTCACCGAGACCTCCGGCCCCGGAGTTGCGTTCGAGTGCTCCGAGCAGAAGGGAATGCATATCAACGAGGACCATTTCCTCGCCGAGATAATCGACCCCGACACAGGAGAAGTCCTTCCCGACGGCGAAAAGGGCGAACTCGTTTTCACCTCTCTTGACAAAGAGGCGTTCCCGCTCCTCAGATACAGAACGCGCGATATCTGCGTTCTCGACCGGACTCCGTGTTCGTGCGGACGCACCCACGTCAGGATGGCGAAGCCGATGGGACGCTCAGACGATATGCTTATCATCCGCGGTGTCAACGTCTTCCCGTCACAGATCGAGACCGTCCTGATCAATGAGGGGTATGCGCCTAACTACCGTATCGAGGTCGACCGCGTGAACAATTCAGACACGCTCGACGTCTACGTTGAACTCAGCCCCGATCAGTTTACCGACACCGTCGGCGCGATCACCGCGATGGAGAAGAAGCTCTCCGCGGCGATCACCGGCATCCTTGGCATCCATCCGGCAGTCCATCTCGTCGCTCCCAAGTCGATCGAGAGGAGCGAGGGAAAAGCGAAGAGAGTCGTCGATAAACGCAAACTGCATGATTAACGAAAAAAGGAGGTCGAAAACGTTATGGCAATCAAACAGTTATCGGTTTTCGTAGAAAACAAAAGAGGCGGTCTTGTCGCCATCACCGACCTGCTCGCGGGGCACGGCATCGACATGAGCGCCCTGTCGATCGCCGACACGAAGGATTTCGGTATTCTCCGCCTTATCGTCAACGACACCGAGAAGGCGAAAGCCGCCCTCACGGCTAACGGCATCCTCGTCAAAGTCAACGAAGTCGTCGGGATCGAGATCCCCGACAAACCGGGCGAGCTCTCCCGCGCGCTCTCCGTCCTCGACGCCGAAGGGATCAACGTCGAATACCTCTACGCGTTCATTTCCGCGTCAGGTACGGGCGCATACGTCGCCATCAGGGTCGAGGACAACGTCGCCGCCGAGTCGGCGCTGACGTCCGCGGGATTCCGAACCATAACCGAAAAGGACGTCCGCGGAAGCAAGGACTGAGAGAGCGGTATCGGTCAAGTATTGATTACGCTGTCCAAAAAGGGTATCTCAAGGGCGTTGGAGGCGGCCTTTTCGATCCCGAGGGAGCATGCACCCGTGCGATGGTAGTTGCCGTCCTTTACCGTGTTGAAGGCGAACCGGCGGTTACGGCAAAGTCCCGCTTTACCGACGTTCCGGCGGGAGAATGGTATTATAACGCCGTCGTCTGGGCTCAGACGAAGAACATCGTCAAGGGAACTTCCGACACTGCGTTCTCTCCGGACGATAAAGTGACGAGAGAACAGCTTGCCGCGATTATGGTGAGATTCGTCAGATACCCGTTCTGGGGCGAGGTCGAACTCCCCGAAGTCCCGATCGACTGATTATATAAAATAATGACGGTTCCGAGTCATCCCGACCCGGAACCGTTTTTCTGTGTTTTCATTCATTATATCTGTAGAGAGGGCTCGTAGCCATCCGCACCTTAAAAAGCTTCCCTCTTTGAGGGTAGCGTAGCGCTGGACGCGGTAGTGAATGACGATCCGGGGGATTGTCAGAGCCGCGTCCTGACCGAGCCCGCAGTCGAGAGTGTCAGGGCGAAGCCGTGACGGAAGGAGTCCGCGGCTATGCCGCCTCCATCCCCGTGTCATTCTGAGCGAAGTGAACGCAGTGAACGAAGTCGAAGAATCTCTGTGGCTTCCCCTTGAGGGTAGCGAAGCGCACGGCGCGGTAGTGAATGACTGCGAACATATGAGTCCACCGATTCTTGCAGGCACCGATGTTCGCTTGAAGTTTGCGCAAAAGCGCAAACTTCCGAGAGTATCCGTAATCGGTCAGAGCCGCGCCTGACCGAGCCCCGCAGGGTAGACAAGCTGTCACCGAAGGTGACTGATGAGGTGATGCACATAAACATTTATTCGCTGACGTCACCCCCGCCCTTGCTCATTTCCGCAAAAATAGTATATAATTTCAAAAAAAGTGTGACCCGCCCCTGCCGTTTTACGCTTTATAGGGTGAAGGCCTGAAAAGGAGGTTTAAGATTCGGACGATTCAAGGATCGTAGAACTCTTCCTGTCCCGGGATGAATCGGCCGTTTCTCACGCCGCCGGCAAATACGGAGCAAAGCTCCGAACGATCGCGAACCGCATCCTCGACGACCCGGCCGCCGCCGAGGAGTGTGAAAACGATACGTATCTCGCCGCGTGGAATCTTATTCCTCCGAACGAGCCGCGAACCTATTTGTTCCCGTTCCTCAGCAGGATCACGCGCCATATCGCGCTCGATTTGATCAGAAAGCGGAACAGCGCTAAACGAAGCGCCGTTTTCTGCGAACTGACGGACGAAATGGCTGAATGCCTCCCGGCGGATATCCCCGGCGTGGAGGAGGCCGTCGAAGCCGAGACGCTAAGCGCGCTGATATCCTCGTTCCTGAAAACGCGCCACGAGGAACAGCAGGTGGTGTTCGTAAGGCGGTATTGGTATTTTGACTCAATTGAAGAGATCGCAAAACTCACCGGATTCTCAAAAAGCAAAGTAAAGATGATGTTGTCGCGCACGAGACGCGATCTGCGCGACCGGTTAAGAAAGGAAGGTTACACTGTATGAAAAACGAAAAATGGATCGACGTTATCGGCGGTATCGACCCGAACCTCGTCGAGAACGCGGAAAAAGCGTCCGGAAATGACGCAGTCTCTTCGCGCAAAGCGCGCAAATTTACCGGATTCAAACGTGTTGCCGTAATCGCCGTCGCGGTGATCCTCACGGTCGGCGGTCTGCTCATGCTTAACGCCAACGTCAGGGCCGCGGTGCTCGGAATGTTCGTTTATCAGGACGAAGCGGGCTATCAGAGAGTTCACTATGAGGGCTCTGAAGCCGAGGTGGATATCCACAGCGTATCGATCGGTTATATTCCCGAGGGCTTCGCCGCGCGCGAAATGACCGAAGATGATCTCGGAGAAGGCTATGATTCCCGTATCCATCAGATCCGTATTGTAAAGGAAGAAGATGTCGGTCTGTCCGCGTATGAACTTGCAAATAATTATTGGCCCGAGATCGTGATCAACATAAACCGCGCGGGAGAGATCGACTGGGGCTATGACCGGGATGCATTTGAAATGGCCTATGAGTCGACTCTTAACGGGATGGATGCCATTATTCTTCACAATGACTCTGAAATAGAAAGCACAAATATCCAATTCAGCGACGATAAGATCACCGTAAACGTCTGGGGTATCGGAATGACTATGGACGAAGCGGTCAGCGTAGCCGAAAGTATTTCCTGGTAATTCATATACGTTAAATCAGCCGCCGGATTTCTCTGTGGAGTCCGGCGGTTGTTTTGGTGTTAAAACTATTGCTCAAGGAGATCAATAATTGAAAGGACATATAATTTTTAATTTTATTTTAAAAGAAGCATTTACAGAATACTGCTCACGTGAGAATGAAAAATTGCCGTCGGACGACGAACTGTCAAGGTTATACCCGCTCGGTGAAAAAGAGTGGGATTCGCTCAATGATGCTCTGTTGCGTGCAAATATAAACGTCAAACTGCCTTTGAAGAGTAACTGAATTGGCCTTTTATACGGTTATATATGTATAAGGCTTCAAACAGTTCTTCAGTTTCCCATTTTCCTTTTTTTGTCCGGAGGTCCCCGCGGAGTCTGCTTCCTTCCGTTCCGCGGGAACCCCACTGGACAAAAAAATAGTAAAAAATGAAAGAAAACGGCTGTTTCCGTCGTATTAATCTATAGGGAGAGGTGTAATTATGAAAAAACTGATTTCTCTCATCTCGCTTTGCCTGACGGTCGTGATAGTACTGCCCGTTTGTGTTTTTGCTTCGCAGGGCACCGATATGCCATTCCGCGACGTCAAAGCGGACGCATGGTATTACGATAACGTTAAGTACGTTTTCGAAAACGGTATTATGAAGGGTACGTCGGATACAGAATTCTCCCCCGACGGAACGCTCACCCGCGCAATGTGCGTCACGATCCTCCACCGCGCCGCGGGAGAACCCGAGGCAGACGGCGCATTGAAATTCACCGACGTAAAAGCCGGAGAATACTACGAAAAAGCGGTCGTCTGGGCGTCGCAGAACGGAATCGTTATGGGAAGAAGCGAGAACGAGTTCGTACCCGACGGTACGATAACCCGCGCCGAGTTCGCGACGATGCTTTACAGGTATCTTGAATCGGCGGGGAAAACTCTGTCGGAAACGAGGACCGGATTGACGTCTGATTATTCAAAAATCCCCGAATACGCAAAGATTCCCGTATCGGTTATGTACCGTTCCTGCGTTATAAACGGAAGACCGGGAGGAGTTTTCGACCCCTGGGCGTCTGTCACGAGAGCGGAAACTGCGGCGATGACGGAACGGTTCGAAAAACTGTCATACTCGGGGTCGGACGTCGCGAGCGCTTTCGATCTCGTAACCGCGCTTCATCTTGCCGATACCGGACCCGCGACCGTTGTATGGGGTGACTATTCGATGACCGACAGCCGATTTCCGAACGCCGACGAGGGATATTTTGAGAGCGTTCGCTGGGCGATCGAAAAGGGGTTCGTCGTTCTCACACGTAAAAACGGCGGGTACGTCAAACTCGGCTTTACAAGAGACAGACGCGATATTTCCGATCTCGGCGAATTGACCTTTGAAGCTGACCGTAAGCTTATGAAAGGCGACGCTGTCATAACTCTTTACCATCACGCCGAGAAAAAGCTGTACAACTATACGAAAAGAGCGGATATCACAGGCGCCGCGGATTACTCCGATTTAACGGACGAAAAATGGCTCGCTTCCGATCCGATCAACGGAACTGGTTTTTTCAACGCCGTTACCGGAGAGAAAGACGCCATGACGATTTCCGATTACATGAGCTGGGCGGTGGGAGTCGGTATCGTCGAGCCCGACGGATCGGGAAGACTTGACCCGTTTGAAGTACTCACACACGCGGAGCTCGACTCTATGATCGAACGGTACGCGAAACTGAAAAAACTTTATGATCTTAATGATACGCTTAAGCTCACGTTTGAAGCGTCGAGCGGGCAGAAAATCCCGTATCGCCTTTACGTACCCGAAGATTACGACGAAAACGAAAAATATCCCGTGGTCCTTTATCTTCACGGGGCGGGATACGTCGGATCCGCGAATGAGGCGCAGCTCAAGGAATGCGCCAACGTTTTTGCAAATCCGAACAGCCCGGTTTACGGGAGCATTTTCATCATTCCGCAATGTCCGGAGGGATTTAGCTGGAACAGTGCCGTTATACGTGATGCGACCTCTGAGCTGCTCGAATTCATAAATCAGACGTACAGCACCGACAGGAGCCGTCAGTACGTAACGGGCGTTTCGCTCGGCGGGATGGGAACGTGGGCGATGGTGAGATATCATCCGGAGCAGTTTTCAGCCGCGATACCCGTCGCGTCCCCGGTCGCGTTTTCTATTTCCAGAAACGGGGAAGAGGACTATGATATCACCGTACTCGACCCGAGCTGGTATGATGAAGAGTACGTTAAAGAGAATGAAAGAGAGTTCCGTGTTTCCCCTGAAATGTTCGAGATCCCGATTCGAAACGTATACGACGCGGACGACGAACTTTTAGGCGATATGAAAGAATACTTTGAAGTCGTTGAGACTATTATGAACAGATACGGCGCCGTTGATTACGAGAACGTTCGGACGGTCGGATACGGTCACGGCGGTATATGCCATCAGTACGTCGACCGGTTCGACTATTCGCTTATGGAATGGCTTTTCGCTCAGCGTCGTGAAACCGGGATCAAACCCTGAGGGGTGTAATGGACGGCTATGTGTTTTTTGAAACACGTTGCCGTCCCCCTTTTCCGTATAATAATCCGCCGATTACGGCAAAAGTGAACCGAATTCGTCGGACTTTTAATTCTGTCGTTGACATGCGTATGCGATTATGCTTTATTTAATCCGAAAAAAATAATCTTGCCGCTTTTTCAGGCGAGTCTCAAGGAGAATAATCAATGAAAAAAAGAATCGCGCTTATTTCACTGTTTTTAGTCGCCCTTATGCTTTTGCCGATCTCCGTAAATGCTGCCGCGATCCCGCAGACGGACCCGGAGGAGGATTTCATTTTCGAGGATTATTACGAATACGTAAAAACGTCGGGATATGTCGGCCCCGGCGGAAATGTGA
>JAFWTH010000145.1 GCA_017518975.1 Clostridia bacterium
ACCGCGCACGGATATACGCTCTATTACTACAACAGCAAAAAGTTCGGCGAGCTTGACTTCGTGATCGAAGAGGACGGCAGGATCCTGCCGATCGAGATCAAATCCGGAAAGGATTACTACCGCCACAACGCGATGGATAACGTGCTGAATCTGGCTGAATACGGCATCGACGAGGGATATGTTTTCTGCAACGGAAATATTGAGGTTGAAGGAAAAATTACCTACTTCCCGATCTATATGCTGATGTTCCTGCAGAAGCAGGAACTGCCGAAAGAGATCTTGTTCAACACCGATTTTTCGGACCTGAACGACAAGATATAAAACCGCTTCGATTTGCCCCCCCGCAGGTTGATCATGATGCCCGACGCTCGAAAACAGAGCCGGCGTAATACCCTGTGGGTTCGAATGTATTAAATGTAAAAAAACAGGGAGAGAAAAGAAATGATTGAACTTCAAATCAAGCGTGAGAACGGTAAAATCTTCTGCCCATTAACTAATTCTTGGCATATAGAAACGCCTGAGGAAAGGGTTCGTCAAGGATATATAAAAACTCTTGTTGAGGAATATGGCTATTCACTTGATCAAATGGCGCAAGAAATAAGAGTTACAAATTCTCAACGCGGACAAGGGAATGCCCGTGCTGATATTGTTGTTTGGAAATCCAAAGAAGACAAAGATGCAAAGCGTTCTGCTTTTATTGTTGTTGAATGTAAAGCCGAAAATGTTCGTATTCGCGAGGAAGACTATTATCAGGGCTATAACTATGCTTCTTGGGCAGGAGCAAGTTTCTTTATAACAACAAATGAAAAAGAAACTAAATACTTTAATGTAGATAAAGATTATCTTCCCAAAGAGCTGGTGGAAGTTGTTACCGTTCCTACTGCCGAAGAAGCATTGAATGATAAAAAAGTAAAAGATATTCTTTCTAAAACCAAGACTTTTACAAGGGATGATTTCACCAAGATTCTCCGCACCTGCCATAATATTATACGTAACAATGATAAGCTTTCTCCTGAAGCTGCTTTTGATGAGATCAGTAAAATTCTTTTTATGAAGATCAAATATGAACGTGAGCAGCGAGGCGCAAAAGTATTTACTAAAAATGAATTTATAGAAAAAGAGAAGTGGTTTGAAAAGGAAATACGTCCCAGTCTGAAAGGAACACCCAAAGACCTTCCTTATATGCAATTCCTGTTTTATAACACAAAAGAAGAATTCAAGGATGATCAACTATTTGAAGAAAACGAAGTCATTAAAATCAGACAGAATAGTTTTGAACAAATTCTCGAAAAACTTGAAACATATAACCTTTCTGACACGCAAGATGACGTTAAAGGAATAGCGTTCGAACAGTTTCTCGGAACAACTTTTCGTGGCGAGCTTGGTCAATATTTCACTCCACGAACTATCGTTAACTTTATGACTTCTGTTCTTGATCCAAAGGAGGGCGAAGTAATCTGCGATCCTACTTGCGGCAGTGGCGGATTTTTAATTAAAGCATTCGAGTATGTGCGTGAACAAATAGAGGATGACATTAAAGCACAAAAAGCAAAATTACGCGCAGATATTGAAGGGCAAAATTATGAATCAGTAAGCGAAAAAGAACAACTTGCTATTAACTTAAAAATTGAGACAATGCAAGCGGCTCTTAATAGCGAACTTGATACACAAAATGAAGGCAGTCGTATGTATAACCTATCTCATAATTGTATTTATGGTACGGACGCCAATCCTCGTATGGCGAGAACTTCTAAGATGAATATGATCATGCATGGTGACGGTCATGGTGGTGTGCATCATCATGACGGCCTTCTGAACGTGAACGGCATTTTCGAGGAAAGATTTGATGTAATTCTTACGAATCCTCCTTTTGGTTCGAGAATTGACAAGAGCCAGAAAATCACCGAAACCGATAGATTTACAGATGAGTCTTTAATTGCAAAATATAGAGAGAAATATGGAGAAGCATATGACGAGGCGTTGAAGCAGGTCGATGATCATATTGGAAAGACCCTGCTGTCCCTTTATGATACCGGTTCAATGTCTGGCTTGACAGAAGTCATCTTTATGGAAAGATGCCTCCGCCTTCTGAAAAAAGGCGGGCGTATGGGAATGGTTCTTCCGGAAGGCGTGCTGAACACATCAAATTTGCAAAAAGTTCGTGAATATTTTGAGGGAAGGGCAAAAATTATCTTAATCTGTTCCATTCCTCAAGATGTGTTTATTGCCGCCGGTGCTACCGTAAAGCCCAGCCTTGTTTTCTTCAAGCGCTTTACTGAAGAAGAGGAACGTCAATATGCTGAATGCAAACGCAAGGCATATCTGGAATGCTATGAGAAGTACAAGGTGGAGGCTGATAAACTGCTTGCCGATCATCAAGCCTTAGTAGATTCAGGAAAAAGCAGATCAAAGGAAGCAAAAGCCATTCGTAGCAGACTTGCTGCGATTGCAAGTGCAGCTGAGGAGGATGCAAAACCTTTGGTTAAAGAGTATTTCGATTATGAAATCCCGATTGCCATGGTGGAGGACGCCGGTATCACTTCTACGGGAATGGTATCTGATGGGAATCAGCTTCCGCAACTTTTGGAAGAATACAGACAGTATGAATCTGAAAATAGATTATGGGAAAAGACAAACAAAAAAGTGTTTTATAAAATAGCTGAAAACGGAGATATTGTTCGTAAAGCTGACTCCGATGATACGGGGGTGATTTTGCGTGGTCAAAACTAAACAATCAATTTTGCATTTTATTAAACTCAGTCAAACATCAGATTGGAATATAAAACAAATTGTCAGCCAAGTCTTTTTTAATTCAAAGTACGATAAAATTAGCATAGGAAAATGTATTAGAAGAATTAAAAACGAAGTGGTGGTACAAGACGATACTCTTTACAAACGTTTAACCATAAAAACAAAAGGCGGCGGAGTGTCTGTTAGAGATGAATTGATCGGAAAAGGAATAAAAACTAAGAATCAATACCTTGTGTCTTCCGGACAACTCGCCGTATCTAAAATTGATGCGAGAAATGGTGCGTTTGGTATAGTGCCGCCTGAAGCAGATAACGCCATAATAACGGGTAACTTTTGGGTTTTTGAAGTTGATAAGAATATAGTTTTTCCACAGTTTTTAGTTATATTACTCTCGTCAGTACAGTTTGTTCAGGCCTGGTTAGAATGTAGTAATGGTAGCGGAAATCGTCTGTATTTACAAGAAGAAAGGTTTTTAAAGTATAAAATACCTCTTCCCTCTCTTAATGAGCAACAAGCTTTGCTGGATGTGTATAACTTTAGCATGCAAAAGGTGGCCGATGCGGAGAATAAAGCAAAAACTGTAAGCTATGAAATAGAAAGATTTTTGTTTGAGTCGTTAGGGATTGCTAATAGAGAATTGGTTAAAAATCATTCTATTATTCATTATGTCTCTTTCAAAGACATTAATAGATGGGGATATGACAAAATCTCTATGATTTTTCCGTATGTGTTTATTAAATACAAAGCATATTCATTTAATGATAGACCTATGTGGCTTAAGGCGCTCGTACGAGGTAAAAGCCCACAATATAGCGCTGATAGCGTAAGTATTATTCTTAACCAGAAGTGCAACAGAACAGATTCTATTGATTTGTCTTATGCAAAAACAGTTGATACTGAATGGTTAGAAATGTTTGATAAGAGATATTTGACAAAAGAAAGCGATATATTAATCAATTCGACGGGTGAAGGTACGCTTGGACGAGCTAGCCTTGTAACTAAAGAGCATGAAGGATTGGCATATGACAGCCATATGCTTCTGCTTAGAGTTAATCAAGAAGAGGTGGACCCTCAACTGATAGTAGATTTGATTAATAGCCCCTTTGGGCAAAAACAAGTAGAAGTGAACAAAAGTGCTCAAGCAACAAAGCAGACAGAGTTGGGTGTAGACAATACAAAAAGAATCCTATTCCCGCTGCCAGATCTTTCTGAACAAAAGAGAATATCGTTCGTAGTGAAAGAGAAAAAGAATAAAATCAGTGCACTTCAGAAAAGCGCTGAGAATTTACGAATGCAGGCCAAAAAAGAATTTGAGGAGGCTGTTTTTGGTGAGATTTGATACTCAAGATATTCCTTTTGAAGAAAAGATTGTGCGTTTGATCTCTCATGGTCAGGAAGGTGATTATTGGGATTTCAAGAAAGAGTGGTATAAAAGCAAGACAGATCTTTTACATGACATTATTTGCATGGCAAATAATTTGTCTAATCGTGATGCCTATATTATTATCGGTGTGGATGAAGAAAACAATTATAGGATTGCCAGCGTTGAAAACGACTCAAACCGAAAGAACACTCAAAGAATAGTCGATTTTTTGAAGGACAAAAAGTTTGCTGGTGGAGTTAGACCAATTGTTTATGTTGAGACAATCAAATTATCCGAGGGTATTATTGATGTTGTAGTAATTGAAAACAGTAATAATACTCCATTCTATTTGACAGATCAATTTGAAGGCGTAAAGGCAAACAGCATCTACACGCGTGTAATAGATACCAATACGCCTATCGATAAATCCGCAGACATCAATAATGTGGAGTATCTATGGCGTAAACGGTTTCGTTTGGACGATACCCCATTAGACATAATAGGGCTATACATTAACGATGTTCATGATTGGGAAAACTCCCCGATCGAATCTGAAATGTGCAAATACTATAAAAAAAATCACCAGAGTATATCATTAAAGAAGAGTCTGACGATACTCGCACCGGCTATGAATTTTATCTGTTCAGCCAAACGGACTCAACGCCGCACTGGTATTTGGTGACATTGTATTATCACCAAACGGCATTAGCTCAATTTCAGGGAATAGCGCTTGATGGCGGGCGTTGCTTTGTCATCGTTCCAGATATGTCCGGTATATCTTTTTCGGAATATGGACATTGGGACATAAGCTATCGTTATTATGAAATCAATACTCTCAGATATAAATTGCAACGCTTTTACCGTCAAGATGGTGGGGCGGATTATGAATACGATTTTGGACGCTTTATGGAGTGCGTTTTAGTTTTTGACTCAGAAAATGAACGCAAACAGTTTGAAATGTATGTAAAACAAAATGAAAGTCATTACCGTGAGTTATACTCTGCTCAAGGAGATGCCGGGTTGCCGTATTTCCCGGTTCTTGAGGGATATAACATGGAAAAATTTAGAGAAGATTATCGTAACGCTCTCGTAATGCAAAAATTGTTGGAAGAATTCAGAATAAATATCTAACCGAAATTTGGCGATGAAGAATAATGAAACTAAAAACGTTACAAATAAAGAAATATAAAAACCTAAAAGACATAACCATTGATTTCGAAAGCGGAAATGGGCTTACTATGCTCATCGGCAATAATGGAAGTGGCAAGAGCAATATATTAGAAGCGATCAGCGGGATATTTTCAAATGCTTATTCTGTAAAACCCATCCATAAATTTGTGTATTCGTTAACCTATGAAATCAAAGGTAAAACAGTCGAACTAAAACGAACTATATATAAATGTCAGTATTATATTGATGGAAAAGTAATAGCAGTTAAGGATATTTGGAAGCAAGGATTATTACCTACAAATGTCATTGCTTTGTATAGTGGTGAAGATAAGCGTTGGTGGCACAATTATTACGAACCGTTTTACTTTAAGTTTATTCGTGAAGTAACAACAGGGGTGGGCAATGGTATTCCTCCTAGAATGTATTATATAAATAAGTATTATTGGGATATTGCGTTGCTCACATTGATTTACAGTAGTGCCGACGACGACAAAAAGTTTTTAAGAAAAATAATTGGAAGAGACACTGTTGATAATATTCTTTTGTTCTATACGAGTAATGTTGAACACCTTTGTAAATCTGAGTTGTTAAAATCATTTTTAACAAGCATAAACCTGTTTTCAGAGCATAGCAAAAGTCCTGAGGGCAAACCAATTTATATGTATGCTATGACAAAAGAGAATATCATGGATACATATGGTGTGCAAGTGTTTGATGAATATGTTGCTTTTAAAAACTTTTTTATGTTTGTTGATGCAAAATTTCTTAACAGTAAACCGGATGGGTTTAATTACTATGAGAAACAATTATTTGATTTTTTAGTTCAAGCATATATGCCGAAAAGCAAAAAAATAATTAAAAATATTGAGTTGATTTACAATGGTTTTTCGGCTAAGAATTTAAGCGAAGGTGAAAAGAAGCTAATCTTAATCAGAGCTATTTTATCATTTGTAGCCGATGAAAATTCTTTAATCCTATTTGATGAACCTGATGCCAACATACACGAAAGTAGAAAGCAAGAACTATACGATCTTTTCTCGGAATACTGCAAATATGATAGGCAGATGGTTGTTGCTACCCATTCACCGATTATGGCGCAATTAGCAACGGAAAAGCAATTACTAATGTTGGAAATTGAAGATGGCAAAGCTGTTGTTTTAACGGAAGAAAAAATAGATAAAATTAAACGTTTATCTGGAACTACATGGGATGTTATCGGTCAAGGAATGATGTTAAAATCCGATAAGCCACTTGTTGTATTTGAAGGTAAGACAGATGTTATGTATGTTAAGCGTGCATTGGAATTACTAAAAACAAATACACCACGCTTTAATACATTTTCTGTAGATTTTCTTAATGCCAACGGTGCGGGAAATGTCAAATCATTCATAGATAATTTGAAAGAGTTTGTATCTGCATCAAAGAGGATTATAGTGTTTTTTGACAGAGACAATGCCGGACGTGACGGGGCACATTCAATAACCGGAATATCAAAAAGTGACGAACGAATTATGACTTATCAAGATATTGTACAAGACAATATAACTGTATCATTTATTCCATATAAAGATGACGTCACTGACGGTGATTTTCTTATTGAAGATTACTTCTCTTGGGATGGTACTATAGAAGCAATCGTAGAAGATTTAATACCTGATCGTAAACATCCGATAAAAAACTTACCTAATTTACCAGAAAGAATAAAGACTGAAATTGCAAAACGTGTTAACGGATTTGAGCCCGATGAATTCAAAGGTTTTATTCCATTATTAGATAAAATCTTACAACTTTCTCAGGATGTCTACGAATGATTAATGCAAAACCATTAATAACAAATTATCTGCGACCATCTGATCTTTGATATTAAGGTTTGCTTTATTAAAAACAGCTATACACCGCAGTATAGTCCTGAAGTTTTCGCAAAGTAATGGAACAAGTGGGGATTTTTGAGAAAAATAATTAAACTATTATAACAAGTATATTTGAAATGAGGTTAAAAATGATTTCTGCTAGAGAGTATTTAAAAGAACTTATTGATCGGGGTGAATCTTTGGGGAAGCCACAGTATGATAAAATGGCTATTCATTCTGCATTATCTCTTATGAACGCTTATCCATCTGAAACGATGGTACGAGATTGGATGCGGGATGTTCAGGATTTTAGCCATAAATACTTGAAAACTCACCTTATATATCAGTTACTTGTATCTACTTTTAACACAATGGGCTCTAATAAAGTGACTTCTATATTATTCTATTTGGAAAAAGTTTATTGCGACTACGATTTTTGGGATTCAATTGAAAAGCAAAACAACCTAGTATCAGAGCAGAAGAGACAAGAAACGACATATGATGTTTTTATTTCACACGCAAATAAAGACAAGGAAGAATATGTTGAAAAATTGAAACTATCATTTGAAAAATTGAATGTTAAAATTTTTTACGATGAAGATTCTTTAGAATGGGGCGACAAATGGAAGGAAAGAATTCTTGATGGTGTATCCAAGGCAAGATTTGCTGTCATAGTAATCTCTGAAAACTATTTTGGTCGTGAATGGACGGAAAAAGAATTAAATGAATTTTTAAGTCGGCAAAATGCTAGTGGGCAGAAGATTATTTTACCGATTTTACATAATATAACTGTTGAACAATTGAGAGAAAAATATCCCGCATTAGCGGAAATTCAAGCGTTAGATTCTTCAAAGTATTCATGCGATGAAATAGCTTTAAGATTTGCAGGTATATTTATAAATAAGCTTAAGAGATAGAAAGGAAAAAAATGAACAAATCAAAACTTCAATTAGCAATAGCATCCTTTGTGAAGAATAAGAAGACCAACGCCGACTATTACAATGATAACTGGGCTGAGCGAAAGGAGCGCAAAACGTATTATCAGTCCTTTACACGGGACAAGCTGTTAGCCATGACAGAAGAAGGCTTTCTCGAGTACATAAGCAAGCTGTGGTCGATGCTGATTTGGGGCAACAAAAAATATGTCGCCGATCAATTGATAGCGGACAATGGATTCGATGTAATCAAAAAGCAGCTGGCTGAATTGTTGTATGGGTCAGCGCCGATTGAAAAGCGGTGGGATACCTTCTTGAAATCCATAAAAGGGATGGGGCCAGCGACAATCAGCGAACTTCTTACCTATGCCAACCCGGATGAATACGTTATCTTTAATAAGACAACGATTCAGTGTTTTACCTATCTCGAAATCCCGGATATGCCCAAGTACAATTATCAGTACACCGGCAAAAAGTATGCAGAAGTCTGCGCGATTGCAAAGGAGATATCCATCGCACTGAAATCAGCTGGAGCCGAAGACTGCGATTTGTTGGCGGTTGACTATTTCCTTTGGGATGAAGTATTGCCGTTAGCAGAAAAGAAGGAGCCCGGTAATCAGGCTCCTGTAACGGTCACGCCCAAAACGGCCAGCGATTCCAAGTCGCTTCACGATGAAATTAAAGAAAAGCTGGTCGCTATCGGAGAGCTTTTGGGCTTTGAAAGCCGCTCTGAGGTCACAATAGGCGCTGGCGCAAGGGTTGACGCTGTATGGGAAGCGAAAATCGGCAATATGGGAAAGGCCATTTATGTGTTTGAGGTTCAGGTTGGCGGGTCAGTAAAAAGCCTTATTCTAAATCTCAAAAAGGCGCAGAGCAACGCAGCAGTACAGGCTGTCGTTGCCGTGGCCGATGAGGAGCAGCTTGCAAAGATCATCCGTGAAAGCGCCGGCGTCATCGACGAGAAATCTCTCCGCACTTGGAACTCCGATGATGTCCTCGCCGTCTACGACTCCCTCGCCCGAGCTCACGAGTCGATCAATAAATTGGCGTTGGTGCCGGAGAGCTTTTGATTATCACATTGGTGTGAAATGAAAAGTTGAACGTGGGAAAACTAATAAAAGATATTCTTTCTCATACAATAGAGAGTATTAGAGATGCGGGAAATAGTACAAAAATAGGAGGCTGTATATGCTGCAATCAATAAAAATCACAAAGCTCTTTGGGCGATTTGATTATACTCTTTCTTTCCCCGAAGAGGGTATTATGATTATTACAGGGCCAAACGGTTATGGAAAATCCACCATTTTGCGAATTATCAATAATCTTTGCAATGATAGTTTAGAAAAAGTACTTGTCTATTCATTTAAGAAGCTAATAATTATCTGCGATAATGACGAGTTTCAAATCACAAAAAACAAAGAAACATTCAAGATTAATGAATATGCTTTTCCATATCCTAAAGATAATTGGAGCAAAAGGCGTGGCCTCTCTTCTTTCATTAGACGAATAGGATACAATGACTATATTGATGTTCGAACTGGCGAGAAGATACAACTAGTCGGAGAATTACCGAAGCAATTGCGTTTCTTAAGCGATGATGCAGTTGAACAAAGATTTGTATTTTCAATTCTGGATGCATTAGGCGAAGAGTTGTCTTCAAAAGGAATTCAAGAGGCAATTGAGAAACTAAATCTTGCAATTGGATTAATTCAAAAAATTCAAAAGAGTATTGGAAAGGTCCACTTTATTCAAGAGCAGAGGCTGATTGAAAAGAGGGCAGTTCCCGAAGAAGAGCGAAGGTACAATCAGCCTAGGGCGGAGTATGTTACTGTCATAAATGAGAACTCCGAAAAACTCAAAGCCGAATTGGCGGAGATAATGAAGAAGCATTCTTCGCTTTCTAGCAATCTTGACAGCACATATATTAAACGTCTTTTTGAAGCTGATCAATCTGAACAAGTATCCGCCGATGTGCTTAATAAACTGAGGGAGCTGCAACAAAAACAAGACAAGCTTCAGAAATATGGATTGGCAGAGATTCAAAATGCTTCGTATTTAAATCAGTTGGACCAAGAAAAATTGGGAAGGTTTGGCATAGAGCTGTCTATTTATCTTGAAGATGCCAATGCAAAATATCAAGTATTCGAATCAATAATTGATAAACTTGATCTCTACGAAAGAATTGTCAATGAGAAGCTGACTTTTAAGAAAATGTTTCTTTCGAGCACCGATGGGATAGTAGTTAAGACGGACGAGGGAGTTACGCTATCTCTAAATGATCTTTCTTCTGGCGAGCAGGAAATTATAGTGTTGTTTTATAAGCTGATATTCGAATCGGATGTTAATCTTCTTTTGATAGATGAACCAGAAATCTCTTTGCATATTGCATGGCAAAAAGAATTGATGGAGAATCTTAAAAGCGTAGTAACTCTCAAGAAAAATATACGAGTTATTATAGCCACTCATTCCCCTCAGATTATATCTCATAACTGGGACCTTCAGATTGATCTGGGAGGATTGCATAATGGTTAATTCCATAAGAGATAGACTTGATGAAGCGGATACCATTTCTGAGATTAAACTAATTCTGACTCACGATAGAGATAAAGTATGTGTTGTAGTTGAAGGCGAGGACGATCAGAAACTGTTTCGTCCTCTACTTTCTGGCAATTCCGAGATTTTTCAGTCATACGCAAGTAATACAGGAGTAGACGAGATTGTCCAAAATCATTTTAAAGAGAACAAAAGGGTAATTGGAATTCGAGATAGGGATTACCTATCGGCCCCAATAAATGGACAATGCTTCTTTTGTGACTATTCTTGTGCCGAAATGATGATAATCTCGGTAGATGGTTGTTTTGATAGACTATATTGTAACTTCTACAAGGGGGGAGGAATGAACAGCGCAGAATTGAGGCTTCATTGTCTTGAACGACTAGAAAAGCTAAGCAAACTTCGCATGTTAAGCTATCAATATAATTGGCGTATCACCTTTGATGGAATGAAACCTTCCAAGCATTATAAAAGAAGTATTGACGATATGAATACAGAAATAGTGAAAGACTTGAATTCGATGAATCCATCAAATCTAATAGACGCTGCTAGAGAAAGCCTATGCGATGCAATTCCTAAATGTTCACGCCTTCAGGAGTTCCTCCTAATAACAAATGGTCATGATTTTGTGAATCTATTCTGCAAAGTTGCGACCGGATTGCATGGACAAGCTTCGATAAAGCAAATAGAAGCAACACTGAGAGGGACATTCAGTATTGACGATTTTAGGAGTACAGCCCTGTATAATGATTTGCTTACTTACCAAAAAAAGAATAACATAACTATTGTTCCGGAGGTCGCTTAAAAAACGACCTAATCGTTCGCTGCCTCCATCGCCCTCGCCCTAATCCCATTCATCCTCCGCACTCACTCCATAGGGTTCTCTGCCTTGAGCTGGTCGGTGACGCCCTCGTCCTTTGCCATTTGCTTGACCAGCCGATAGCACATCTCGTCCGCCTGCTCGTTGACCTGCTGAAGGTAGGCGTTCAGGCTGCCGTTCAGCCGCATCACGCCGATCACGCTCGGCTTGCATTCTTTCAGATACTGGTAATGGCGTTGCCCCCAAACGCCGACACGGGCGACAAATTCATCTTTCATGGTAATGATCCTCCTTTGTTTTTGGAAAAAGTGTAATTTTTCGCTTGAAAACCCATGGAAAAGTGTAAAAATATGGTGTGAAAACCCGTGGAAAAGTGCACCGAATAATAAAAGTTCTCCTTTGCGGTCGTGCTGTATCGCGAAAAATTCGCCGCCTCGGACGGAGGACGGGGTTTTACGGTTGAAGCGGGACGCGCGTCATGGTATAATAACATTACGACAACAGGAAAATGAAAGGCGGATTATTTGAGTATGGCAGCGGAAGAAAAGCTGACGCGTTCTTACGAGGGGAACGGTTATTTCGCGATTATCAAAGAAAACGGGATATCGACCGGTATGGCGGGAGAAGAGATCTTCCGTCTGAGTGCGGTCTCGGCGGTGGACCGGGACGGGCGGGAAGACGAAGAGATCAGCCTCGGCACGCCCGAAATCGAAGAAGACTCCGACGGGATGACGGTCGTATGGACGGCGAAATCTTCCCTCTGGGACAAAAAAGAATACGTTTTTCGCTTCACGCCCGATCACGCGGCGTACTGCGTACGTGTGTACGGCCGCGGCGCCGTCGACGGGATCGATTACTTTATCGGGAACAGAAAAGACAGGTTTTACGGCAGCGGATACGAGGCAGCGGATTATACGGCTCCGCTCGGACTTGCGAACTCGGAACTCCCCGGGCGAATTTTTACAACTGCCGAAGATACTTATCTCGGCTTCAGTCTTACAGGCGGTTTTTCTCCGGTCCCTCTTGCGTTTTCGTTCCGTACTGCGGGGATCGACGGACGGTTTCTTCTCGGCATAGCCGCCCTGCGGGATAACTGCTCGTTCGACGGGCTGACGTACAAAAGTCTGCAGTTCGGCCTTGATATCGCGCGTTTCTGCCTTCACTCGGGCTTCGGCGGATATCAGGAGGTCGACGGCTTCTGGGAAAGTCCGCCTATCCTCATCCTGACCGCCGACACCGACCTCGACTGTATGCGCCGGTACGCGCAGTGGCATTACGACCGCGGCGTCCCCCGCGCCGTGACCGGAGATATACCCGCGTGGTGGCGCGGACCGTTTTTCTGCGGCTGGAAGGAACAGGCGGTCGCGCCCGGTTACGCGTCGATCTTCGACGCGGCGTCTCAGGACTGCTATCAGCGGATGTCCGACACTCTTGACGAGCGCGGTCTGCGCCCGTCCGTGATAATAATCGACGACAAATGGCAGAAAGAATACGGCACAGCTCTGCCCGACGGGGACAAGTGGCCCGACATGCGCGGCTTTATTGAAGAACAGCACGCGAAAGGACGCCGCGTCGTGCTGTGGTTCAAGAGTTGGAATCCCGAGGGGCTTCCGGAAGAAGAATGCATTTTGAGCGAATCGGGGAAAAAGCTCTCCCTTGACCCGACGTCACCGGCCTACCGCGCCCGCATCAAGGACGTCATGCACACGCTTCTGTCGGCGGACGAGGGGTGTATGAACGCCGACGGATTCAAGATCGACTCGATCATACGGATCCCTCTTGAGAAGAATATGAGGATACACGAAAAGGGATATTACGGCGTTTCTCTTCTGTACCGTTTTATCGAACTGATATTTACCGAAGCGAAGCGGGTAAAGCCCGACGCGCTGATGAACAACAGCTGTTGTCATCCGCTTCTCGCCGCTTTTACCGATCAGGCGAGACTGCACGACACCCACTTCGCGCTCCGCGACTCCGTGCGCTTCATGAGAGAGCGCGCCGAACTTTTCGACGCGATGATGCCCGGGATCTCCGTCGATACCGACGCCGGATCGGGCGGGACACGCAGGGATTTCATGCGTTACGCGCGCGAATGTTCAAGCTTCGGAGTGCCGGATCTTTACGTGCTCAATCCGATAGAGGACAGCGCCGTGACGGAGGAAGACTGGGAGGAGATCCGCCGTATCTGGGAAGAGTACAGACGCGTGAACGGGCTGTCCTGACGCGCCCGTGAGCGGCAGAGACGCGGATCCCGTTTATCCCGACCGTTTTCGAGCGCCGCGGTCGGTTTATACCGCGCGGAACGCCGCAAGCGCCCCGCGCCGTCTCTTTTGAAAAAACGAGGCCCGCCTGTTTCAGGCGAGCCTTGTCTCTTTCAGCGCTGTTTTTTTCGACCCTTTCCGGCTTTTCACGATTCAAGCTGACGGCCGAGAAAACCCGCCGCCGTCTGTATCAGCTTCATCTCGAGTTCCGTCACCGTCGGGCGATCGGACTCGGACGGCGCGAGCGACGCGACGCATCCCGTCACGTCCCCCTCGGTGATGATAGGCATCATACAGCTGATCACGTGGCCGCCGCCGTCGGTTATCTTCACCGGAGTCTCCGAGCGGTCGGTAAAGAGCGCCCTGCGCTCCATCAGCTCCTCAAGCTCGGGAGTCAGCGGCTTGTCCGCGTATTCGCGGCGCGGAACGCCCGAAACGGCGATAACCGAATCGCGGTCGCAGATCGCCACCGCCAGTCCGCACGTCTTGTGCAGCGTCTCGGCGTACTGCGCGGCGAATTCGGTCATCTCACCCATCGGGGAGTATTTTTTGAAAATGACTTCCCCTTCCCTGTCGGTGTATATCTCGAGAGGGTCACCCTCCCTTATCCTCATCGTGCGGCGGATCTCTTTCGGGATCACCACGCGCCCGAGGTCGTCTATCCTGCGAACGATTCCCGTTGCTTTCATTTATGATCTCCTTTTCTGTTGATACGTTTCTATTATCTGTTTTTTATGAGAAAAATATACCGACGGACAAAGAAAAGCGACCGGCTGAAGTTATCAGTCGGTCGCCTTTTTCGTTTTCTGAAATGCGAAAACAACTATAACAAATTATTCTCGTCTCTACGACGCTTCTCTTCCTCTTTCTCTTCCTCTCTCTCCCGCTCTTCACGCCTGTATTCACTGTCATCCCAGTTGTAAACGTATTCGCCGCGATCAATGCTGAATCCGTTGCGGTCGATGTATTCGTACTCGCCCGATTCATAATTGAAGCACCACTTCGGCATTTTACCTATCCACCTTTTCCGCAACAGCGCGAACGGTGTCGCAAGAGACGTTCAACGCTTGAAGCAAGCTCATTGTTCCGGCGTCCGTCACTTCAGCGTCTGCACGAATAACGTTTGCGACTAAACAGTTATTTGAATTATAGCAGTACACTTTCGCAACGCCACACTTCTCATAAAAACTATTGATCGTACAAACCATTTTTTTCGCTTCGGTTTTCGGACATTTGAATTGATCCATAATTATCTTTTCTGCGTCACTATATATACCTTTAATCATCGTATGAACCTTGTTATTATGCTCAACGGCTTTCTCTATCACGCGGTTCACACGTGGGTCGCGGTTCCTGATCATAGCAACGATAACGGCGCCAAGATGCTGATACAAGAACAGCGACGGTATAACCGATCCTTGTCTTGAAACAGAGTATTCCGTAAGGAAATAGTCGATAACCCCGTCCGGAGCAGAGGCGATACTATCAACGATTTCCGAATAATCATATCCGTCCGGTTCGGGAGGGGTATTACTGTACACGGCGGCAAAATGAAGCATGGGAGTCTCGCGTGCGCGGAGCATATCGAGAGTTGAAAAATCCACGTTTTCCATAGCAAGCGAGAGCATATTCATACGTAGTTTATTGGTATAACTCAACTCCGCACTCACAACGTCGGTATGAGAGATATCCCTTCGTTTTATCGTTGTATCTGCGCCAAAATCGTATCTGAAATCCGAATCGGATGAATCGCGGAATTTGATATATCCGTTAGCCGTGAGATATTTCAAGAATCCGTAATTCCTGAATTCAAAAGCGTAATCAAGGACCGATTTGCCGTATTCGTCATAGTTGAGGATCAGTTTATCTTCGCGCTCAACGTATGACTGCCATACTTCCGGGTCCTTTGAGAAAGCTACGTCATAATTCGTAACGTGGGAACTGACCGGAACATAGCATTTACCTGCTGAGAGGATCGCTTCGCACGATACCCCGAGCAACTCGGAAACGTACGGAAGATCATAGGTCTGGATCGCCTTTTTCCCGTTAAAGATCTGAGAAAAACGGTTCTGCATTTTTCTTGTCTCTTCATCGTTTGCCGATATATCCTGCAATACCAGATAGGCTTTGCAAAATTGGCGCTCCGATTTGAATTTACGTTTTATCTGCTTACGGATATACGCCCCGATTTTTTGATTGTTCTCTTCCAGCCTGAACATTTCGACTCTCCTTTGCTATTTGATGGCTAAAGTATACCAAAAGTCAAAACAATTGTATCTCCTCTGTTTGTATACACTTTAAGTGTATAAATAGTAGCGTTTCCAATTATGTACACCCTCGGCATATATTATAATCAAAAACGGGCAAAGAGACAAGTCCTTTTTCAAAACATCAAACTGCATACTTCCTCTGAAAGAAAAACGACCGGCTGAAGTTATCAGTCGGTCGCTTGACTATTCTCGTCAAATGTGGTATAATTGACGAGAATAACGAAGAGGTGATGAAAATGAGGAGATTTGATTATTCATCATTAAAGAATAAAACGTGGGATAACGAGATCATCAATTACCTGTCCCTAATCCATGAGGAAAAGGGCAAACAGGCGGTTTATCTGCGCCAAAGGACGGAAGACGTCAAAAAGCTCGTCGAGATCGCGAAGATCCAAAGCACAGTATCTTCGAACGCGATCGAGGGGATCCGCACGACGGACACGCGCCTGCGCCAACTGATGGGTGAAAAGACGGCGCCGCGCAGCCGCGACGAAAAAGAGATCGCCGGGTATCGTGACGCGCTGAATACCGTCCACGAGAATTTCGAATATATTCCGCTGACCCCGAACTATATTCTTCAGCTTCACAAGATAATGTTCAGCCATACCGACAGCGCGTTCGGCGGATCGTTCAAGAACGTGCAGAACTATATCAGCGCGACAGGCGCGGACGGAAAGGCGTACACGCTGTTTACGCCGACCGCGCCGTATGAAACGCCCGGCGCGATGCGGGATATCTGCGACGCGTTCAATTTCGCCGTCGGTGAAGGCAAGGTCGACCCGCTGTTGATCATACCGGTTTTCATACACGACTTTCTCTGTATTCACCCGTTTATCGACGGCAACGGCAGAATGTCGAGACTGTTGACTACCCTTCTGCTGTATCGGAGCGGATATGAGATCGGACGGTATATTTCGCTCGAGAGCAAGATAGAAAAAACGAAAGAGAGTTATTACGACGCGCTTGAGGAATCGCAGAACGGATGGCACGAGGGCGAGGACGATCCGACGCCGTTTATAAAGTATCTGCTGGGAACGATCATCGCCTCCTACCGCGATTTTGAGGAGCGGATGGAACTCGTTGCGGACTCGCCGCTCGAAACCGTGAGAAACGCGGTCAGAACGCAGATCGGGAAGTTCACCAAATCCGATATCGCCGACCTCTGCACCTCAATGAGCGCGTCGTCGGTGGAACGCCGCTTGCGTGAACTCTGCACCCTCGGCGAGATCGAAAAACTCGGCGGCGGCCGATCGACGTATTACGTAAGAAAAGATTGTTGATAAGGAGGGCAAGAAATGGGACTAATCGATCTTGCAAGCGGCGCGTCCTTATGGCGCGGGTATGATTATTTCACCAGCAAAAGGGTCTTGAGTCATAAAAAGATCAACGACAATACTTATTCCGGAAAGGTAGGCGGCAACGGCGCGGATTATGACGTTGAAATAAACCTTGAGCATCCACGCAGTTCAAAGTGTAATTGCCCGCACGCGGACGGCAAGCGAATTATCTGCAAACATATGGCCGCGCTGTATTTTGCGGTGTTTCCAAAGGAAGCGGATCGATTTTACAACGAGGCGCTTCAAGCGGAGCAAGAGGAAGAGGAACGGCAGGATAAACTTCAAGGACTACTTGTTGAGTATGTATCCAGAATGAAAAAGAGTGAATTACAGGAAACTCTCTTGCAAGTGCTCTTTGACGGTCCTGAGTGGCAATATGAGCATTTTTTAAGGGATCATATCCGCGAATATTGGGAATAAAAAAGCACGATTATTAAAAGGCTTTTAGATAAAATGTATATTTGGACAGGATAGAGTATTTGAAAACGTCAAAAAACTTTAGGAGGTTTTTAATATGGAGTGGGAATCTTTTCAGCAATTTGTTGAACTGTTTTTGGGAAGTAGATCTACAAGTTTCAATAACACAACTGATCAAATAGAACTAATGATAGAGGGACATTCTGTCATTTGTACACGGCAAGAGTTTGACATTGTAAATAATCGTTGCTTAAGCTATACTTTAGCACCGACATATCTTTATACATCAAAGGAAATAGAAATAATAGCAGATCCAATAGATAATAGAATTAGTATGCGTCTCCCACACGAACCAATTACTATAGGCGATGATGAAGTGTCTTATACTCTCTCGTCGCCTTCGCACGAATTGTTGTTGTCTTTTTTGTCATCAATTCCTAAAGAAGAAATCAGGGATTATAGGCGGATGATTCCGGCACGATACATACTGCAACGATTTGAATTAGGTGAAACTGATACGATTAACCTTTTTGATATACTTTTACGTGTTGTGAGGATATCGTATTCACTTAAAATTGTGTCATCAGGACAAATGCCTGTTGTTGCGTTGCTGAAATATGCAAATTCTTTCTTATTTAATCTTTCTTATAACACAGGGTCTGCCTTTAAACTTGTTCATGATATTTCAGACCTATCAATAGATAGAGGAAGTAATTCTTACAGACATTTTTCACATCCCGATGAGATTGAAACACCAAAGCTTTTTTATAATATGGAATTGATCGAGCAATACAATCTCGCCCTATCCTCAAATGATGCTTTTATTAAATTCATAGCTTATTATCATATTATGGAGCACTTCTTTGACGATGTATACAACGGTTCGCTGATTGCTGGTGTGAAAGAAATACTGACGCATCCGGCGTTCTCGACAAAAAAGCCCAAAGAAATTAGTAAGGTAATTGATTTTATTCAAAAGAAAACCAAGATCACAAGAGATGCATTCTTAGGAAATGAACTTGAAGCACTGGAATTAACTTTAAAATCGCTTATTCAATTCGATGTGTTGTATGCCGATTTAAATGCGTATGATCCATCGTTGATAAACTACTATAAGACGCATGAGGTGTCATTTTCAAATGGAGATACTGTTGATTTAGCTGATCATACAAGCGAAAAACTCCCTAAAAAAATAGCTGCAAGGATTTATAAAACAAGGAATTCGTTAGTACACAACAAATCAAACACAACAAGAGTAAAAGAAAGAGGAATCTATCATCCATTTAAGAATGATAAAGAATTAAATAAAGAAATACCTCTTATGAGAATTATTGCAGAGACAATTATTGTTAGGACCGCAGAAGAAATATAAGTGACTGTTTTGAATAATGTTTTTGACCTCTGCTGAAATCATTGACATAGTTGAAAAGTGCCGCAAAGCCTTGTAGTATAAGGCTTTGCGGCACTTTTGTACTCTATTTTAACCGTTTCAAATACTCACCGTAAAACAGCGATATGTACTAATCCACCCCGAACCTTTTAGCTAAATCCATCATTCCGAGGAGGAAAATGTCCATCTCCGTCAATGTCATCTGTAACGGGTCACCCTCCCTTATCCTCATTGTGCGGCGTATTTCTTTAGGTATCACGACCCGTCCGAGGTCGTCGATACGGCGTACAATTCCGGTCGCTTTCATTCTTTCTTTCCTTTCCTTCCGGTTTTCATCCTTTTGCGGTATTATTATGCGCCGGATGAGGTTGGATTATTACGACACTTGATTTATTAATTATTATATGGTATTCTTAATCTATCAAATCTGCGAGCCGATCGAAGACGTCCCGGGACGGATCTATCCGGATACGCATTGCGGCTGCGTTTAGGAGAACTGAAAATGACGATCAACAAAACGGTTGAAAACGGAAAAGCGATCATTGCGCCCGAGGGCCATATCGACACCCTTACTGCGCCGGAACTGGAGGGAGTGATCAAGGAGATCCTGCCGGGGACCAAAGAACTGATCCTTGACTTTGAAAAGATCGGTTACATCTCGTCCGCGGGCCTTCGCGTCCTGCTCTCCGCGCAGAAGGCGATGAACGAGCAGGGAGAAATGAAACTCTGTCACGTAAACGACGCGGTGAACGATATTTTCGAGGTGACCGGTTTTTCCGATATTCTGACGATCGAATGATATCATGAAGCAGAAGAAGAAAAAAGGCAGTATAATAATCGAGGTCGCGACTTTCTTTCTGATCGGAGTGCTGATCACCGGTCTTCTGACTTACGTCTGCGAGAAGTTTCTCTACGATAACAACGTCAAGCAGCATACGGAGTCCCACGCCTCGGAGATCGCTGAAAACGCGAAACGCGCGCTTACGGAATATCCGGCTTACGAGTGGCTGATACGGTATTGGTACGCCCATCCGGACGAACTCGATATCGAATACGACGCGCAGTTCGGATCCGGTACCGAAACCGAGCGGAAATGCATAACTTTTTCGGAGCGTCATCCGGAACTGCAGCTCCGCTATCTCGATACGGATCGGTGCGAGGCGCTCCCGGCGGAAGATCAGAAACTTTACGCGGAGATCGCTTATTCGTGGCTCGTCACCGATATCGATCAGATCAAACAGTCGTATAACCTGAGTTTCCTGTTCTGCGTCATATCCGAGGAACCGTACGACAGTCAGTTCTTCCTTTTCAGCGGAGCGGACGTCGGCGCAAAGAGGGGAACGAACTATGAAGAGGTCTACCCTCTCGGTCACGTTGTCTCCGTCTCGGAGAGTCAGGCGGACGCAATGAGGAAGGCGACGCAGAACTCGAGCCATCTGGCGGACGCGGGAAATTACGTCGACTGTTACTTTTCCGCCTGTTCCTTCGACGGACACAGCGTTCTTATCGGACTGACGTACGATCTTTCCGGGATCAACGCCAACGTCGAGAGGCAGACGCGCATCGGAGCGACGCTCGCACTCGTCAATCATCTCGCTCTGTCCCTGATTTGTCTGGCTCTGATCTACCTTTTCGTTCTGCGTCCTCTCAAGAAAGTACAGTACAATATACGTCAGTATAAAGAAGAAAAGGACAGCAAAGCCGTAACGGACGGGCTCGGAAGGATCCGTTCGCGCACCGAGATAGGCCGTCTGGCGGACGACGTCTCCGACATGGCGCTTGAGATCGACTCTCATATGGATGAGATCCGGTCGATCACCGCTGAGAAAGAGAGGATAGGAACGGAGCTCAATCTCGCGATGCGTATTCAGATGGCCATGCTTCCGAACGCATACCCCGCGTTCCCGGAAAGAAACGAGTTCGATATTTACGCGACGATGGATCCCGCGAAGGAAGTCGGAGGAGATTTCTACGACTTCTTCCTCGTCGACGGCGATCATCTCTGCATGGTCATTGCGGACGTCTCCGGCAAGGGTATCCCCGCCGCTCTGTTCATGATGGCGACGAAGATCATCCTCGCCAACAACGCGATGGCGGGCAAGAGCCCGGCGCAGATCCTTAAAGATACCAACGCGCTTATCTGTTCGAGCAACCGCGAGGACATGTTCGTGACGGTCTGGCTCGGCATCCTTGAGATCCCGACCGGCAAGCTGACAGCCGCAAACGCGGGACACGAATATCCGGTGCTGAAGCGCCCCGACGGTTCGTTCGAACTTTATAAAGACAAACACGGTTTCGTTATAGGCGGAATGGACGGGATCGAATACAAAGAATACGAACTTACCGTCGAACCGGGGTCAAAACTGTTCCTGTACACGGACGGTATCCCGGAAGCGACCGACGCCGACGGGAAGATGTTCGGCGTCGACGGTATGCTCACGGCGCTCAACGACGATCCCGCCGCGTCTCCCGTCGAGACTCTGAAGAACGTTCGCGCCGCCGTCGACGGTTTCGTGAAAGATGCGGAACAGTTCGACGACCTTACCATGCTCTGCCTTGAGTATTCCGGTCCGGACCCGGATGACCCGGAAGACGGCGCCGGATCCCCCGAAAAGGAGTTGAAAGACCTTATGCCGAAAAATGATGCTCCGGCCTCTTTCTCTGACGACCTCGAACTGGAAGCTTTGACGGAAAACCTTCCCGAGGTGCAGGCGTTCGTCGGGGAAAAGCTCGACGGCGTGAACTGCCCGCCGAAAGCGCGGATGCAGCTCGAGATCGCGGTCGAGGAAATCTTCGTCAATATCGCGAACTACGCGTACGCTCCGGATAAAGGGAACGCGACCGTCAGAGTCGAGGTTTCCGATGAGCCCGTGACCGTTTCGATCACGTTCGTGGACAAAGGCGTGCCTTACGATCCGCTCAAAAAAGAAGACCCCGACGTGACGCTTTCAGCCGAGGAGCGCGAAATCGGGGGACTCGGAATATTCATGACGAAAAAGATCATGGACGACGTCGTCTACGAATACAGGGACGGCCGGAATATTCTCACCATAAAGAAAAAACTGGGCTGATCCGAACGGTGACGCCGGTAAGACGGTAATTTATGAACAACAAATTCGATATGATCGACCTTCATATGCACTCGACCGTGTCCGACGGAACCGACACCCCGGAGGAGATCCTCGAGGTAGTACGGGAGGCGGGATTCGGAGCGTTCTCGATAACGGATCACGACGCGGTGAAGGCGGCGTTTGCCGTCCGCCCTCTTCTGAGGGAGGGCGACCCGCTTTTCATCCCGGGGATCGAACTCTCCTGCAGAGATAAAGGGGGCAAGTACCATATCCTCGGGTACGGAATCGACCCTGACGCCGCGCCGATACGGGAAGTCGTCGGCTTCGGTCACGATATACGTATGAAAAAGATCCGCGCGCGTATTGAGTTTCTGCGGTCTGAATTCGGTTTTACGTTTACGGACGACGAGATCGACGGGATCCTCTCGCTCGACAATCCGGGAAAACCGCATCTGGGCAATCTGCTGGTCAAGCACGGATACGCGGAATCGAAGGAGCAGGCGATCAAAGATTTCATCGACCGTTGTTCTCCGAAGAGCGAATATCTTTCTCCGAAGCAGGCGATCGAAGGGATCATAGGCTCGGGGGGGATCCCGGTGCTCGCTCATCCCTTTTACGGGAGCGGAGACGAACTGATCCTCGGAGAGGAGATGGAAAACCGTCTTCGCCGACTTATCGGATCCGGGCTTCTCGGGATCGAGGCGTTCTACTCCGGTTTTTCCGGAAAACTGTGCAGGACCGCTCTCGAACTCGCCGAACGGTACGGTCTTTTCGTCACTGCGGGAAGCGACTACCACGGCAAAAACAAGATGGTCAGGCCCGGAGATACGGGGCTTGACCCTCAAATGGACATCCCCGAAGGGCTTAATCGTTTTCTGAAGACGTTCCGGGAATAGAATGCCCGAAAAAACGTCCCGCGTAACGGAAAACTTGATTTCCGGAGCGGATTGTGTTATTCTGTTTTCGTAAGATCCGAATGCTGACGGGCTGACGCCCGAAATACGGAGGATTATTATGGGATTTCTCGATAAGCTGATCAAAAACACGGTCGGTCAGGTCACGAACGCCGCCGAGAGAGAGGCGAAAAACGCGACGAACCGCGCGGTCGGGAACGCGGTGAACAACGCGTTGGGCGGCCTGTTCGGAACGAACCGTCCGGCGGGTACGCCGGATACCTCCGCTCCCTCGAATTCGGGACAGCCGTATTCCGCGTCGGCTCAGCCGTTCGCGGGCGAAGCGGTCGACCCGATGTACGCCGACGACGGACGCCCCGCGGCGGTCAAGCTGCGTGAGGTGTTCGCGTCCGATTTCCCCTCGTTTACCGTTCGCGAGAACGTATCTCCGACGGAATTCGGCGGTACGGGCAGGTTTTTGAACTACTCGTTCGCCGTCTTTTCGGGCGGAGCGCCGCGTCTGTTCATCATCGTAGGCGGCAAATCGGAATTCGGCAGACGGACGTACCGCTGGTCGAAGGCGCAGGCCGCCGCCGCAGGAGTTCCGCTCATCAACTTCTGGGTCACCGAACCGAACAGCGTGCTCTACATACGCGAAAGACTTCACAAGTATCTCGGATAAATAATATCAGCCGACAAAGAAGAAAGGGAAACGCGATCTTCGCGCCTGCGGAGGGCGAAGCGCCGCCTTTAACAGTGCCTTGCAGGCGGCCCGACGGCGTTCAGTCTTGTATCATGGCATACCTATGCCATTTCAAAACACTTTCCCTTTCTTCTTTTGTTTTTATTTGAAATATGGGAATTCTTGAAAAACTCTCCGATCCTGCGGTATGGCGAAAGTTCAGGGAGTACAAATCGGAGCGCGGGCATCTGACGGACCGCGAGCTGAAGCGGCTCGACGAATATATAGCGGGAGAAAAGTACAGAGCGGTGACGGACCGGCTGGAAAAACCGGATCACGGCTTTTCCCTACCCTCCCGCCGCGTGATAAACAAAAGCGGGAGCTCGAAAAAGAGGGCGGTCTACACGTTCCCCTCCGACGAGGTCCCGGTTTTGAAGCTGCTTTCATATCTTCTTTACAGGTACGACGGGTATTTTTCCCCGTCGTGCTACTCGTTCAGGAGAAACGTGTCCGCGAAGGACGCGATCGACGCTATCGTCAGAACGGCGGATCCGGGACGCTCTTACGTTCTCAAAGCGGACGTCCGCGATTACTTTAACTCGATCCCGTCGGAACGGCTCGTACGGATCTTCGGGGACGTCGTCGGCGACGATCCGGCTCTGCTTTCCTTTTTGACGGACTTTTTTACACGCAGCCTCGCGTGGGACGGCGACCGTCTCGAACGGCGATCGCGGAGCGATGGCGGGAGTGCCCCTCTCAGCTTTTTCGGCAAATGTCTATTTAACTTCTCTCGACCGTCTTTTCGACGGGTTGGGAGTCCCGTATTTCCGCTATTCGGACGATATACTGATATTCGCGGACAGCACGGAGGATCTTGAAAAGTACCGGGAACTGCTCGCCGATCATCTGACCGGAAAGGGTCTCGGGCTTAACCCTGAAAAGGTGACCGTGACGGCTCCGGGGGAGCCGTGGGAATTCCTCGGATTCAAGTATACGGACGGGCGGTTCGATCTCTCAGACGCCGCGGTGAAAAAGATGAAGGACAAGATGAGACGCAAGTGCCGCGCTCTGTACCGCTGGCGGATCAGAAAGGGGGTCGATTTCGACCGCGCCGCGAAGGTCGTCATCCGCATCTTCAACCGCAAGTTCTACGACGAGGGGAACGAGACGCGCGACTTCAACTGGAGCCGCTGGTTTTTCCCTGTTCTGACGGCGGACGGAGGGCTTCGCGAGCTCGACCGGTATTTCGCGGAATGTCTCAGATATATCAGGAGTGGGCGGCACTGCAAGGGAAACTACGCCGTCACGTACGAAAAGCTGAAAGAACTCGGGTACAGATCTCTCGTGAACGAATATTATAAATTCAGAAAAACAGATTAAGGAAAGGCCTTTGTTGAATTGACTGTCGTACGCCGTATTTTGGATTTCATAAAAAAAGAACCGATGCTTCCAGTCGCCGTCGCGGCGGCGGTGATATCTCTCTTCATAACTCCGCCGTCGGCGCGTCTGCTCGCCGATATCGACTGGAGGACGCTGGCGACGCTTTTTCTTATGCTGACCGTGCTCGAGGGCTTCAAAAAAGAGGACGTTTTCGTCCCCCTGCTCCGTATGACGGCGCGAATGAAGGCGCCGCTCGCGCTCGGTCTTTTTCTCGTCTTCTCCGTCTTTTTCTCGTCGATGTTCGTGACGAACGACGTGTCGCTGATCATCTTCGTGCCGATAACGATCATCCTTTTCAGGGCGTGCGGCAGAGAGAAATATATCCTTCCTCTTCTCGCGCTTGAAAATATCGCGGCGGTCAGAGGTTCGCTCCTCACTCCGTTCGGAAGCCCGCAGAATCTTTTCATTTTCGGCAAATCGGGGGTAGGCGCGGGGCGGTTCATCCTCTATATGCTCCCGCTTTGCGCGATCTCCGGCGCGCTGCTCGTCCTTTTCGTTCTGTTCGTCTTCCGGCGAGATCTGCGCTCGAAGTCGGATATCCCGGAGGGGACCTTCCCCGCGCGGCTCCCGAAGGAGAGGACACCGCACCGGATAACGTATCTGTGCCTTTTCGCCGTCGTCATCTTCATGATCGTGAGCAGGACTCCGTGGTGGCCTTATATCGCGGCGGCGGTCACGGTCGCCGTCCTGATCTTCGACAGACGCGTTCTGCTCAGGTGCGACTACGTTCTGCTCGTGACGTTTTTCTGCTTTTTCGTCTTCTCTTCGTCGATCGCGGCAAACGATAAGATCGCGGGATTTCTGTCCCGCGCCGTCGCGGGAAACGAATACGTCCTCAGCATCGCGGTCAGCCAGGTCATATCGAACGTTCCCGCGGCGATCGTGCTTTTCCCGTTCGCGGAAAACCGCGGCGCTCTGCTCTACGGTCTCGACTCAGCGGGGCTGGTGACGATCATAGGTTCGCTCGCGTCGGTCATCAATTACCGGCTGTACGTGAGAGAGTATCCGGACCGCGGAAAGAAGTTCATCGGCGTGTTCACGGCGATCTCGATCGTCTTTTTCCTGCTCGTCGCCGTTCCGGGTTATTTTTTAAGCAAAACGCCGCTTTAAGTAAAAAAAGGACGCAGGGCGTCCTTTTTTCATTATCTCAGGAATCCGTTTATGATCTGCTCCTCTGCTTCGGACTCGTCGAGTCCGAGCGTCATGAGTTTGACGATCTGATCTCCCGCGATCTTTCCGATCGCCGCCTCGTGGACGAGAGCGGCGCCCGTGTCGTTCGCCTCGAGGCCCGGAACCGCGAGGATCCTGCCCCGATCCATTATTATCGAATCGCATTCGGTGTGACCGCGGCACTCGGCGTTGCCGACGATCTTCGCCTCGAATTTCTGATAAGAATCGTCGCGCGCGACGGACCTCGATACGACGTCGGCGACGGAATCCGCCCCGTCGAGCGTGACGACGTAAGTGCTGACCGCGCGCTGAGACCCGTGCGTCATAAGGCGTTCCCTGACGGTTAGCTTCGCGCCCGCGGCAAGCTTCGCGGTCGTCGTGCGCACCGTATCGTCGACGCCCTTTATCTGGACCATCTCCATCTCGACGGTACTGTTCTCTTCCTGATATACCTCGGTCCCGGGATTGAGGATCCTTTTGCCTTTGCCGCTTCCCGAGCCGTAATGTTTTTCAACGTATTTCACGCGCGCTCCGCGTCCGACGAAGAAACGGTGGATGCCGTCGTGCTCGGAATCCTCGGGGCCGCAGTTGTCGATCCCGCATCCGGCGACTATGACGACGTCCGCGTCCTCGCCGATATAGAAATCGTTATATACGACCTCGCGCAGTCCCGTCTTCGTGAGAACGACGGGAATATGGACGCTCTCGCGTTTCGTGCCGGGTTTGATCCTGACCTCGATTCCGCTGACGTCCGTCTTGGGAGTTATCTCTATGTTCTCCGTCGAGCGCCTTCCCGCCGCTTCGCTGTTCGAGCGGATATTGTACGCGCCCTCGGGGATCTCGTGAAGATCAGCGACCTCGGACAGGAGTCTCTTTCCGATCTCGTCAAGCATCATACCGCGCCTCCCTTCATCACCGGGACGCGCTCGCAGGTGTTCACGGCGGACGACGTGCCAATCAGCTCGGGCAGAACGTCCTCGCGGGCGCCCTGCCGGGCGATCTTTCCGTCCTTCAGGACTATGATCTCGTCGGCGATATCGAGGATCCGCTCCTGGTGAGAGATAACGATGATCGAAGAGTCCTTGATCGTTTTTCTCATATTCTCGAAAACCGAAATGAGGTTTGAAAAACTCCAGAGGTCGATCCCCGCCTCCGGTTCGTCGAAGATCGACAGGCGCGCGCCGCGCGCGAGAACGGTCGCGATCTCGATCCGCTTTAGTTCGCCTCCCGAGAGCGACGCGTTGACCTCTCGGTCGATGTAGTCGCGGGCGCAGAGTCCGACGGCGGAAAGATATTCGCACGCGTCTGCGGCGGACAGATTCTTTCCCGACGCGAGACGGATAAGATCGCGGACGTATATTCCCTTGAAGCGCACCGGCTGCTGGAACGCGAACGCGATACCTCGCTTCGCGCGCTCGGTGACGCCGAGACCGGTGATATCCTCGCCGAGGAATTCAATGGAACCCGACGCGGGCATTTCGATACCCGCTATGAGTTTCGCAAGAGTTGATTTGCCGCCTCCGTTCGGTCCGGTGACCGCGACGAGGCGGTTTTCGCCGATCCTGAGGTCAACGTCGCGGACGATCTCGACCTTGCCGTCATCGGCGTCGGCGGTGAATGAAATATTTTTGAGTTCGAGCAATTGTCCTTTCCTTTCGGGTCAATTCGTGTCAAACGATAATATACCATAAATTTTTGCTTTTTTCAACCATTTCAGCGTCCCGCCGTCAGGTTTGCGGCACGGACGCCCGCGAGAGCGGCGTTGGGGAGTCCGCCCGGTGCCCTCTGCCACTGCGTCGCGAGAACGACGTTGTCGAGTCCGCGGATGCGGCCGCTCGTGAACGACGGGATCGTTTTCGACGAGAATGCGAACGCCATATATGTCCCCGCCTCCGACGCGGTGAATCCGTTGTACGTGGCGGGCGTCCATACGTCGAGCAGCCCGAGCGACGGGGCGAGCTCCGGGAAACGGGAAAGGACGACCTTCCTCATTCGCTCGCCGATCCTCTTCTTTTCCTCCGCGTACCTTTCGGTATCCCTTCCGAGCGAGACAAATCGCCCGCTCTCGTCCTCGTCGCAGAAAAACATCGTCTGAACGATCCCGCGACCGGGCGGAGCGAACGATCTCTCGCGGGAATACTCTCTGAGAACGACGGTCTTCGCCCTCATCCCGCCGCGAAGATCTCCGGGCAGATCGATTATCAGATCGCCTTTGAACGGAACTTTCCCCTCGAACGTAAACGCGGCGTGACAGGAAGAGAATCTGAAATACGACGGCGACACGTACCGCTTTTTCAACGCCGCGGGCATATACTCCGCCCCGATCATCTTTCCGAAAACGGCGGCGGGGTCGCACGCGGGGATCACGTGATCGGCGCGGATCTCGCGCCCGTCCTCAAGCACGACGGATACGGCGCGGGATCCCCGTATCCTGATTTTCGCGACCTCCGCCCCGGTGAAGAGTCTTCCGCCGAGCGAGGTAAACCTCGCCGCCATCCTCCCCGCCATATCGCGAGAGGTCCCGCGGGGGATCCCTCCGTTTTTCGAGCAGAACGTCGCGAAAACGAATATCAGCCCGAGCGCTCCGAAATTCTCCGTCAGAAACTCGGAGATAAAGCCGCGGAGGAGCGGATCGCGGAATCGCGCCGCCGCTTCTCCCGCGGTCATGAAATAGTACGGAGCGAGCGCGGGGCACCGGAGGACGCCGCGGTGAAGGGCGCACCGTTCGCCGTTTTTTTGTAAGTCGATCCCGCAAAGCGACGAAGCGGCGCGGACGGCGCGGATAAGGCGGTCAGTCTCCTTTTCGTCGGCGGGAGAGAGCGAGATCATTCTCCGTCGCAGTCTCTCGGCGTCGGAGTAAAGCGATACGCTTCTTCCGTCCTTTTCGTAGGTGTAAAGCGTTTCGGGGTAGTATATCCCGCGTTTTCCGATCGCCCCGAGAGTCTCCCACATTTTATAGGTCTTCGTCAGCGGGTTAGTCCCGGTGAGCCAGTGTATGCAGTTGTCGACGTGGTATCCGCCGCGGTCCCATCCCGTGAGATTGCCCCCGGGAACCGAGTGCTTTTCGAGTATGACGGCTTCGTCTCCGTTCAGGAGCGCCGTGATCCCCGCGGAGAGACCCGCGACGCCCGAACCGATTATCACTGTCTTTGACAAAAAATTACCCTCCCGTCTTTTTTCGTATTGTAGACAGGAGGGCGGCGCGTTATTCAGGTATCGGATCTCCCTGATTATTTTTTGCGGAGGCTGCGAAGAGTGCGGAAAAGGCCGCGGAAAAGATGGCCGTTAAAGATCATAACTATCCCGTCGACCGTGTCGCGGTTGAAGCGGGGGTGAGCGAGAATAAGCGCGCGAAGCGGCGACCCGTACACGAGTTCCCTCGCGTGCGCGGCGTCGATCGGGCGCATCTTTTTGATCTTACGATCCGCGATGCGCAAAAGGAATCTGCCGAGCAGTCGCGTTCTGATCTCCTCGACGGGGCTGTCGGGAGTTATCACGACCTTTTCCCCTTTTTCCGTTTCGCGTCCTTTGACGCGCGCCTCGACGTCGTACTCCTCGCTCTCCGGCTCGACGCCGTCGAGAAAGACCGTTCCGCAAAACTCCGGACCGGCACCCGGCATTCCGAGAAAAACGGAGTAATCTCCCTTCTCGACCTGCCATCCGCCGGATCCGGCGTCGTAATACGCGAACGCCTCGCGCGGAAGTCTGAATTCGACGTCCGCGCTTTCTTCCGGAGCGAGGACTATCTTGGTGAAATCCCTCAGTTCCCTGACGGGACGCATTATTCTCGTTTTTTCAAGTCCGACCCAGGCGCCTACGGTATGTGCCCCCGCGACCGGTCCCGTATTCGTAACGCGGCACTTCGCGACGACCTCGTCTCCGGGGATGAGTTCAAGGTCGGAGATAGAGAAAGTCGTATAAGAAAGACCGTAGCCGAACGGGAAGCGCACTTCCCTGCCCACCGCATCGTAATAGCGGTAACCGGTGAAGATCCCCTCTGGGTGCTCGACGCGCTTCAGGGACACGTTGAAATTGTTGTAGGACGGATCGTCCTCGGTCCTCAGTGGCCACGTTTCCGCAAGCCGTCCGGACGGGTTCGCGCGGCCGGTGAGCAGGTCGGCGCACGCCGCTCCGCCCCGGCACCCGGACAGATACATGAGGAGGATCGCGCCGACGCGGTCAGCCCACGGGGTGAGGACGGGCGCTCCGCACTGGAGAACGACCGTGACGTCGGCTCCCGAGTCCGCGAGCGCTTCGATCAGCGCGTCGTGAGACGCGGGCATCGAAAGGTCGAGCCTGTCGTAACCCTCCGACTCGTATTCGTCGGGAAGACCCGCGACGACTACGACGCGGTCGACGGTCTTCGACAGAGCGACGGCTTCGTCGAGAAGTATTTTCTCGTCCTTTTTGCCGTCGAGAGAATAACCCGGCGCGTATACGAGTTCCGGGTAGGTTTTTTTGAGTTCGCCGTATATCGAGTCGAGCGACACGGGATCTATCCGGCTGCTCCCGGATCCCTGATATCTCGGATTTTTCGCGAGTTCTCCTACGAGCAGGACGCGGTCGTCCGCGCGGAGCGGGAGAGAACCGGAGTTTTTGAGAAGAACTGACGATTCCGCCGACGCGCGGCGGGCGAGTTCAAGATGTGCGTCGAGGTCGAACGACGTGTCTTTTTTCGCCGCCTGTGCACGTCTTATGAACTTTTTCACGTTTTCAACGCGCTCTTTTATCTTTTTTCCGTGTACGCCGCCTTCCTCAAGCGCGCGGCGCAGACGGGACGTGCTCGCCCTGTCGGGTCCGGGCATCTCGACGTCGAGGCCTGCCGCCGCCGATTTAACCGGATCGCTGACAGCGCCCCAGTCGGACAGGAACACGCCGTCGAATCCCCACTTTTCGCGGGCGACGCAGTTCATCAGCCATTCGTTTTCGGAACAGTAAACGCCTCCGAGCTTGTTGTACGCAGTCATCATGGCGGCGGGGCGCGCTTTCTTCACGACGATCTCGAACTGACGCAGATAGATCTCGAAAAGCGCCCTCTCGTCGATGACGGAATCGGCGACCATCCTGCCCCACTCGCGCGAGTTGCCGGCGAAGTGCTTGACGCACGCGCCGACCCCGCGGGACTGGATACCCTTCACCATCGCCGCCGCGAGCTCGCCCGTGAGAACGGGATCCTCGGAAAAGTATTCGAAATTACGCCCGCACCGCGGGCTTCTTTTGTGATTGACGCCCGGTCCGAGAAGAACGGATATCCCCTCCGAAAGACACTCGTCCCCGAGCGCCTCGCCTATCTCGCGGAGAAGTTTTTTGTCGAAAGAACAAGCGAGCGCCGACGCAGTGGGATAACAAACGGCGGGCTTAGAAGGCATTCCGCCCAGAAAGTCCGCGTCTTTTTCCTGTTTTCTCAAACCGTGAGGACCGTCGGAAACCATAACGGGTCCGACAAACCAGTAACCCTCTCCCGTGAGGAGGGCGACGTCCTTTTTATCCATAGCGGTCTCCGTGTCAGAAGTCGAGTTTTGAGAGTTCGTCCTCGTTATTCTTCGGTTGTTTGAGCATTATGATGCGCGCGCCGGGGAACGAACTTTTCAGTCGTTCCTCCGCTTTCGGCGCGGATCCCCCGCCAGACGTGAGGATGAATACGACCTCTTTGCCCGCGAGATCGACCGTATCGAGAACAGTGTTTATCGCGGGTACGATACGTCCGTTCCAGATCGGAGAGCCGATCACGACTCTGTCGTATCCCGACACGTCGGGATCGAAGCCGTCGAGCTTCGCCCGGTTTCCGGTCCCCGCGAGGAATCCTCCCTTCATGATCTGAAGGAAGAACGCCTTCGGCATCGGTTTTTTGAGACGGACGGGGCGGATATCGATCCCCTTATCTGAAAGAGAAGACGCGACGAGGTCGCCGTTTCCGGACAGCGAGTAGTAGATGAAAATCGATTTCACGGTTTTATCTCCTTTCAGTTCAATCTGTCGATATAATACGAAAGAACGGACTCGAATTTGACGCCGTACCAGTGGTCGGGATCGCCGACCGTATTCTCGATGCACTTCAAGGTGTAATCCGCGGCGATCGCGGCGGAGTCGAACGCGCTTTTTCCGCGGATGAGCGCGCCGACGAACGCCGACGCGTAAACGTCGCCCGTGCCGTGGCTCCCCTTCGGGTTGCGTCTGTGCTCGTAATATTCGGGAGTATCGCCCTCGAGGACCATGACGCCCGTTTTATCCTCGGAGAAGCCGACTCCGGTGAGGATGACCGTCTTCGCGCCCGCTTCGCGCAGAGCGGCGAGGAGGGAGTCAATATACGCGCGGTCGTACTTTTCACGGTACTCGACTCCGGTGATGAAGCACGCCTCGGTTATGTTCGGAAGGATAATATCCGCCTGTGCGCAAAGAGACTTCATCTCTTCGGCGAACGCAAGGTCAAATCCGGGATAGAGTTTGCCGTTGTCCGCCATCGCGGGGTCGACGATCTTTAAGCCCCCGTCGGCGAGCAGGTCACGGAAGATCTCCTTGACGTACGCAATCTGACGCGCGCTGCCGAGATAGCCGGTATAAACGGCGTCGAATCTGATGTTTTCGCTTTTCCAGTGCGCGGCGACGGCCGGGATGTCCTCAGTAAGATCGCGGAAGGTGTAGCCCTTGAAGC
>JAFWTH010000146.1 GCA_017518975.1 Clostridia bacterium
AACGGTCGACACGCTTCCGAACGCCCGCCGCTTCATTCGACTCGGAGAGGGAACGATGATCCACGATATGAACGGCTTCACCGTCCGCGGTACCGACGTCGACGGCGACCCGTTCGAGATGCTCAAACCCGTCCCCACGCTCTACTCGTGTCACATCGAGTACGAATACCTCGGAAAACACGGCGACTGCGTCGATCTCAACACGCTCGACGATACCTGGTATATATACCCGCACGACTGCGAATTCGCCGTCACGAAGATGGCGCTCGCCACGGAAGAGCTTTATTTCAAGCACCGCCGCGAGATAGGCAGACCGTGTCCGCCCGGTTTGGCATAAAGAAAAGGCGCACGAATTCGTGCGCCTTATTTTTTTACGGATCACTGCGCCGCGTCGACGATCTTAGAGAACTTCTCGGGTACGAGCGACGCGCCGCCGATGAGGCCGCCGTCCACGTTGACCTTCGAGAGAAGCTCCGCGGCGTTGCCGTCGTTCATCGAGCCGCCGTACTGGATCACGGTCGCCTCGGCGAGTTCTGCCGAATAAAGCTCCGCGATCACGCCGCGGATGATGCCGCACGCCTCGTCCGCCTGCTCCGGCGTCGCCGTGAGACCCGTGCCGATTGCCCAGACCGGCTCGTAGGCGATGATGACTTTCTTCATCTGTTCCGCCGTGATGCCCGCGAGGTCGAGCTTCGTCTGCATCGAGATGATCTCTGCGGTGATGCCCGCCTGACGCTGTTCGAGCACTTCGCCGAGGCAGAGGATAACGAACAGACCCGCGTCGAGCGCCGCTTTCGCGCGCTTGTTGACGGTCTCGTCCGTCTCGCCGAAATACTGTCTTCTCTCGCTGTGACCGACGATAACGTATTCCGCGCCGGTCTCAAGGAGCATATCGGCGGAGACCTCACCCGTGAACGCGCCCTTCTTCTCGAAGTGGACGTTCTGAGCGCCGATCTTTACGTTCGTGCCTTTCGCCGCCTCGATCGCAGACGCGATATCGACGAACGGCACGCAGAGGACGACGTCGCATCCGCTCTTGCCCTCAACGAGCTTCGCGGTAGCGGCGACGGCTTCCTTCGCCTGCGACGGCGTCATATTCATTTTCCAGTTGCCCGCGATTACTGCTTTACGTACTTCTTTTTTCATCTTATTCTTCTCCGTTTGTCAGAAAAGGGGAGCGCCGCTCCCCTTTTCGAAATTATTTGTCCTGCAGGCAAGCGATTCCGGGGAGTTCAAGCCCTTCAAGGAATTCAAGCGACGCGCCGCCGCCCGTGGAGATGTGCGTCATCTTGTCGGCGAATCCGAGCTGCTCGACAGCCGCCGCGGAGTCGCCGCCGCCGATGATCGAGACCGCACCGGACTCGGCTACCGCACGCGCGACCGCGCGCGTACCGGATGCGAAGTTCTCCCACTCGGAGACTCCCATCGGGCCGTTCCACACGACGGTTCCGGCGCCCTCGATCGACTTCGCGAAGAGCTCCTGCGTCTTCTCGCCGATGTCGAGACCCATCCAGCCGTCCGGAATGGAGTCGGAATAAATTCTCATGAACGTGGTGTCTTCCTTGTACTCGCGGCCGATGATGTTGTCGACGGGGAGCAGGAAACTGACGCCGCGCTCTCTCGCTTTCTTGATCAGTCCGAGCGCGAGATCGAGTTTGTCTTCCTCGCAGATCGAAGTACCGGTCGAGTTTCCGAGCGCGCGGAAGAACGTATACGCCATACCGCCGCCGATAATGAGCGTGTCGACCTTGTCGATGAGGTTGTTGATGACGCCGATCTTGTCGGAGACTTTCGCTCCGCCGAGGATAGCGACGAACGGGCGCGCGGGATCCGCGAGCGCCTTGCCCATAATGGAGATTTCTTTCTGGATGAGATATCCGCAGACGGCGGGCAGATAATCTGCGACGCCGGCGGTGGATGCGTGAGCTCTGTGAGCGGTTCCGAACGCGTCGTTTACGTAGATATCGGCCATGGAGGCGAGTTCCTTTGCGAACGCGGGATCGTTCTTTTCCTCTTCCGCATGGAAGCGGACGTTTTCGAGAAGGAGAACGTCGCCTTCGCCGAGAGCGGCGGCTTTCGCCTTGGCGTCGGGACCGATAACGTCTTTCGCGAGGACGACGGTCTTTCCGAGTTTGGCGGAAAGACGCTCCGCGACGGGCGCGAGAGAATATTTCATATTGAATTCGCCCTTGGGTCTGCCCATGTGAGAGCAGAGGATGACCTTGGCTCCCTGACCGATAAGATATTTAATGGTGGGAAGCGCGCCGACGATACGGTTCTCATCGGTGATGACGCCGTCCTTCAAGGGCACGTTGAAATCGCATCTTACGAGGACTTTCTTACCTTTTACGTCGATGTCCTCTACCGTTTTCTTGTTGTAATCCATGTTGGGTTCCTTTCATTCTGATTTTTTCGCATACGACAATAATATACCATAATCTGACCCTTTTTACAACGGTATTTATGTAAAAAAGGTAGATTGAATAATCCGTGAAAATAGTCTATAATGTTCACAAAGAGAAAAGTTGGGAGGAAACGGAGTTGGCAAAAGTCAAAGAGATACTAAAAAAAGCCGCGAGGCGGTATTTCATCGACGCCATGGGCGCCATGGCGCAGGGCCTTTTCTGCAGTCTTCTGATAGGAACCATAATCAAGACCGTCGGTGATCTTACCGGCGTCGCGTTTATCACGGATATCGGCGGATTCGCCGTGAAAATGGCGGGCCCCGCTATGGCCGTCGCGATCGGGTACGCGCTGAAAAGGATCCGCTCGTTCTGTTCTCGCTCACCGCTGTCGGCGCGGCGGCGAATGAACTCGGCGGCGCGGGCGGGCCGCTCGCGGTCCTTATCATCGCCATCGTCGCCGCTGAAATAGGCGGTCTCGTCTCAAAAAAAACGAAGGTTGATATCATAGTTACCCCGCTCGTCACCATTGCCGTTGGAGTCGGGCTCGCGGCGCTGATCGCGAATCCGATCGGCATTGCGGCGGGATGGATAGGCAACCTGATCATGTGGGCGACCGATCTTCAGCCGTTTCTGATGGGGATCCTCGTTTCGGTGATCGTAGGCGTCGCTCTTACGCTGCCGATATCATCAGCCGCGATATGCGCTGCGCTCGGGTTGACCGGGCTCGCGGGCGGCGCGGCAGTCGCCGGATGCTGCGCGCAGATGGTCGGTTTCGCCGTAATGTCTTTCCGCGAAAACAAATGGGGCGGTCTCGTTTCGCAGGGAGTCGGAACGTCTATGCTTCAGATGGGCAACATCGTCAAAAACCCGAGAATATGGATCCCTCCGATCCTCACCTCCGCGATCACCGGTCCGCTCGCTACGTGCGTTTTCAAAATGACGATGAACGGAACCCCGGTATCTGCGGGTATGGGAACGTGCGGATTCGTCGGTCAGATCGGAGTCATAACCGGCTGGTTCACGCCGTCCGAGGCTGCGGTTGCCGCGGGGGCGACGGCGGTCACGCCCGGCGTATTCGACTGGGTCGGCTTCGCTCTGATCTGCTTCGTACTTCCTGCGGTACTGACGTGGGCGTTCGGGCTCATTCTCCGCAAGATAGGATGGATAAAAGAGGGCGATCTTAAACTAACGGTCGTCACACGCGCATAAAATACGGAATAATTGGGAAAAGATCCGTCAGACAAAAACCTGACGGATCTTTCTTATTGACTGTAGGGATGCCTCTCAGGCATCCGAACCGCAAAACCCGCGTCCGCAGACGCATTTGATCAAATCGCGGCTTCAGCCGCGTCTGTTTGCTCGGAGAGCAAAAAGAAAAGGTAGGGAGGGCTGCAATCCCTCCCTACGAAGGAGGGCAGGTATGAAAAAGCTACTTTTATCCGGTATCTGTATCACTCTCGCGGCGCTCGCGCTGACTTTTCTTCCCGTCAGGGGGGAACAGGCCGTCTACGACGGCGTCATACGCTTGCACGTGATCGCCGCCTCGGACAGCGAGGAGGATCAGGCGCTCAAACTCAAGGTGCGCGATACCGTGCTCGCCGCGCTCGGCGAAAAACTCGACGGAATCACCGATCGGGACGAGGCGGAAAGAATCGTCTCGGGTTCCGTCGGCGTTATTGAAAGGGCGGCGCGCCGGGCGATCCGGAAAGAGGAGAGGGACGACGCCGTCACCGTTACTTTTGCACGCGAGAAGTATCCCGAGAGGGTATACGGCTCTTTTGCGCTCCCCGCAGGAGAATATGATTCTCTCTGCGTCACGCTGGGCGGCGGAGAGGGGAAGAACTGGTGGTGCATCCTCTTTCCGTCGTTTTGCACTTTGCTCGCGGAAGAATCGGAGGATGACTTCATAAAGGCGGGTTTCACTCCGGACCAGTACGGCGCGGTGAAAAAAGACTCGGGCGTAAAATACCGCGTCCGGTTCAAGATACTCGAACTTTTCGCCGGGTGGTTCGGCTTTGAATATTGACTTTGAACCGTTCTTGTCTTATAATAAAAGAAGAAACTAAAGACAGGACGTGCGAAAAATGAAAAAACTGTTATCAGTTATCCTTTCCGTTTTGTTCCTCGCGTCGTGCCTCGCCGCATCTGTCGGTTCGGCTCGCATCGAGGACGATAAATGGTTCCCGGGAAAAGACGTCTGGGAACCGCTCGAAAAGGGCGACGACATAGTCGCACGGTTCGCGATCGGCGCGGACCTTCACATGGGCGCGGGTCAGTATCACCCTTATGAAAAACTCGAATGCGTCTTCCGCTCTCTTTCAGAGATCGGAGGAGTCGATATGTTCGGCATATGCGGCGACGTCACGGATAATTCCCGCGAGAGTGCGTACAGCGAGGTCATGGAGCTCGTAAACAGGAACGCCGCGATCCCCGCTCCCGCGACAGGCGAATACGTGTTCGGTACACCGGTTGGAGCCGTCGGAACGGTCTTGCTTTCAATGGGAAACCATGAGTATCTCGACGCGAGCGAAAGCCACGTCGAGCGGTTCGAGAGATGTACCGGTCAGGACGCCTGCGGCCTTTACTGGATCAACGGCGTGCCTGTGATCA
>JAFWTH010000019.1 GCA_017518975.1 Clostridia bacterium
ATGGCCCTCGTGATAGCCTGGCGGATCCACCATGTAACGTAGGTCGAGAACTTGTATCCCTTGCGGTAGTCAAACTTTTCGACGGCTTTTATAAGGCCGAGGTTGCCTTCCTGAATAAGGTCGAGGAAGAACATTCCTTTTCCGACGTATCTTTTTGCGATACTGACGACAAGTCGGAGGTTTGCCTCAACGAGTTCGTTTTTTGCTTGAAGATCTCCAGTCATCATTCTCTCGGCGAGTTGTGTTTCCTTCTCGGCCGACAGAAGCGGAACCTTACCTATGTCTTTCAGATACATTCTGACAGGATCATCAACGGCGAGTCCTTCCTGATTAAGTATACTTTCAACAGACTCGGTATCTTCGTATTCTTCATCGGTGTTTTCGATGTCGTTAAAGTCGTCCGGATCAAGATAATCCGAATCATCAAACGGTTCGTTTTCAGAAGATGCATAATCTTTGTCGCTTCCGGAAGCCGCCCTTCGATTTTCCTGATGTGTCAGTTCGATGTCTGCGAATTTTTCCTCTCGCTCATCTTCTTCGATTTCGGGTACGATGTCTTTTTTTTCGTCTTTAATCATTTCATTCTCCACTTATGTGTTTTTTTTGGTTTTTCTTGCAATAATCTCTTCAAGAGATTCATTTTCCTGTTGGGATTTTTTATTTCTTAAGGCACGGACGTATTCTTCGAAAGATCTGTCGTTGACGGTTATATCACGGCATTTCACCTGCATTCCGATTGCTCTGGAGACCTCATCCGGAGTAAACGAAGAAGAAAGAAGTCCTGTGTTGAAGGAAGATTCTGCAACGTTTTCTTTTATAAATGTGAAAAGACGTCTCCCCAATGAAGTTGAGAACTCGTCCTCTTCTAATAATACTCCGTCGATTTTATGGCCCAGGAGATCCGGAAACGTCAGAATCATACCGATAATACTCTCCTCGAGCCTTGCCTCGGTCGGATCTTTAGCAAAATCAGGGTTAACACGGTCTGAGATTCCCGATGTTTTCCGGATCAATTCACAGGATGCTTTTCTCTTCTCGGTTTTATTCTTCCGTTTTATTTTATTTTCAACGTCTATCATAACGCTTTCTTTTTTTACTTCGAGAAAAGCGGCTGCTTTGGCTGTATAAACGTCTCTTTCGACTCTTGAATAGAAAGACGCAATGTAATCGCAGATCTCTGAGGATGCTTTGATCTTTTCTTCCGGAACGGAAAGATTGTACTTTTTTTTGATCTTATCAAGAAAAAAATCAAATCTCGGACGGGTATTTTCGAGTAAATGTCTGAATCTTTCCGCACCGTATTTCTTAATGAATTCATCAGGATCTTTTGCGCCTTCAATCGCGAGGATTCTCGCATCGATTCCGACTTCGGACAATACTCTCAGCGCTCTGTCTGTTGCTTTCTGACCGGCTTCATCGCTGTCATATGAAAGGACGACGTGATCCGTATATTTTTTAATTATTCTTGCGTGTTCAGACGTAAGAGCGGTCCCAAGGGTAGCGACCGCACACTTTACTCCTGCGGAATGCATGGCGATAGCATCCATATATCCTTCGCAAACGATCATCATGTCGGAGGAATAATTCTTTGCAAAGTTCAGTGCAAACAGGTTCTTTGTTTTTTTGAATGCAGGAGTATCGGAACTGTTAAGGTATTTTCGATCGGTAGCGCCGCTTATATCCCGTCCTCCGAATCCAACAATATTACCGGATACATCAATGATCGGAAACATTACTCTGTCACGAAAGGTATCGTAAAAGCCACGTTCGTTTTTTCCGCAAAGAGATGCGTCGACCATTTCTTCATAAGAATACCCGAGCCCTTTCAGGTAATCTCTCAGTGACCGGTAACCTGCGGGAGCATAGCCTATGCCGAAACTTTTAACAACGGAGGATGTCAGTCCTCGTTTGTTTATCAAATAAGACCTTGCAGCGGCGCCAGCTTTGTCGTCAAAAAGCATATTCCGAAAGAATTTAGCCGCCTCAACATTCATAGAGAGAACGCGTGCGCGGGTAGTTCCGGGCTTTTCCGTTTTTGAATCGAAA
>JAFWTH010000147.1 GCA_017518975.1 Clostridia bacterium
CGTCGCGGAAAAGATAAACGCGGCGATCGCGGATCACGGTCTTTGCCGCATCGTTCTCTCGACGGGAGCGTCGCAGCTTCCCACGTTCGAGGAACTGATAAAGCGCGACGTCGACTGGTCGCGCGTCGAGATGTACCACCTCGACGAGTACGTCGACCTGCCCGAGACCCATATCGCGAGCTTCCGCAAATACCTCAAGGAGAGATTTACCTCCAAAGTCACCCTGAAGGGCGCCCACTTCGTCGACGGAACGCCGGAGGGGATCGCGGAACTCACGGAGTCGCTCCGTTCCGCGCCGATCGATGTCGGACTCATCGGCATAGGCGAGAACGCTCACATCGCGTTCAACGATCCGCCGGCTGATTTCGACACGAAAGAGGCGTACATAGTCGTCAACCTCAACGACACGTGCAAGCGTCAGCAGGTGAGAGAGGGCTGGTTCGCCACCGTCGACGACGTTCCGAAGCAGGCCGTTTCGATGACCGTTTACCAGATCCTGAAATGCCGCGCGATCGTCTCGATCGTCCCGTACGCCGTCAAGGCGGACGCGGTGAAGAAGACGCTTGAGAACGACGCGACGAACGAGATACCCGCGACCGTTATGAAGGCGCACCCGGACTTCACGCTCTTCGTGGACAGGGATTCTTTTGCGGAAGTCGACGAGGAAAAGATCCGTCCCGCCGAGGGATGCGGCTGCTCGATAGAACACAGATGACAATCACGGGGCGTATTCCCGGGCGCGACCGCCCGGGAGCGTCCCGTTTTGCGGAGATGAATATGAAAAACGTTAAAGATACCGTGACCCGTAAGGAGCGCCCGGTAAAAGTCGTCCAGTTCGGAGAGGGCAACTTTCTCAGGGCGTTTGCCGACCTTATGATCGACGAAGCGAACGAAAAAGGAGTATTCGACGGGAATATCGTTCTCGTCAAGCCGATAGAGTACGGAACGCTCGACCGTTTCCGCGAGCAGGACTGCTTTTATACCGTCCTGAAGCGCGGGAGAGAACGGGGCGAGGTCGTGAACGCCCCGCGCGTCGTCACTTCCGTCTGCCGCGCGGTATGCTCCGTGGAGGAGTACCGCGATTTTATGGATCTCGCCGGAGAACCCGAACTCTCCGTAATTATTTCAAACACTACGGAGGCGGGGATCGTATTCGACGGGACCGACCGGTTCGACGCCGAGCCGCCCGCGACTTATCCCGGGAAACTGACGAAATTTCTTTTTGAAAGGTTCACGCGTTTCACAGGATCGCCCTCGCGCGGCGTGATGATCCTCCCGGTCGAGCTGATCGAGGACAACGGAAAGAAGCTCAAAGATTGCGTGACGAAACTCGCGGATCTCTGGGGGCTCCCGGCTGATTTCAAAAAGTGGCTCGATACCGCCTGCCTTTTCACGTCGACTCTCGTCGACAGGATCGTCACCGGATACCCAAAGGGAGAAGGCGAGGCGGAAAAGATATGGGAAGAACTCGGATACCGTGACCGTCTGCTCGATATATGCGAGCCGTTCGGGCTCTGGGTGATCGAGACGGATGATATCCCCCGCGCGAAGTCGATCCTCGACCTTGAGGCGGCGGGGATGCCCGTGATCTATACGGATAATATGAAGCCGTACCGCGAGAGAAAGGTGCGGATCCTGAACGGCGCTCACACGTCGTTCGTTCCCACCGCGTTCCTCGCGGGACACGATATCGTCAGGGAGTGTATGAACGACCCGGTCGTCCGCCCGTTCATCGACGCGGCGGTTTACCGGGAGATCGCCCCGTGCGTGGATCTTCCCGCGGACGAGGTGAAGCGGTTTGCCGACAGCGTGTGCGAGCGGTTCGACAATCCGTTTATCGACCACGCGCTCATCTCGATCTCGCTCAACTCGGTCTCGAAATGGCGCGCGAGAGTACTGCCGAGCCTGAAGGACTTTGTCGCGGCGCGCGGGATCGCTCCTCCGTGCCTCACGATGTCGTTCGCCGCGCTGTGCGATTTCTATTCGCGCGGGGTGAAGACGGAGGACGGCTTTTACGGTACGCGCGACGCCGGGAAATACGAGATAAGGGACGACTCCGCCGTGATCGACTTCTTCGCCCGCTTCGGGAAAGAGGAGGACGTCGTTCTCCGTTTCGCGCGGAACACGGACTTCTGGGGCGAGGACCTCACGAAGATCGGCAATTTCGGCCAGGGCGTATATCTGTGGCACAAGGTGTTCACGGTCGACGGACCGGAAGCGGCGCTGAAATACGCGGTAAAGATGAACGCGGATTTTTGAGGTGTTTATGGACCACTTGAGGATCAACGAAAAGGACAACGTCGCGGTCGCTCTGTCCCCGCTCAAGGCGGGCGAGGAACGGCTCGGCGTCGTCCTGAAAGATGATATAAAAAGGGGGCACAAGTTCGCTCTTCGCGCGATCGCCGAGGGGGAGAACGTCATAAAGTACGGCTCGCCCATAGGAAGGGCGACTGCGCCGATCGCGCCGGGCGAGTGGATCCACACTCACAACGTGAAAACGAACCTCGACGGCGTGCTCGAATACGAATACGAGCCGGCGGCGATCCCGCCCGTCGAAGGCAGAAGGGCGACCTTCCGCGGCTTTCGGAGAAAGGACGGCAGGGTCGGCGTCAGAAACGAGGTATGGATAATCCCGACCGTCGGATGCGTGAACGAGGTCGCGGAGGCGGTCGCCGCGAAGGCGCAGGGATTCATCCGGGGATCCCTCGGCGCGGTATGCGCCTTCACCCATCCGTTCGGATGCTCTCAGCTCGGAGACGATCATCTGAGAACGCAGAAGGCGCTCGCGGGACTCGTCCGCCACCCGAACGCGGGGGGCGTGCTCGTCCTCGGGCTCGGATGCGAGAACAATAATATTGAAAATTTCCGCGCCGTCCTCGGTGAGACCGACCCTGAGAGGGTCAGGTTCCTCAACTGCCAGGACGCCCCTGACGAAGAAGAGGAAGCGCTCTCGATCCTGAGGGAGCTGTGCGATATCGCCTCCCGCGACGAAAGGGAAGAGGCGGGCTCCGACGAGCTCGTCGTCGGCCTCAAATGCGGCGGCTCGGACGGACTTTCGGGGATCACCGCGAATCCGTGCGTCGGCGCGTTTTCCGATCTTCTGATCGGAGGGGGCGGATCGGCGATCCTGACCGAGGTCCCCGAGATGTTCGGAGCGGAGCGCTTTCTGATGAACAGATGTGAGAGCAGGGAGCTGTTCGAGCGTACCGTCCGGATGATAAACGGATTCAAGGAGTATTTCATCCGTTACGGGCAGACCGTGTACGAGAATCCGTCTCCGGGCAACAAGGAGGGCGGGATCACGACGCTCGAAGACAAATCGCTCGGATGTACGGAAAAATCGGGTTCGACGGCGGTGCGCGACGTTCTCGGTTACGGCGATCCCGTAAAGGTCCGCGGTCTGTCGCTGCTGAACGCGCCGGGCAACGATCTCGTCGCCTCGACCGCTCTCGCCGTTTCGGGCGCGCAGCTCGTCCTGTTCACGACGGGGCGGGGAACGCCGTTCGGCTCGCCCGTGCCGACGGTCAAGATATCGTCAAATTCGGCGCTTGCCGAAAAGAAGAGCGGCTGGATAGACTTCGACGCCGGGGTCATAACGGAGACCGGCGACGTGAAGGGATGCGGCGAGGCGCTTTTTGAGTACGTCATGAAGCTCGCCTCGGGCGAGATCCTGACGAAGAACGAGGAAACAGGTAAGCGCGGCATCTCGATCTTCAAAGACGGAGTAACGCTGTAACGGTTATTATTATTGTTTGTTTTCTCATCACCTCATCCGTCTTTTCGGGTCTTACGGCCCTCAAAGCCACCTTGTCTCCCCTGCGGGGTTCGGTCAGGCGCGGCTTTGACAGCCCACCGGGCTGTCATTCACTACCGCGCCGTGCGCTTCGCTACCCTCGAGGGGAAGGCTTTGGATCACGAGGCTTCCCCTTGAGGGGAAGCTGTCAGCGGAGCTGACTGATGAGGTGAGAACGTCGGATAAAGATAGTAATAATTTAATGAGGGAATAGATAAAAAGGTATTCCAATGAGATCATTCGTAATCGACAACGTAAACGCGATACTTGAGGACGGTATCAGGGAACGCGCCGCATAACGTCTTATAACGCGGCTGCGCCGTAATTATATTATATTGCGCCTGCGGGCGCAGGATTTTTGGTGCGGAGCGATCAGGGGATCGCTCCCTACGGGGTTTGCGGGGTCTTTCATTATCACCGCCCGTAGGGAGGCATCCCCGGATGCCTCCGTAAAGGACATACGGTTCCTTATATGAAGGGGTGTTTTTAAGTGGACTCATTCGTAATCGACAACGTAAACGCGATACTTGAAGACGGTATCAGAAATGACGCCGCCGTCAGGGTAGAGGACGGCGTGATCGCCGCGATCGGCGGCAGAGGAGAACTGAAAGGCGAAAAGACGGTCGACGGAGAGGGGCTTTATCTCTCGCCGGGATTCATCGACCTGCACGTTCACGGAGGCGGCGGCGCCGACTTCATGGACGGCGACGCCGCGGCGGTCCGCACTGCCGCCGCGGCGCATATGCGGCACGGTACGACGACGATCGTCCCGACGACGCTCTGTGCGGAGGATAAGGAGCTCGCGGGCGTGTTCGACGCGATCATCGGGTTCAAGAATTCGCCGGAGGCGCGGGGACTTCCCCGGATCCCGGGCGTCCATCTCGAGGGGCCGTTCATAAGCCCCGGCGAGGCGGGCGCGCAGGACCCCGAGTATATAAAAAAGCCGTCGCGCGAGGCGTGCGATAAGATCCTCGCTTCGGCGAAGGGAGAACTCCTGATCTGGACGGTCGCTCCGGAGCTTGAGGGGGCGGACCTCATGTGCCGCAGACTCCGGGACTCCGGGATTGTCTTCTCGGCCGGTCACAGCGACGCGACTTACGACGAAGCGGTAAGAGCGTTCGCAGCCGGTTTTACGATGGCGACTCACGTCTACAGCTCGATGTCGACGATCATCCGCGTCAGGGGCGAGAGGGTGCCGGGTCTGCTCGAGGCGTCGCTTCTGTGCGACGACGTCACCTGCGAGGTGATTGCGGACGGCAGACACCTGCCCGAACCGCTTCTGAGAACGATCGTCAGAATGAAGGGCGCCGACCGCATTGTCCTCGTCACCGACGCGATGAGAGGCGCGGGGATGCCCGACGGCGAATATCTGCTCGGAAGCCGCAGAGAGGGTCAGCGCGTTCTCGTCTTCGACGGGATAGCGCATATGCCCGACGGCATTTCCTTCGCGGGAAGCGTCGCGACGGCGGACCGCCTCGTCCGCGTGATGACGAAGACTGCGGGAGTTCCGCTTCACGACGCCGTGAAAATGATGACGAAAAACCCCGCGCGCGAGATAGGTCTTTCCGACCGGCGCGGCGTAATAAAAGAAGGATACGAGGCCGATCTCGTTCTTTTCGACGGGGATATCAATATCAAATCCGTCTTCATCGGCGGAGAAAGAACGGTATAGCTTATCTTCATTTCGAGAACCGTAGGGAGGCATCCCCAGATGCCTCCTTTTTGTTATGGTTTATTTACAGTTCTTTACCCCTCGCGGGGGTACATGTTGAAGCACATAAACCACCAAGATGAGCGTGAAGTATGGGCAGTGCTCCTGCTGAATGCACTCTTTTTTTCTCTAGAGAAAAAAAGCCTGCGCTGAAAAAAAAGAGTCGCTCGGGGGCGGGAGGAGGTTTCGCGTAGGGCTGCAGGAGCAGCCCAGCTCAAACCCTCCCTCCCCCGAAACCTCCCCCTCCCTCCCACGCGGGAGAGTTTGTTCTTTTTTGAAGTCACTTTCGCGCAGTATGGCTTGATATGATCGTTC
>JAFWTH010000148.1 GCA_017518975.1 Clostridia bacterium
GGAAGCCTCTATGACATGTTTTCTTCATTCCGTGTCATTCTTCATTCCCGTGTCATTCTGAGCGGAATGAGCGTAGCGAATGAAGTCGAAGAATCTAATATGAATCAGTCACAGGCTCGGGTAACGTAGATCCTTCGACTCGTGCTTTCGCACTCGCTCAGGATGACAGGTTTTTGGAGTGTCATAAAGAAAGCCCGCTGTTCGTTCGCGAACAGCGGGCGATTTTCTTTTATTTTCTGTCTATCCTCAGCAGTTTGAGGCCGGCGGGGAGGAAGTAGTACTCGCCGTCGCCGTCGTCTCCGACCTTTCCGCACTGCTTCCCGTTCAGGCGGACCTCCGTCAGCGAACACTTTTCGGCGTCGTGCGCGATTCTGATGACGCCGTAATGCTTCGTGAGCGCGTGGACGACGCAGAGGTACTCGACGCCGTCTTCATCCTCGAAGAACGAAACGATCGCCTCGTCGTCGGGCTTTATAGACTTTATCAGCTCGTGGGTACCCTCGGTGAATTCCGGGAAGACGCCGCGGTCGCTCTTGACGGCGTACGTCTTTTTATGCTTCAACTTCATCATGATCTCGCCGTAGTTGTCGGAAAATCTTCTCTGGCAGCGCAGCATAGCCCAGTACGCCTCCGTCTTGTTGCCGTACTCGTCAATGGGCGAACCTACCAGCTCGTTCGCGCCGACTCTGTCATAGAAGCGGAACCACATGATCCCGCGCAGACCGAGCGCGGCGGACATATTGATCTGCCAGCGGATATCGGTCTCGTTCGGCGCCGCGAAAACGTGGTGACCCGAGGAGAGCAGGCATCCCCAGACGTCGCATCCCGACTCCTTGCCCATTTCGATCATCGTGCTGACGGTCTCGAAGAAGATCGTCTTCCCGCCGCCGTCGTTCACCATCTGGCTGTATTCGTCGAAGGTGAAAACGTCGATGCCCGTCTCTTCCCTGACGCGTTTCATCCACTCGCCGGGCGTTCTGCCGCCGAGATCGTCTTTTGAGAAATCGACCGTGCCGCCGCGGTAGTTGAGGAACGGGGTGAGATGCGGGGCGATCTCCTTGTTGATCCTGATGCAGTTGTACGCCGCCTCGATCGGCTCGCCGCCGCGCGGCTCGTCGCCGACGCACAGGCCGTAAAGCGCTTTATAATGTCCTATTTTGTCGATGATCCCCTCGACCCTTTTTCTGTATTCCTCCTCGCCTAGGCGCATATATTCCTCGTAGCCGACGTCCGTGACGTTTGCGATCAATTTGATCCCTCTCTTCTCCGCCCGCTCGAGGTACGGGGTGAGCGCGCCGACGTTATCGTGTCTGACAGCAGGGGTCATCGGAACGGTCATTCCGCAGTCCGCCCACACGTCGACCTCGTCCGGCGTGAACTCGTTTACGTGCGCGTAGACCCACATCGTAAAATCAAATCTTTTTTCCATTGCTTCCCTCCGTTTTTTTATCGTCGGAATAGTATAACATAAATACAAAGAAAATGAAAGGGCATTATATCAACGTTTCCCGAAAGAACGGCGCCCTCCGCCGCGATGAGCGAAAGGCGCCGCTTTTTTTGTTATTTTTTATCGATCCTGAACAGATGAAGCGCCGCCGGGATCGGGGTGAACTCGACGAAGCTTTCGCCCGACTCGCAGTCCGCCTGCGGCCCGTCGGGGCGCGTCTCGACCGCGCCGTTCATCGTCAGCTCAACGAGCGAATAGCGGCTCTTGTCGAGGTAAACGTATACGTCGCCGTAAAATCTCGTCTCAAGGTCAACGATAACAAGGTATTCTCTTCCCTCCGCGTCCTCGAAGAACGAGACGAGCGTGCCGTCGTTCGCCTTGATATCCTTTATCGCCTCGTGGCAGCCGGGACCGAACGTCGGGAATACTCCCCAGTCGCTCCCGACGAGGTAGTTCTCCTTCAGCCGCAGCTTCATGAAGATCTCGCCGAAATGGTTCGAGAAGCGGCGCTGGCAGCGTTTCAGGGCGTAATACGCCTCGGACTTGTCGCCGAACTCGTCGATCGGAGAGCCGTAGTACGATATCACGTTCTCTCTGTCGTAAAGGCGGAACCACAGGACGCCGCGCATACCGAGCGCCGCCGCGGTGTTGATCTGCCAGCGGTAGTCGACCTCCGTCGGGGGAGCGTACACGTGGTGACCGGAGGAAAGAAGGCACGCCCAGACGTCCGAGTCACCCGCCGCGCGGCCCGCGTCCGCCCATTTTCTGACCGCCCCCAGATACCACGCCTTTCCCGTATCGTTGATCTGCTGGGTGTAATCGTCGAAGCAGATCTCGTCCGATCCGGTCACCTCGTAAACGCGCTTCATCCAGCCGTTGAAATCCAGACCGCCGAGCTGTTCGTCCATGCTGAGCGTATCGCCTCTGTAGTTGAGATACGGGGTAAGGTGAGGAGCGAGCTTCTTGTTGATCCTGATCGCCTCGAGAGACGCCGCCATATTCTCTTTCGTTCCCGGCTCGTCGCCGATGCAGAAGCCGTGAACGGCGGGATGGGAAGCGAGCGCGTCGTAAAGCGGCTTTATCCTCGCCTCGTAGCCCTCCGCGCCGAGTTCGACGTAAGCGCGGTAGCTCATGTCCTCGTAGTTGACGATCGCCTCGACTCCGAGTTCCTTCGCCTTATCGAGCCACGGAAGCAGAAGCTTCGGGTCGTCGCGGCCGACGTACGTTTTCGGGAGCATCGGGAGATTGATCCCGAGATCCGCCCACGTGTCCATCTCGTCGGGAGTGAACTCGCAAAGGTCGTTGTAGGTCCACATCGAGAATACGAATTTTTTGTTTTTCATTTTTATTTCCTCACTATCTTATAAAGCTGCAGTCCGGCGGGGATGATCGAGATCTCGCTTCCGTTCTCTCCCCTGACGAGCGATTCGGAAGCGCCGTTCATCGTTACGTCGTACAAAGCGTACTTTTCGCGGTCGTAGTAGAATTCGAGCATCCCGTAGAAGCGCGTCTCGCTGTCGACCACGCACATATACTCGTATCCGTCCTCTCCGTCGAAGAAGGAGATTATCGTCTCGTCGTTCGCCTTGATGTTCTCGATAACGTCGTGGCATCCCGGTCCGAATTCCGGGAAGACGCCGCGGTCGCTTTTTACGGCGAACGTCTTTTTGTGATTGATGCGCATGAAGATCTCGCCGTAGTGGGCGGAGAACCTGCGCTGGCAGCGTCTCAGCCCGTAATATCCCTCCGTCTTCGTTCCGAACTCGTCGATCGGAGAACCGTAGTAGCCTATCGCCGTAATGCGGTCGTACAGACGGAACCACAGCACGCCGCGCAGACCGAGCGCCGCGGCGGTGTGTATCTGCCAGCGGTAGTCCACCTCCGTCTGAGGCGAGTAAACGTGGTGCGCCGAGGAGAGCAGACAGCCCCAGATCTCGGAGCGGTCAGCGGCCTTCGCCGCCTCGACGAGTTTGGCGGTCGCCCTGAGGTGAGCGGTCTTGCCGCCTCCGTCGTTGACCGCCTGAGAGTAGGAGTCGTAGCAGATCTCGCGCGCTCCGCTCTTCTCGTATGCGTATCTCATCCAGCCGGAAAGATCGCGGCCGCCGAGCCTCTCGTTATCGAAATCGGCGATGGCGCCCGTGTAGTTGAGGAGCGGATCGAGATGGGGAGCGAGCTTTTTGTTTATCCGGAGCGCCTCGGCGGACGCCTCGAGATCATCCTTATTGTCCGGCTCATCTCCGATGCAGAAGCCGTGAACGGCGGGATGACCTCCGAGCGCGTCGTAAAGCGGCTTTATTTTCGCCTCGTATTTCTCCGATCCGAGCCTGCGGCACTCGTCGTAGCCCATTCCGCCGTAGTTGACGATCACCTGAACTCCGAGTTCCTTCGCCTTGTCGAGCCAGGGGATAAGGATCGACGGATCGTCCCTGTCGATGTCGGTCGACGGGAGCATCGGGACAGTCATGCCGAGATCGACCCACGTTTCGATCTCATCGGGCGTGAACTCGCTGATATTGTTGTAAGTCCACATTGAAAATACGAATTTCTTATTCATTTTTTCCTCCGTTGATCAATGGATCGGCGCGTTTCGCGCCCGGTTTCATTTTACCATAGAGCGGAAAATAAAGCAACGAAAAAAGGGCGGTTTTCGGGGAGAAAAACGCCCTTTTTCAAATCATTTCAGCAGTGCGGACCGGGCCGAGGCGCCGAAACCGTTATTTATCCTCTTCCTCCGCGAGGATCTGCCCCATCCTGACGCCCATTATCGACGCCATCATCAGGCCTCTCGTCCAGCCGCTCGAGTCCGCCGAGGGTGTGCAGCGAGCGGACGCTCGTGTTGAACCGCGCGTCCATCTTGACCCTGTTGCTGTAGAACTTGAGCTCGGGCGAGTAAAGGAGCGTCTCGAATGAAAGTTTTATTTATCAACGGATGAAAAATTCGCGTAGAACGGACCCGTCTTTTCCGAATTCATCAGTTATGCGAAAAACGGTAAAAAGCCATTCACACGCGCCTGATATAATTTTTCGGAAAAAGTGTGACGAAACGGACCGAAAATCGGTCTTTATAGGTGAGGAGCCTTTTTGAACCCCCTGCGGAAGGAGAATAGCGTGGAAGATATTCAGATAGTGGAGCTTTACTGGGCGCGCTCGGAGGCGGCGATAACCGAGACCGCCGACAAATACGGCCGGTACTGTTATTCGATCGCCTACGGCGTCCTGCACGACGACGGAGACAGCGAGGAGTGCGTCAACGACACGTGGATGAGCGCGTGGGGCGCGATGCCGGATCAGCGGCCGGCAAAACTGTCGCCGTTTCTCGGCAGGATCACCCGCAATCTGTCGCTGAAAAGATGGGAGAGGGCCTCGGCGAAAAAGCGCGGAGCCGGCCAGGTGCCCCTCGCGCTCGACGAGCTGAGCGACTGCATCCCGACCGACGGCGACGCGGAACGGATCGCCGACGATATCGCGCTGACGGACGCCCTGAACCGTTTTCTCGCGTCGCTCGACTCGGACAAGAGAAAGATATTCATGCGCCGGTACTGGTATTTCAGTCCGGTCGCCGAGATCGCGGCAGACTTCGGGATATCGGAAAGCCGGGTCAAAATGACCCTGCTGCGCTGCCGCAAAGAACTGAAAAAACATCTGGAGAAAGAAGGTGTTGAACCGTGACGGAAAAACGGATACTGAACGCCCTCGAACAGGTGGACGAGAGATTTATTGAAGAAGCCGCGCCGACGGGCGTCAAAGCGGAAAAAACGCAGCGCAGGCGCAGTTATACGGGCCTCAAGCGCGCCCTTCTGATCGCCGCGGCGGCCGTGGCGACGGCGTGCTGCCTGTTCATGCTGAACGCGAACGTCAGAGCCGCGATCAGAGGCGTGTTCACGGGAAAGGATTCCCACGGCTGGAACGTGATCAGCTTCGGAGATCCCGACGAAAAGAACGGCTTCGATATCAGGAAAGTCACCCTGAATTACGTCCCGGACATCTTTTCGCTGCCTGAAGAAGAAGAGATCGAATGCGAATACGGCGGCGACCGTTCCCTTTATTGTCGCGATATCCATCTGGTCGCGGACGAGTCCCTCTCATCGGAGGACCCCGTTAACGCGCCCCGCGTCCACGTCTCCATCTACAGGACGGAAAACTTGAAATTGAAATACGACGACGAACAGTACGATATTTTTGAAGACACTTACACCCCGACGACGGTCAGAGGTATGTCCTGCCTTGAGGCCACGTATCCCTATGACGGCGCGGCGCAGGGTCATCTGCTCTTCGGCGACGAGAACGTCACCGTATCGATCAATTTTAACGGTATCAGCAGGGACGAAGTGATGAAGATCGCCGAGAACGTCATTTGGTAAGAAGCCGCGAATATTCACTTCAACGAATAATGCAGACACCGATTCGCTGTGAAATATCCGCAAAATGGGACCCAAACCCATTTTGTCGGCTATGCCGATCCCGGATATTTCCCGGAGACAACCGATGATTGAAAGAAGGGCTGAAAGAATGAATAATGATAACAATCGCAATGGCGCCCCTGTGGCGCGAAGCGGGCGCAAATGGCTCGTGCGGATCGCCGCGGTCGCGGTCGGTGCGATCCTTCTCGCCGCGTTCGTCCTGATGCTGAACGCGAACGTCAGATCCGCGGTGTTCGGCGTTTTCTCCGGCGGAAATAACGGCGCGGTCAAAGACGGTTCCCTGTTCGGCGTAAAGATCGGATATCTCCCCGAGGGATTTGCGGCGGACCGTGAAAGAGCCGTGGTCGGATACGGGAAATACGACGAGCCGACGCGCCGCCGGATCGAATTTTTCAGAGAGTCGGACCTCCCGTATCTGGACGAGCCGTGGGCGTGGGAAGTAGAGGAGTTTTCGGGTTCCGCCTCCCCGTGGATCGAAGTCCTGATCGGCCGCACGGGAGACCCCGACGTCCCGACGGATCTCTGTGAGATCGACGAGTTGTACCCCGAAGATATAACGATCAGAGGAATGCCGGCCCAGGCAGCGTACCTCGGCAAAATCGAAGAAGGTCCGAACGCCGGGGCACCCTGTTACTGTATCATGTTGTGCGACGAAAACGTCACTGTCATAGCGTATATTTTCGGCTTTGAAGACGACGAGGTGATAAAGATCGCCGAGGGGATCACGTGGTGAGCCCCGCGAGACTAGGGTAACAGGAGTTACCCTAGGGTAACAGGAGTTACCCTAATAAAAACGAATCTGAAGGGAGAAACAAAAATGAAAAGAAATGTACTTATCGCGCTCGTACCGGCGCTCCTGCTCGCCGCTCTGACGCTCGTTTTCGCGTCGTGCTCAAACGGAGGCGGCGCGCCCGCGCAGTCGGACGAGACCGACGCACCCGCGATCACGCTGCCGAAAGAGGACCCCACCGTAGTCGTGAGTAATGAACTGGACAAAGCGCTGGCGGAATACTACGCCCTGAAAGAGGGAGACCTCTCACAGCTCGGGAAATACTGGTACGGGACCGTATCCGAACAAATAACCGCCGAGGGCGCAAAAATGGAATCGGCTATATACGGGTGGCGACTGTATCACTATGCCGCGCCGATCGTAATGACGGAAGAAAGATGGAACGAAATGTGGGCGGAAGCGGACGAAAAATACGCGGATGACTCCGCGTTCGAATTTTTCCGGGTCAAAATTGAAGGGTTTTACGTGATGTCAGGCACCAATTACGTTCTCGACACGGCCGCCTCTCCCGCCCGCCTGGAGGAACTCGGGGGCTACTTCGAGGAGTATTTCGGATATACGATCGAGGACGTAAGGGACGCCGCGCGCGAAGCGGGGATGCAGGACGCCGATGAGATCGGAACGGTCGATCCGTATTTCGTATTCGAATATTCCGATCGCGGCGATATCGTCTCGTCGGTCGAATACTCGGACGAGGCGCTCGAGCGGCTCGAAGCGCTGTGCCGGGAACTGAAGGACGAGAACGGCGAGCCGTTCCGTTACGGCAAGTACGATTACGTTCCGATCGGCAGTCAGTTCGCGTCGGGGGCGAAATACTATAGAATGCTCCTGGACGAGTATCAGAAATGTACGGGAGACGAGCTGCTCGGGATATACAAGATCACTCTGAGGGAAAGAAAGATAGGCGAGACGTCCGCCGCGACGGGAGAATACCGGGAGTACCCCCTCGAAGAGAGGACCCCGACCGTGTTCGACGTAATATTCGTTCAAACTTCAAGGGGCTGGGAGGCCGAGACGATCGCTTTCCCGTGGGGAGGCTCGGCGAGAAGGGTACTGCTGAACTACTCCGCAGCTTTCGAAGACTGAGGGCCGGCGCTTTCGGCGCAAATAAAAAAAACCGGGCTTTCGGACGGACCGCCGTCCGAAAGCCCTTTTTCCGTTATCAAAATTCTTCCTCTGAAAGTATCTGCCCCATGCGGACGCCCATTATCGACGCCATCATCAGACCTCTCGTCCATCCGCTCGAGTCGCCGAGCGTGTGGAGCGACCTGACGTTCGTGTTGAACCGCGCGTCCATCTTGACCCTGTTGCTGTAGAATTTGAGTTCGGGCGAGTAAAGGAGCGTCTCGTAGGAGGCGAAGCCGGGGACTACCTCGTCCATCGCCGCGATGAAGTTGATGATGTTCATCATGGCGCGGTACGGCATCGCCGCGGTGATGTCGCCCGCGACGGCGTCGGGGAGAGTCGGGCGCAGGTTCGACTGCGTCAGCTCCTTCTGCCACGTTCTCTTGCCGTCGAGGATGTCGCCGTATCTCTGCACGAGGATGTGGCCCGCGCCGAGCATGTTGGTCAGCTCGCCGACCTTCTGCGCGTACGCGATCGGCTCGCGGAACGGCTCGCTGAAATTGTGCGAGCAGAGGATCGCGAGGTTCGTGTTCGGCGATTTCAGTTCCTTGTACGAGTGGCCGTTCACGACGGCGAGATCGTTGTCGTAGTTCTCCTGCGCGACGAATCCGCCGGGGTTCTGGCAGAAGGTCCTCACCTTGTTCTTGAACGGCTTCGGGTAGCCGATCAGCTTCGATTCGTAAAGGACGCGGTTGATCGTCTCGATGATCTCGGAGCGCACCTCGACGCGGACGCCGATGTCGACGGTCCCCGGCTGATGGGCGATGCCCTTCTCGGTGCAGATGCCCTCGAGCCAGTCCGCTCCGCGCCGCCCGGTGGCGACGACGGTGTGAGACGCGTAGATGTCCTCCGAGCGTCCGTCGCGGCAGACGGTGACGCCGAGGCATTCGGAATCGGTGAGGATCAGATCCCGGCACTCCCATCCGAACATGATCTCGACTCCCGCGTTTATCAGTTCGTCCTCGATCGCGTGGTAAAGATCGTGCGCGCGCTCCGTTCCGAGATGGCGGATCGGGCAGTCGACGAGTTTGAGCCCCGCCCTGATCGCCCTTTTTCTGATCTCGCGCACCTCTTCTTCGTTGCTGACGCCCTCGACGTGAGGATCGGCGCCGA
>JAFWTH010000149.1 GCA_017518975.1 Clostridia bacterium
GAATGACCGCCAGACACAATGCGGCGGCCGCGAAAAACAGTTTATACGATCTTTTTGCCGAATTCATAAGCTTCCTCGAGTTCCGCTTCCTTGCCCTCCGCTTCTGCGGGCCCGCCTATACCTCCGCAGAAGAGCGAACCGGAGAACTCCGCCTTTTCAAAGCAGTCGACCCAGCCTCTCAGACCGTTTTCCGCCTTTTCGGGGGTGTCCTCTTCGTCTTCTGCGGCCGTGGATAGCATATATACCTTGCGGAATTTGTAATCTGACGGATACAAAGGGTTCAATCTGTCGAGCAGCGTCTTCATCTGTCCCGCCATTTCGTAATAATAGATAGGCGTAACGAACACGAGCGCGTCGGCGTTTTTGACCTTTTCCGCGATCTCGACGGCGTCGTCTTTGATCACGCATTTCTGCGTTTTCTGGCAGGAAAGGCATCCGATGCAGAAACCGATCCTTTTGCCCTTCAGGCTGATCCTTTCCGTCTCGTGACCCGCGTCTCTTGCCCCGGCTATAAGACGTTCTGCAAGGACGTCGGAATTGCTCTTCGCCCTCAGGCTGGCGGTGATCACCAATACTTTGCTCATTTCAAATACTCCTTCATAAAGCCGTCGATCTTATCGAACGGAATAGCGTTTTTATCTCCGCGGTCGTAAAGATCCGTGTGGACGGCGTCGGGAATTATCATCAGTTCCTTGTTCGAGGTATACTTGCTGTCTTTTATCATATTTGCGTAAGCGTCCCGGCTGAAATAGCAGGAATGCGCCTTTTCGCCGTGGATAATGAGTACCGCCGATCGGATCTCGTTTGAATACCGCAGGATCGGCTGATTTATGAACGATTCGCACCCGATCACGTTCCATCCGCCGTTATTCGTTTACCGTCGCCGCTTTGGCGCCCCCGTTTCGCAACCGCGAACAGAAACGTCGCGATCAAGAGAATATAGCAGACCGTCTTGGGCAGCATCAGCATCCCGAGGATCGGAACGAGACCCGCTCCTACAGCCACGGGAATATAAAAAGCGAACGACAGCAGAATATAGATCCACACGGGTCTGAAAAGACGGTCCGCTTTCCTTTTTTTGAAATACAGGACGCATATCAGCGCTCCGAGCGCGACGAACGGAACGTTGCGAACGACGCCCCACGTCATATCGGAGCTGTTGCTGAGCCAGCCGTTCTGCGGAAAGGCGCAGAGTGCGACGCGGATCAGCGCGAGCGCCCACACCGCGGCAGTCACGCCCTTTTTCTCAGTCTCGCGGAAATACCCGAGCCAGACGCGGTAAAGCAGGACGTAAAAGAACGTCATCGTCACTGAGGTGACAAGTTTTCCGATACCCAGCGCAGCCGTAAAGTCCGCGTCGATAAAATAGTTCAGCACGCGCGGGACGAGATGGAACGCGTCGCCGCAGCCGAGGATCAGCGCGGCGATACCCATCAGCCGCCCCGGACGGTCTTTTGCCTTGACGAGGATGACGATCCCGCTTACGACCGCAAAGAGCAGGTACAGGATATCAAACGTCGATTCTCCGTATTTCATTTGAGGCCCAACCCGTCTTTGAAGGCGTCGCCGACTCTTCCGCCCACCCTGTAATAACCGTGGGTGTACGGGTCGAAAGCGATCGCTTCAACGGAATCGACGTCCACCTTGCCGTCTCTGAGATTCGCTTCTTCGACCGACGTGCGCAATACCTTTCCGATCACGCCGAGACCGGTCGCGCCGCTTTGATATTCCAAGAACTCGCACTCAAGGGCTATCGGCAGTTCGTTTATGATCGGAGCGTCAACAAGATCCGATTTCACGAAAGTCAGTCCGGACTTTTTGAATTTGTCCGGCTCCTTTTCGCCGTGTACGCAGCCGAACCAGTCCGCCTCGACCACGTGCTTCGCGTCGGCGATATGGACGACGAATCCCTTGCGCGCCTTGATGTTCTTAACGGTGGTGTGCGTTTCCGTGAGATTGAGCGCGACCACGTCGCGGTCGACCATCGTACCCCACGCTGCGTTCATCACGTCTACGCTCCCGTCCTCGTTGAAGGTGGAAATGAGAAGTACGGGCATCGGGAAAATCGCTTCCGTAGTTTTGATCTGTTTTTTCATTGTCGTTCTCCTTTGATCGGTTTTTTATTTTTCACTTTGTGAATTTCAATTGTTAAAGCCGCATATTCTTTTTTTCGGCAAACTGGTTCCCGCAGCGCGCCCCTTCAAAACCGGTTTTTCTGTTTTGCCGTGAATTCTTCCACAACGCGGCGGATCGGCGGGTGTATCTCGTCAAGATCGATCTCGTCGCACGAGAAGAACCGAAGCTCTTCCATCTCCCCGTCGACCGCCTTAGGTTCGCCGCGCCAGCGGCGGCAGATATACACTATCTCAAAGCTTGATACTTCGTCGCCGTTTGGGTAAACGTAGTGAGTTCCAGGTCCGGAATTTACGAAGAAAAACTCAAGTTCCTCCGCCGTCAGTCCCATCTCTTCGTACAGTTCTCTTTTTGCGCAGTCTTCGACGTACTCGTCGATCTCGACGGAACCGCCGGAATATCCCCATTTGTGATCGTCCGCGCGTTTTCCGAGAAGGATCCGACCGTCCCCGTCGACGCAGATAACGCTTGCGGCGCATTGTATTATCGTCCTGTGACCGACAAGTTTTCTCATTTCCGCCATATATCCGGTCATTCTTTTACCCTCTCAAAGAACGGTTCTATTCTGTGTTAATTGTACCATATGCGGAAATTATTTGCAAATAATAGACTTGATAAAAAAAGAGCACAAATAATCCTTTCGTATCTTGACAGACGAAATTTGTTCTTTATAATGTAAGTCAAACGTTTAATGACAAAAACATAAAGGAAATGTATGAACCCGACAAAAAACATCTATACGGTTGAATTCAAAAACGTTCACTATTATTTGGAAATACATACGGCTTTGAAAAACGGATTAAAGCTTCCGGAATACTACGGCAAAAACCTCGACGCCTTATGGGATTGTCTGACGGATTTTATTGACAATGACGTAGAGATAATACTCAAGAACTATCAGGACGTTGAAAAGGTCGACAAAGAGTATGCAAGTAAGATCTTAAACGTTTTCAAGGACGCCAAGCATTATGCGAACGATGCTTACGCCGGCGCTCGAATCATTGTTGAGAGAGACGGTGCGGCGACTGAAATTGAGTGATATCTCACGCAGCGCAGCGCTTGAATGCGCTCAATGAAAACGTTCATCTTGAGACAGCCTTAGTTTTTGTCGAAAAGTAACGTCGGATTTGACGCATCTTTTAGTTTATTTGAAAAAAGGGAAAGAGTATTATTATGGACAACGAAATCAGTTCTGAAACGCTGTGTCCTTGCGGAAGCGGGAAAACATACGGACGGTGCTGTAAAAAGAAAAACTTTAAGTTTATAACTGAAAATAATGAAATAAAAAAAGAGATTCCCTTGCATGAAGAAATCATTTCGTTGTTGGAAGAACAAAAAAAGAAATTTGAATTATATTACGGCAGAGAGCCTTCTGACGAAGATTATGTATTATCTTTTGGACCTGTATACGGCAATGAAATATTGTTGAATGCGGTTTACTTTTTCAGGAGAGAAGGAATACCGGAAAGAAATATTTATGCTTATTATAAAAGCGACGGGTTACTTCCTTGCAGCACCAATGTTGATTTGTTGCCGGAAATAGAACTTCAGGAATATAATTCTTTATGTGATGAATTTGACAAAGCGATGGAGTCCACCGGTGGTCAATCTTTAAATGCAATCAAATATGTGTTGCTAACTAATTCAATGATTGAAGATGTATCGCATCATGTGATTTGTGCAGTTATCGACACACTTAATGATTACATTCATAGGCATAACGGAAGCGAAACGATTTTAGGCAACCGAAAAGGATTATTGCTTGTTTTCCGCGTTAAAGACAATAAAGACACTGCAAAGTATCATGCAGCTGATTGACTCGCACCTTACTGAATGCATATACGCTTTGGGGCGCGGAATTTTTGAAAATTATCTCTATTTGTACAGCATCAATTGTGACTCTTCTTTTTTTTACGAGTTTTTATTGCCGAAAGTGGATCAAGAAAACTATTCTTTTGCACGACGCCATGATGGCAGTATCAACTATAAACGAGTCATAAAAAATGAAACCGGAGAAGAAAAGAACGTAAGGGTTAATATAGCGGATTTGGTTGAGCGTCTTCCTTATGACACAGACAAAGAATTATATCGAACCTTTTATACAACTGCGTGTCAATATGTCCATGTGGACGTTATGAGTGCGCAAAGCTACTTTTCTGAGTGTGATCCGTACGACGAGCTTGATCGTGCTTTAATTGCTTCTCTTATAGTTGGACTGCTTTCTGTTTTTTTACTTTTACAGATTGTTTCAAATAACACAACTTTAAAGCAATATAAAGAAGATGTTAACCATCTCTGCCACAATGAATTGTTTCCGAAAATATCCAAATGTTTATCTGCTGCAAATTGTGATCCGGAACATAAAAATGACATATATGATCTGCTGTTGAGGCGAATTTCAGAAGAGAAAAGTTCTCTTTGATAATCTAACACATTCTATCGAAGAGAGGGAAGTCCGATGGACTGCCCTCTCTTCGATGTACCATGTGGGAAACGCAACCAATGACCTCCAGATCGCGAACCCGGGCTCTCCCAAGAAGCGCGGTTACACACCCCCATAAGTTGCCCATTATTACCTTTTTATCATAATAAGCAATATATTCAATAAAAACAATTGAACAATATCCTCTTTTGTTTGATCCCATACGTTTTATGAGCTTCTTTTCAGTCAGTTTTTTTATTCTATTATGCTGCTGATATTTCTGAGAAGGGGCTGTTTGCATCATATTGAGTCCCGGAAAATGATATCTCAAAACATGTGGCCGTCTCATCCGGATTTGAGTTGTTTTCCAGTATTTATTTAACTCAATGGGAAGAAACACGATTATTATATTGACAAGTTTGGATTCGGCGTCGGCTTAAAAACCGTCGCCGAAATACTCTAATATTTTCATAATCCCTGCAAGGACACGCAACCGCGTTGTATGCTACAATAGCGGCAGAAAGGAGATAAAACGAAAATGGAAAACAAAGATCTCATAACAAAAGCCATCCATTTTATTCAGAAGAACCCGAAAGAAAATCTGTCGCTTCAAAGTATCGCCGATAACGCAGGTTTCACATTGACATATTTCGATACTATTTTTCAGAGACACACCGGCTACAGTCCCGTTGAGTATGCCCGTGTCTACAAGTTGACTCGTTCCGCGCTCGAATTGAGGCGTACGGAGAAAACCGTTCTCGACATTGCACTTGAATTCGGTTATCAGAGCCCGGAAAGTTTTACGCGGGCGTTCAAGAAGTTCTACGGTATGACGCCCAGCGATTACCGCGCGAAATATTCCGATAGCGCCGTCACTTGGCACGATCTGTCCTCAAAGATTGCACTTTCACGCTTTGGAAAGGCGTTTCCGCAACTCAAACCGGTCTGCAGGGAAACGGCGCTTGATTTTCTTTTCACACACGATCCCGTAAAGTACGCTGAAGATATCGTGGGAATGACAGTCGCCGACACGGCTGCATTCACGCTCGATGATCCCGATTCCCCGCAGAGTTTTCTGTACGTGTCGGACTACAACGACGCAGAACCGGCGGTCGTCCTTGTGTGCGTGGACGAATCTGCTGCCGTTCGTTATTTGAAATTACTGGCGGCGCAAGAGCAAAACAAGTTCACGATCCGTTTGGATATCGGAACGGAATGGGACGCATTTGACGCCTCGGTTGCAAAACAGGGGCTGATATGCAAAAAAACGTTTGATATGGTCTATGACAAGGACCGTAACGGTATCCCGGGCGTCAACGGTGATATCCGAGAGTTGACAAAAGATGATCTTCCTCTTTTAAGACAATTCAAAGAGAGAGGGGGATGCTCCGAGAACCACGTCCGCGCCATACAGATCGCTTTTGAGGGCAAGGGCGACACAGGGCTTCGCCCGGTGGGATTGCTGAAAAACGGAGAATTAATCGCTCTTGCTATGCCCACACTCGACGTGGTTCGTGATTCCCGAAAGTACGATATTGGCGCGATTTTCGTATCTGACAAACGGATCGAAGCAGAGTATGGGGAAAGCATTTGGAACTATGTGATTGCAATGTGTATTGAGGATCACGCGCTGATTGGCAATGCCGGAACGATGGACGATGATTCACTGCTCGGCGTAGAAATGTGCAAAAAAGTGGGACTTGTAAAAGTCGCAGAATCCAGATATTACTTCAAATAATGCGTAAAAGCGCCCCCGCCTGCTCACACGAGCAGGCGGGGTGAAGTATTTCATTCATGTCAGATTGAAATAGCAAAAGGTAAATTTTATACTTTCGAGTAATCAACCTACCGTAATTGTGAAGAAGGGAATCAAACCTATGCGTTGCGCGGACTACTTTGCGCGAAACCCGGAAAGTTTGGCAGAACCCCTCGCTTCTTGAGGGATCGAACCCCCGCATGCGCTGAAAGAGCGGGCGGTCACAATGAAGATAGTCGGAGTGACCATGTGGGGATCGCAACCCACGCGTTGCGCGTTCGTGCAGCGTAATTGTTAAACACCGCGGCGCAACGCTGTAAAAACCCGCTTCGCGGCGTTGGACCGTGCGCCATGAAGACAGAACATTTTTGAAGCGGCGAACTAATGAAGATACTGAAAAGTAAAGAAGGGGATCGTGACCCACCACTTCGCTATGATACACCGGCATATGAAGTCTCCGCAGCGAAGTGGCCAAAGAATCGCTCCGCGATTCTTTCATGGGTGATCCGCGTAGCGGATCATACACAAAGGACACCCCCTGTCGGGGTGTCCTTTGTGTATGGACCATGTGGGGATCGAACCCATGACCTCCAGATTGCGAACCTGGCGCTCTCCCAGCTGAGCTAATGGCCCGTATTCGGTTTCCGCGGAGAGGTTTCTCTCTCCACGCGCAATATTGTACCACATCTTTCAAAAAAAATAAAGGGGTTGAGACGAAAAAATTTCACGAACCGTCCCGACCGGGGACACGGCCCGGCGCGTTCCTTTATTTCCTTGACATTTTCTCCCGTTTTGTTGTAAAATAATCCTATGGAAAAGGGACGCGCGGAGCTGCGGTCTCGCAAATAATCTCCCGCGCGGCAAACGACATATGAAAGAAAAAGTCATCCTATTCGATGGAACGAGTCTCGACGGTTTTTACACATGGAACGACGAGCGTCCCGATGAGAAATCTCCCGCGGCGTGGGATGTAAAGGACGGCGTCATGACCGTGACCCACGGTCACCTCGTCTCAAAGTACGAATACGGCGACGCGCATATCCACGTTGAGTTCCGCATCCCGGATCAGCCGGACAGAGAAGGCCAGTGGAAGGGCAACAGCGGCGTCTACGTTCACGGCTGTTTCGAGATCCAGGTACTCGACTCCTGGGGCAACGAGCCGAAGCTCGACGAATGCGGCGCGATCTACGGCATCTTCCCGCCGATGACGAACGCGTCTCTCAAGCCGCTCGAATGGCAGACTTACGATATAGTCGTCCGCGCGGCGATACTCGATAAAGACGGCACCGTCAAGGTCCCCGCGGTAATCACCGTCCTACACAACGGCGTCGTGATCCACAACAACAGGATCCTGCCGAGGAACAATCCGGGCGGAGTATACGATCACGTCGTGGAGCGCGGTCCGCTGCTCCTGCAGGATCACGCGTGCCCCGTAA
>JAFWTH010000150.1 GCA_017518975.1 Clostridia bacterium
ACGCCGACGCCGTCGCGTGGGCGAAGCAAACCGGCGTCGTCAACGGGATGACCGAGACGACGTTCGCTCCGAACGCTTTCATCACACGCGAACAACTCGCCACCATGCTTTTCCGTTTTTCGGCGACCGCCCCCGTCTCTGTACCTGAGCGCGCGGATCTTTCCCCGTTCGCGGACGATGAGAAAACGTCCGCATGGGCGAAAGAGTCCCTCGAATGGGCTGTCGAGGCAGGGCTGATCAACGGCATGGACGGCAACAGACTCGCGCCTGACGGATTTGCGACACGCGAACAGTTCGCCGCGATCATCGGGAGATACGACGGCTCGTTCAAACTCGTTTACAACGAGCCTATCCTCCGCTCTCACTATACCGAAAAAGAATACCCGCTCGTGGGGGACGCGGACTTTTACGTCTCGGCGGACGGTTCCGACGATAACGACGGATCGTTCTCGCATCCGTTCAGAACTTGGGAGCGCGCCCGCGACGCGGTGCGAGGGCTCGACAGGACGGGACGGGACGGCATAACCGTAGCGTTCATGGCGGGCGAGTACGGTCCTCTTGATATCAGCCTTACGGCGGAGGACTCCGGCACGCCCGAATGCCCGATAACTTACTGCAAATACGGCGACGGAGACGTCGTCTTCGACAACGGAATGAGTTTTGAACCGGAATCGTTCTCGCCTGTTTCGGACGAGGATCTGCCTCTGTTCAACCCCAAATTCGCGGACAAGATCAAAAAAGTCGATATATCGGCTCTTTACTCTCTCGGCCTTGACGAAAACAGCATATACGTTTTCTACAGCGGAGACCTCTGCACCAAAGCGCGGTTCCCGAACAAGTACGAAGACGGGTCCGACAATCTTCCCGCTTCAGCGGTAACGCACGACGACACCTCTCTTGAGATCACGTACCCGATCTTCCACAAAAAACTGTCGGCGTACGGAGAGGAACAGTTCGCGACGATGGAGATATGGGGCCACGTAGACAGAGGATACAGAAAAGACACGTTCAAGGTAGAGGGATATGATCCCGAAACCCGTATACTCAGTATAGCCAACTGGTATGAATCCGAGTTCGGCAGAATGAGACCCGGATGGGCGGGCGCGGACGGCATGGGGATAGATATGTGTATCTCCAACGTTCCGTACGAACTCGACAGCCCTCACGAGATATGGATCGGCCCCGAAACGAAGACGCTTTACGCGTATGATCCCGACGAGGCGTATTTCATCCCCGGTCCGGGCACGCAGGTGACGATGGATCGTGCGGACGGCGTCACGCTCCGCGGCCTGACGTTCAAAAACGCGACGGGCAGATTCATAAGCGCCGATTCGTGCCACCGCCTCACACTTGAGTTCTGCTCATTCAGCGGAACCGCCGCGATCGAGGGCGTCTACATAAGCGGAGATACTGAAAACCGTCAGATGGATCTTACGGTCAGGGAATGCACGTTCGCCAATTCCTACGGTCACGCTCTTTACGTCGACGGTCAGAACGCCGACGTGAAGAAATTCGAGCAGAACACGAATATCGTCTTCGACAACAACCTCGTGAGAACGGGGAACATACTCTACGATACCTGGAACGCGGTCCATTTTTACGACTGCACGCACGTGTCGGTCACACACAACCGCTTTGAAGATCTCGCGCGCGGGGCGGTCTCGTTCACGAGAACGACCGATCTTATCATAGAATACAACGACTTTGACTCCGCGATGCAGAACTCAAACGACGGCGGAGTCATCTACACGGACTGGATCGTGGACGCGAGAGACCTCACCGTGAGATACAACTATTTCGGAGAATTCCCGGGGGCGGGAGCGGGACAGTTCGGTCTGTACCTTGACGAATTCTCCAGCGGTTTCGATATCTGCTCCAATCTTTTCTATAATACAGGCAACTGCACCGCCATGTTCTCCCTCGGGCGCGACAACGTTTTCAGGGACAACGCGGTGATCGATTGCAGCTGCGGATGGGGCACGAGCACGAGAACCGAGATTGAAGAAGCGGGATCCCCCGCCGCCGCCGAAGCGGGCGGTTCTTGGGGGATCAGATACGGAAAGCGGACGTGGGGAGATCTGCTCGAGAAGCTGAAGGATCCCGCGTACCGCGCCGTGGTAGAGGAAAAATGGCCGGAGATGCTGAAGATCCACCTGAACTACGACGATCTCGACGATCCGTATCTCGCGAACAATCCGGTGACGTATATCAAAAACAACGTGTACGTCAACACCGAGGGAAAAACGCCGGTCACCGATCGCAAATACGAGCTGATCTACACGACTTACGAAAACGAAAAAGCGTATACATACGACGAAAACCCGATATACGTCAACCCGACGCTCGGGGATTACAGAATACGCGACGGAGTGGATTTCCCGGATATTCACTTTGAACTCATAGGCAGATATTAAACGCATAAAAAAAGGTCCACGGCGATCGCCATGGACCTTTTCATTATTCTATCACTTCAAACGCGCGGAGTTTGCGATATCCCTCCGCCGCGAAGACGGGACGCTTTTCCCTGTCCGCGAAAACCGCCGTGACCTCCGCGATATACATCGTGTGGTCGCCGACGGGGACGGAACCCGTGAGTTTACATTCAAGCGCGAGCGCACTGTCTTTGACGCGAGGAGCGCCGACGGTCTCGGAGTCCTCGAACTCCAAACCGAACTCGCCCGCTTTGTCCCTGTCTCTGCCGGAGCACGTTCCGCACATGAACGCCTGCTCGCGCAGCGATTCGCCGGGCATCGAGAGCGTGAACTCTCCCGTCTCTTTTATCACGCCGCCGGTAAACCCGCGGTCGCTCGTGCAGATCGCGACGGTAGCGGGATGATTGGAGGCGTACGTCCACCACGAAAGGGCCATAACGTTGACCTTCCCGTCCGTGTTCTTCGTAGTGACGAGCGCGAACGGATTGGGCGAGGTGATCTTCTGAGCTTCGTTGATCGATACTTTTTCCATAGTCTCTCTCCTTGTTTGATTTCTATTTCAATATATCATCCCCGGCGGGAAAAGTCAAGATAATACATACAGATCGCCGTAGGGAGCGATCCCTCGTGTTTCACGAATCGTGAAACACGGTTTCGCTCCGCACATCAGACCCCGCTCCCGCAGGCGCATTTGATGAATTCAACCGTAAAAAAGCAAATAAACCGTATGCCTATCGCGGAGGCATCCGGGGATGCCTCCCTACGGTTGTCGGAATGAAGATATCAAAAGGGGGAAATTCTCCCCGCCCGCGGGGAAAAAACTGTTGCAAACGATCGGTAATATGTGGTATAAATATAGAAGAATATTTTATATATTACTCAATATACAGAGTAGTAAAAAGGAGTTGGAAAATGACCGTTTATTATTCCCTTGATCCCTCCGCAAAGATCGACGCGATCAAAGAAGCGTGCGCCGCCGCGAAAGCGGGCGGATACGATTTCATCTGCGTTCCGCAGTGGTTCGTTTCCACGGCCGCCGAAGCGCTCGCGGACTCGCCCGTAGGCGTCGCGACAATCCTATCCCTCCCGGGAGGCACGACAAGTTCAAAATCAAAATACGCCGAGGCAAAATGGGCTATCGTTAACGGCGCGGATCTTCTGATCTTTCCCGTCAACATGGCGCTCTGCGCGGCGGGAGAATTCGATAAAGCGAAAGGAGACCTTGATTCCGCGCTCGTCGCGTGCAAGACGGCGAACGGCCGCAAACGCGGAGTTAAGCCCGCCGCCCTCGTAGACGGCGGAGAGCTCGACGCGGACGGCATCAAAAAAACCGTTTCTTTCTGCGCCGCTGCCGGAGTCGCTCCGATATTCGTCGCACACAACGAAGAAGCCGTCAACGCATTGAAAAACGAGTTTGAAGCCGTTCAGGCGTTCTGAGAAAGGATAAGAATATGAAAGCTGTAGTTAAATACGGATACGGCCCGGGCGAGACCGAACTTCGCGACGTTCCGATCCCCGAGATCGGCGACGACGATCTTCTTATCGAAGTCAAGGCGGCCGGCGTCTGCGGTTCCGACATCGCGTTCGACGACGGCGGTCACAAAGAGATCCTGAACCCGCCCGTGGTACTCGGTCACGAGTTTTCGGGTATGGTCTGCAAGGTTGGCAAAAACGTCACAAAATGGAAAGTCGGGGACCGCGTTATGTCCGACAACACCGGCGAGGTCTGCGGCGAGTGCTACGCCTGCAACACCGCCGACTTCCTGTCGTGTCCGGAGCGCAAGGGTATCGGCTACGGCATGGACGGCGGCTTCACCAACTATGTCAAGATCCTCGGAAAGACGCTCGCGCGCGTTCCTCACTCCCTTATGAGGATCCCCGACTGCATGAGCTACGAGGAAGCCGCGATTATGGACCCCGCCTGCAACGGATATATGGCGGTCGTTCAGGAAGCGAAGGTCATGCCCGGAGATTTCGTCGCCGTATTCGGCGTAGGCGCGCTCGGTCTGTTCTCCATTCAGGCGGCGCGTGCCGCGGGCGCGGCGAAGATCATCGCGATCGCCCTCTCGTCCGACGGCGAGGGCAGATTCGACATGGCGCGCAAATGCGGCGCGACGCACGTTATAAAATCCGACCTTGAGGACCCGATAGCGGGAGTCAAAGAGATCACGCGCGGCGAAGGATGCTCCTGCGTCGTCGACGCGGCGGGCGTCAACGTCATCATGCCGACGATGCTCTCCATAGTCCGCACCGCGGGCATCATCGTCAAGATCGGTTACGACCATCATCCCTACGGCAAGTCACTCGATCCGTTCATCGACGGCGCGATCGCGCTCAAGGGCCACTTCGGTTACGACTGGGTATCGTGGCGCAACGTCGCGAACCTCGTCGAAGCGGGCAAGTTCGACCTCAAGTGCATGATCTCGCACAAGATGAAAGTGTCCGAGTTCAGAGAGGCGTTCGATATGGTCCGCCGCAAAGAGTCCATCAAGATCATCCTTTATCCGGAAGAAATTTAAGGAGGCATAGCTTTGGAAATATATATCTGCGCCGACTTCGCCGAAGACGGCATTCAAACGCTGAGATCGCTCGGTCACACGGTACGCACCGGCGGCTGGGGCTACACGAACGTCATCCTCGGTGAGGACGACCTCATCAGGGACATCGGGGACGCCGAGATCCTCTTCGTCGGGTACGAGCCCGTCACCAAGCGCGTTCTCGAGTCCACACACCTCAAAATGATCTTCTCGATCCGCGGCGGTCCGCGTGCCAACATCGACGTGGACACGGCGACTGAGCTCGGGATCCCCGTTTTCTACACCTTCGGCCGCGAGGCGCTGCCCGTAGCCGACTTCACGATAGGCGTGATGATCGCTCTCGCCCGCAACATAGTCTGCGCCGACTCGGAACTCCACCGCGGCGTCTTCACCGCTCCCGCCGTTGAGATCGGAAGCGAGAAGGACGTCATCTGGGATATGGATCCGATCGGTCCGTGGCAGTCGCGCAAGGGACCCGAGATGGAAGGCAAGGTCATAGGTCTTATCGGATTCGGCACCGTCGGTCGTCAGGTCGCGCAGCGCGCGAAAGGCTTCGACATGGACGTGCTCGTCTACGACCCGTATCAGTCCGCCGAGAACGTAGCGGCGCTCGGATGCCGCAAGGTCGAACTCGACGAGCTGCTCGCGGCTGCCGACGTCATCAGCTGCCACGCAAAGATCACCGACTCGAACAAGAACATGATCAGCTACGATCAGTTTGCGAAAATGAAACAGGGCGTTTACTTGATCAACACCGCGCGCGCCGGTCTTATCGACGAGCAGGCGATGAGAGAAGCGCTTCGCAGCGGAAAGCTCGGCGGTCTCGCGCTCGACGTGTTCCACACCGAGCCGATCAAGCGCGACGACGAGTACTTCAACTACCCGAATGTCATCCTGACCCCGCACATTGCGGGCGCGGGTCTTGACGTCATCTATCTGCAGACGGCGATGCTCGTCAACGACCTGATGCTGTACCTCGCAGGCGGGATGCCGAAAGCGATCGTCAATCCCGAAGTCTTCAAGAAATAACGGAGGATCAAGAATATGCCACTCGTAAAAACGACCGATATGCTCGCGGCGTGCCTGAAAGGTAAATACGCCGTCGGAGCGTTCAATATCAACGGGCTCGATCAGCCCAAAGCGCTCATCGAAGCCGCGGAAAAGATCAAATCCCCCCTCATCGTAGTCGAGCCGGGAGTTATCGAAAAATACGTCAATTTTGAGGATTTCGCGCTCGTCACCCGCCGCGCCGCGCGCGACGCGGGCGTTCCGGTGTCTATCCACCTGAGTCACGGTCTGTCCCTCGAGCAGTGCGAGCGCGCCGTTCTCGCGGGATTCACCTCCGTCATGTACGACGGCTCGAAGCTGTCGTTCGAGGAGAACATCGAGAACACGAAAAAAGCGGTCGAATTCGGCCACAAACACGGGTGCGCCGTCGAGGGCGAACTCGGCGCGCTCGGATCGAGCTTCGTCGACATCACGGAAACGATGACCGACCCTGAAAAGGCGCGTGAGTTCGTCGAGAGAACGGGCGTCGACATCCTCGCCGTCTCGATCGGCAACTCCCACGGCTTCTACAAGGGAACGCCGCATCTCGATTTTGAAAGACTCGCCGAGATCAGAAAGGCGATCGAGCCGTATCCGTGCTATCTTACGCTTCACGGCGGAAGCGGCATCTCGGAGGACCATTTCAAAAAAGCGATCGCCGAGGGCATCGTGAAGGTCTGCATCTACACCGAGATGTGCTCCGAGGGACGCGCGAACGCGATCAGGTGGTACGCCGAGCATCCCGACTACACCGGCAACTACGACACGTGCGATATGACCGCGGAGATCCTCAAGGGCTTCGTCGCTTACGAGACGAAGTGCGCGGAAATGTTCGAAAGCGCGGGACACGACGAGGCGCTGCCCGATCTGCTGAACGCGGTCCCCGTTAACGACCGACTCGGACCGGAATACCCGTCCGCGGCGGCTCTCAACCCCGATTTCAAAGGCAAGGGGATCTTCTGGGATAAATTTTAAAAAAGGGGCGTGATCCCATGTATCTGATGGGTATCGATATAGGCACCTCCGGCTGTAAAGCCGTCGTGTTCGACACCGACTGGCACGTCGTTTGCCGCGCTTACCGCGAATACTCGGTATCGTTTGTTGAGGGCAATCTGCTTGACCTTGACGCCGAGACGGTCTTCGATAAAATGTGCGAGGTCATCCGCGAAGCGAACCGTATTACCCCCATGCCTGTCGCGGCATTCGCCGTGTCGGCGATCGGAGACGTGATCGTCCCTGTGGGAGAGGACGAGATAAGCGTCCGTCCGTCGATAATCGACTTCGACCCTCGAGGGGACGAGGAGATCGCGGATTTCTGCGAGTCGTTCGGAAAGGAGCGGTTCTTCTCCATTAACGGAATGCCGCCGCTCTACATAGGAAGTCTCGCGAAGATCCTCTGGATCCGCGACCGTGAACCCGAAAACTACGCGAAAGTCAAAAGATGGGCGACTTACGAGGACCTTATGATATCGAAACTCGGTCTTCCCCCGACCGTCAGCTGGTCGGAGGCGTCGCGCACGATGCTCTTCGATATCAGAAAAAGGGACTGGTCCGACGAAATACTCGCCGCGATACCTCTCGGCAGAGACCGTCTTCCAAAGGCGATGCCGTCCGGCTCCGTTATCGGAGTGCTCCCCGACCCCGTCGCCGATCTTCTCGGCTTCTCGCGCGGCGTCTGCGCCGTCGTGGGAGGTCACGATATGGTCTGCTCGGCGGTAGGCGCGGGTCTTGACGAAAACGAACCCGGGATCGCCGTGGACATAGCGGGAACGATCGAGGGTGTCGTCGCAGCCCTGCCGGAGCCGAACACGTCCTCCGGAATGCTCGAAAGCTTCCTTCCCTGCTATCTCGGCGGGAAAAACTACGTCACTTTTTCCGTCAACCTGACCGCCGGCTCGGTCGTACGCTGGTTCCGGGACAACGTCGCGCCCGACTGGTACGCCGAATGCCGCGCGACGGGACGCGATATTTACGAATATATGCAGCGCACGATGGATCCCGATAACCCGGGCGACCTGACGCTGATCCCTCACTTCGAGGGAAGCGGAAACCCGTTCTTCTCGACCGCGTCGCGCGGCGTCCTCTACGGACTGACGCTCGACACGAAGCGCGAGGACGTCGGACGCGCGATGATCGAAGGACTCGCGCTCGATCTTTGCCTTCAGCTTGAAACGTTCGATGGAGCCGGTATTAAGGTCGAAAAACTCCGCGCCGTGGGCGGCGGGGCGACGATCGACCGTCAGCTCCAGCTGAAAGCGAACGTCACGGGACTTCCCGTGATAAAAGGACACGTTTCCGATTCTTCGACTCTCGGCGCGGCGGCTTACGCGGGCGTCGGGATGGGCGCGATCTCCGATCCGTCGGAGGCGTACCGGAAGATTAACTCGGAGGAGATCATTTTCACGCCGGACAAGAAGGCGCACGAGCGGTTCGCGAAGCGGTACTCTCTGTACCGCGATCTCATCTTCACCGTGAACGACCCCGATTTCCGGGATAAGTACTGATAAAAACTGAAAAGAGGTAAATGAAATGAAGCGTATTCCCGAACTCGTAGTAATGCTCACTCACAACGACAAGACCGTTCCGGACGCCATCGAGGTGTTCGAGGCGGCGAAAAACTCAAAGGCGAAATACTGGGGATTCAAGGAAGTGGGTCTGCCGGAGGACAAAATGAAAGTCCTCGTCGACAAGATGAAAGCAGCCGGAAAGACCACGTTCCTCGAAGTCGTCGACTACACGGAAGAGGGATGCGTCGAAGGCGCGAAGATAGGCGCACGCTGCGGATTCGACGTCCTTATGGGAACTCTGTACTTTGATTCCGTCAAGAAGGTTGCCGAAGACGCGGGTATGAAGTATATGCCTTTCGTAGGCGAGCTCTCCGGCCGTCCGTCGATCCTCGGCGGAACGATCGAAGGAATGATCAAAGAGGCGAACGAACTCGTCGACAACAAGGGCGTCAAGGGCTTCGACCTTCTCGGCTACCGTTTCACCGGCGACGCCGTCAAGCTGAATGAGGAATTCGTGAAGCAGGTCCGAGCCGACGTATGTCTCGCCGGAAGCGTTTCGAGTTTTCAGAGACTCGACGAGGTAAAGGCGACCGGCGCGTGGGCGTTCACGATCGGCGGCGCGTTCTTTGAAAACAAATTCGGCGACGGGCTCACGTTCGGCGAACAGATCGACGTCGTCGTCGATTATATGAACAAGTGAGCGGCGATCAGCGGAAATTCGTATTCATTGACAGGGACGGCACCATGGGCGGCCGGGCATATCTCGAGCATCCGTGGGAGTACGAGCCCTACCCTTTCACGCGCGAGGCGTTCTCCCTTCTTCGTGAAAACGGGTTCACGTCCGTCATCATCACGAATCAGGCGTGTTTCGCGCGCGGGAAAGCGGGAGACTACGATTTCGACGCGGAGTTCCGCGGGATCGGCGCGAACGACTGGTTCATCTGTCCGCATGACTCCGCCGACGGATGCGGCTGCCGCAAACCGAAGCCCGGTCTGTTATATCAGGCGCGAGACAAATACGGTATGGACCTTCGCGATGTCTATATGATCGGCGACCGCTGGAGCGATATGGCCGCCGGGGGCGCGGCGGGATGTAAACTCATCCCCGTCATGACGTGCTACGGTCCCGAGACGATGGGACCCTCCCGTGAAAAGTGGGCGGAGTACGAGCCGGTCTACGTAGCGAGGGATCTGCTCGACGCCGCAAAGTGGATCGTCACGAACGATAAATAATAAAAATTTTTTAGTATTCAAAAACCCTCCTGCAATACTTATTCGGTGTATAGCAGGAGGGTTTTTATCTTAGGTTTTAACCATTAACTCTGTCTCTGTAGAGGAACGTAACGACCTGTGCTCTGGTGCAGGTATCAGACGGACTGAAGTGTGTGCTGTCCGTGCCGAGGGTAATCTTCTTTTCAACCGCCCAGAGGACTGCGTTGTAATAGTAATCGGCAGCTTTGACGTCTGAGAACGGGTTCTTCGAGCTCGACGGTTTAGGCTCGCCCTTCGCTCTGTACAGGAACGTCACGATCTGCCCGCGGGTGCAGGTGTCGTTGGGAGAGAACGTCGTTGAACTCGTGCCCGCCGTGACACTATTCTCGACCGCCCAGAGGACCGCTTTGTAGTAATATTCGGAACTCTTTACATCTTTGAACGGGTTTTTCGTCAGGGTCGGTTCGGGCTGGCCCGCTGCACGCCACAGGAAAGTCACTACCTGGCCGCGCGTGCATCCGTCGTCAGGCGAGAACGTAGTCGAACTCGTTCCGGCGGTGATTCCGTTTGCGACGGCCCAATCGACCGGAGCCTTGTAGTACGCATCCGACGGTACGTCTTTGAATACCACGGGCGGCTTGTAGTTCGGATTCTTCTCGTTGCAGACGGCGCACTTCTCAGCGTTGCCGCCGGCGCCAAAATCGTGACCCGTCGCCTCGGTTGTCCTCGTCTCCTTTTCGGAACATCTCGAGCATACGCGCACTTCGGAGCCGTCCGCAGTACAAGTCGCCGCAACGGCCGTCGTCCATTCGCCGAAGTCGTGGCCGAGAGCGTCGACATAAGTATCGACGAAAATCGAGTCACACCTTAAACACGAATGCGTGGTATATCCCTGTTCAGTACAAGTCGGTGCAGTGACCGTCTCGACGTAATCGTGACCGAGCGAATCGATCGTCTTTGCCTCACGGCTCAATTCCGCTCCGCAGACGGAGCAGTATACAACCGCGTCGTAAGAACCGTCTGCCGTACATGTCGCCGCCTTTTCGTTTTCACGGACCGCCTCGGTGGGAATGTGAGCGATAGAGTCGACCTCGCGGGTCTCGATCGCCCCACAACGTGCACAGATACGCTCTTCCGTTCCCGTCTCCGTGCAGGTCGGTTCGGTCTTTACCGTCCAATCTCCGAAGTCGTGACCGAGAGCATCGATCGTTTCTGTATTACGGTTCAACTCCGTGCCGCAAACTGAGCAATATACGACTTCGTCGTAAGAACCGTTCGCGGTGCATGTGGGTGCCTTATCATTTTCACGGATCTTCTCGGCGGGAGTGTGAGCTGCCGTATCGATCCCTCGGATCTCGGTCTCTTCGCAGCGGGTACAGATGCGCTCTTCCGTTCCCTTCACCGTGCAGGTCGGCTCGGTCTTTACCGTCCAATCTCCGAAGTCGTGACCGAGAGCGTCTACGTACGTATCAACGTAACTGTCTTGGCAAAGCGGGCACGTGTGCGTCGTATATCCCTGCTCCGTGCACGTCGGCTCGGTTACGACCGCTTCGTATTGATGCACGTGATTCGTCTCGTACTCCTCAACGTTCCTTCCGCAATAATTGATAACGGAGGAAGGAACGAGGACCTTTTTAACGCTGTGCGATCCGTCTGCAGTGATGGTGAACGTTCTCGCGTAAACGGTACCATCGGGAGACGTCTCGTCGCGGCTGAAATCAACGGTATACGGTATCTCTGTGCCGCTCTCGTCGAATATCTGAACGTTTCCGATCGTTTCGGGATCGATATACTGGTCAAACGTGATCATCACCACACCGTCGGTTATATCGACCTTTTCAACTGTGGGATCGTTGAGTGATACGAGTCCGATATTAACGTTCGTCTGTGGTGGAGGCACGGGCATCCATTCGCTGTATGCCGTCTCGTAACCGTCAAGCTCGTACTTGACCAGCCACCAACCCTCGGGAACGTCCCACGCGTAGTTTCCGAAGCTGTCAGTCGTGATAGGATTCGTCTGCGAGTATTCGGAAGCGTCCCAGAGAATGGCTTTTTCGGTATCCGGAGCATCCCAGAAATCGAGATCTTCGTCGTCGTAAGGTATGAAGTAGGCAGTCGTGCTGACTCCCGGAACACGGTTTGAGGTTACACCCTCGTATACGTATCCGCTCGGGTCGATTTTCCAACGGAAGTCGAATTGAGTTCCTTTTGATTCAGAGGCGCCGAGATGACCGAACTGGCTCAGAATATCTTTGACGTAATTAGTTTGGCTCATGGAAAGAAGCGGTAATATCATACTTGCAGGGAACGGTAAAGCAATTCCTGCGACCTTCAGAATGATCGAAAGCGCAAGGACAGCCACTGTTCCATTGTTCATTTTATGAGCGAAATCGATTTTTTCGAGCGCTTCCGCCTTCTCAGCGTCAGTCATATTCGACGACAAGATCGCCTGTTTTGCTTCATTAAGATCAACGCGGCGATTATCCCAGGTGACCATTTTGTTTACATATCCAAGCGCTTCGACAAATGAAAAATACTCTTCTACTGCGATGGCGCCGCTGATATGTTTTCCTTCTATCAGGAATTCAGTTATTTTACCTTCCGCGAAATCGATGACCTCGCCTCTCAGTTTATCCTCGAAGTTTTCGGCAACTTTCAGATAAAGCTGTGTCCCATAATCATCCTCGAGCGGTACGTAACCGTACTTGCCCGCGTTATCCGGATCCAGATACGAAGGAATGATATCCGTAAGAATATTGAAGTCAAGTAAAGCGTCGGCGTCAACAAGTTTTATGACCCCGCTCAATTTATTATCCGTGCTTACGAGATCTTCAATACAATCCTCAACTTTTCCGGCAAGAGCAGCGGTGATTGGATTACTGCCTCCGTTAATATACTTCTGGCTCGAGAAGTCGATCTCCTCATGGAAATTCAACTTTTCCGCCGCCTGACTGTATTCGACGGTTATCGTTCCGGGAACGTAATTTGAATTAGTACGGTCAAACAACCCCTTTGCAACATAGTTTCCGGTCTTGGCGTCGTAAGTCGCTTCGATCCTTTTCGTGACGTTGCTCCTCGTACTGCATATGAACACCTTATCGACCTTGTCCGGGTTAGTCATTTTCACGTCGAATTTGAACTCGCTTCCCGGAGTAAAGGTGACGATCGGTTTCATCGAGCTGTTATCGGACATATCGTAGGTGTTGCCGTTGTACGTCATCGAGACGGACTGAACGGTCGGCGCCTCAACACAGTAAAGCACCTCGCACGACGCGCTGAGAGATTCATCCGCGAACGTCGCAGCCGCGGTGATCACGTACGTTTTATAGTCCTTCGGATCCGATATCGTGACCGCTTTTTCATAACTCCCTATCTTGTTCGTACGCGCCGTTCCGGCAATAACGCCGTCGATATATATCGATACAACGGAATCGGCGGGCCCCACTCCGCTGACACGTACTGTCGGGGTGTTGACTTCCCTGTCCGCGCTGACGCTAATCACCGGGATACTCTCGTTGATCGTTCCGATCACTTCCTGAGTGTTCACACCGGATTTTTTGAAGGAAAGCATGGCGTATGACGTAAATCTGCCTGAATCGGCGGATGGAGCGACGTTGAACGATACTCTTCCCGCCGTGTTTTTGAGCGCGATTGTCAGGACGTTGTCCGAAAGATCGTATCCGGTTGCGCGTACGCCGTCGATCATGAGAGTCTTTTCAAGAAGAGTCGTGTTTGCGGGAAGACGTATTTTCAGCGAAAGATTACCGACGCCCGGTCTCGCCTCCTCCGTGAAACCGTAAGCGACCGTCAACGAGATATATCCGTTCGCTTTTGCGGCTACCGTGTCCGCAACGTAGAAGCATTCGTTCTTGTCAAGCGCTCCGTCGTTCGTAAATTCTTTGTACGATTCGTACAACTCGTATCTGATCCCGTTGTCAATCAGGTAGATTTCCGTCTTTGAATTTTTGGGGCATAGTATCGTCAGTGACGAACAACCGTTGAAAGCGCCTGAACCAATATTAACAACATTCTCACTTAGGGTAAGAGATTTCAACCTTGAATCATTTTCGAATGCGAAGTTGTTTATGTTTTTTAAGCTTAAAAACTCCGATTCGACATAGCGTAATTGATCACAATTTGCAAACGCATATCTTCCGATAGTTTCAACGGAATTAGCAACTTTTATATTTCTCAATTCTGAACCATAAAAAGCATATTCCGGTATGGTGGTAACGCCATCAGGAACAGTTATGCTTTTAAGTTTTGAGCAACCGGAGAAAATTGAGCCATACAAAGTCGGATATGAAGAATATCCGAGACACGTGGTCCATCCCGCCGGGTAAGTGGCGGATCTCAGATTAACGCAATCCGAAAAAGCACGATATCCGAAAGTCGTTACGGA
>JAFWTH010000001.1 GCA_017518975.1 Clostridia bacterium
CGTACCACGAGCCCGCGGGGACGTCAGAAAAGCCGCTCGGCGCGGTCGGCGCGGGAGATCCTTCGCGCCGCCACAGAACTGTGGCGACCATTCCTCTGGTCAGGGCGCCGGTGGGATCGAATTTCCCGTCTCCGACGCCGTTCATGTATCCTGCGTTTACGGCGTAGGCGATTGAAGACGCGCTCCAGCGGGTCTCTGCGACGTCCGAAAAGCCGGTCGAAGCCGCGGATATCACGGTGATGAGCGAAGCCGCGAGCATTATTGTCGCAATGAAGAGAGAGATAAGTTTTTTCATGTTTCGTTTTCCTTTCGGGAAATGTCGATTCAATTATATCAAACGGTGTACGATAACGCAAGAAAGAATAGATCCTTCGACTCGTGCTTCCGCACTCGCTCAGGTCGTCATTGATCCGCCTTTCGGCTGATCAATAACGGATAAAATACCTCTTCCGGATTAACCGGAATCCGGTATTTTACGGATTTTCTTTTTCTGTGTCATCCTGAGCGAAACGAACGCAGTGAGTGAAGTCGAAGGATCTCCTATGGTCGGCCCGGTGAAGGATCAATACCGGCCTATATTTTCAAAATTAATATTCGGGAAATCGACCCCATCGCGTATGCGGTAATCGCCTCGCGTCGGATTGACGAAGAACGGATTGACTCCGAAATCGTACGCGATATTGTCATCTATCGTCGAGTATTTCGCAAAAATTTCCTTGAACTCTGGCTGCTTCGCCGTTTCGTTGAAACTTCTGTTTCCGGTGATCACGAGCGAGGAATTCTCACAGAATTCGCGCTCCTGCCAGCGTGAAAGATCGGTCGTGAACGTGAAGAGCTCAGGCCAGTACGTCATCGCTTCCTCTTTGATCGAAGGGTGCGAGTCGAAGTACCCGAATATCTCGACCCATCTTCGGTAGGAAAACGAGTTCAGCAGTTCCTCCTCGCGTCCGGAGGTCATCGTCTCTTCGACGAAACGGGTGTGGTTGGTACTGTATGCGCACACCTCCGGCCCTTTGACGGTCGCGTTGCCGCAGAAAGTGTTGTACTTGCTGATATCGTTGTTCATCACGGAGACGCCGACGTTGTAGAACAGATTGGATATGACCTCGGATCCGACCGCGTTATCGAGATATACTCCGAACCGTCCGTTCGTTCCTCCCGTTATGTTCGTGAACAGATTATTCCTTATAACGGTGCCGGACGCCCATATATTCGTCCCTTTGCCGATCGCTCCGGTGTCGTCTCCGTTGCAGCACGCCTCGTCGAATACGTTATATTCGACGAGCAGGTTGGTCGAGTACCCCGTTCCGATGCATTTCCAGTAGCACCGCTTGAAATGGTTGTGTGTTACCCGGCCGCCCGTAATGTACGCCTGAAGCGCGGACGAGTTGCCGACCCTGAGGTTCGTAAGCGTAAAATAATTGTTGTCGATCACGGCGCCCGTCCCGGTCCCGAACAGGTCTTCCATATTGACCGTATAAACGTACAGTGCGACTTCGGCGCAGGTAGAGAATTCGCACCGTGTTACGAGCAGATCGAGCGGCACGCCCGCGTCGGTCGCTTTGACGTACACCATACTTTCCCCGGCACAGCCCTCGAACCGGCATCTGTCGAGCGTGAGTCCGCGCGGGTGATCCGGCGCGTAAATGAAGAAGTCTTCGGAGTTGATGAAATCCAGCCCGACGAGAGAGATATACTCGGCTTTTCCCATCGTGATCATGACATCGCCGCCGGTGAAATGATAATCTCCCTTCGGATCGTAAACGTAAAACGTTTTCGTATCCCCGTCGATCCAATATTCACCCTGCGTGTCGAGCTCTTCGGAAACGTTCAGTAGCGCCATCTGATAGAAATCGTACGCAAATCCGCCCACGAATTCCGGGTAGTAGCGCAGCCCCTCCTCCCCGTAAGCCTCCTCCGGATGCGGAACGTAGTAAATGAAGTCGCCGGTATCGGGATCGACGGTATATCCGTCCGTCGTGATCAGATCCTTGTACCAGCCCCATACGATGTATCCGTAAAAGATCAGCCCGTCGGTGGTGTGATATTTTGCGACCCGTTTGTTGTAAAGCGTATTGTAAATACGTATATGGTTCGCGTCTTCCGTGATTCCCGACTGAATGAGCTGATCGCTCCCGTCCGGATAGAGGTTGGGGAAACGCGCGAGGCTGATCGCGCCGTCCTCCGACAGTATCATACACGTTTTGGGATCGTAATCGACGAGTTTGCCGGAGACGTCGGCTTTTTTTATTTTGTCTGCGGCTTTCGCGGGGAAGATCGCTTTTTCGGATTCGTCCAGAGGGAGGAATTCCTCTTCCTTGACGTCGAATCCGTTGTTGAACGTCACGTCCCCGTCGCCGTATTTGCAGTAGGTTATCGGACACTCCGCCGTTCCGGAATCCTCCTCGGTCAACTCGAGCGAGAGAGGACCGTAGTCGCCCGCCATAAAGGCGACCTTGATGCCGTTCAGTCCGGTTTTGTCAAGCGTCCTGACCGCGTCGCGGGCGCGCTCCCACGTTCTGAAAGGATGAGCGAAAGATCCGTCGTTTTCGTTCGATCCCGCCGTCGATACGTAAAAGTCGGCGTCGTCGACGAGCGGGTATTCGGGTTCGGTATAGTGAGAGAAAAGAACGGGTTCGTTGTATTCGAGTTTGAAAGAGCCGTCGTATCTCTCGATTATCGCGGCAAACTGTTCGCGGGTCGCGTTGCCCGACGGTGCGAGACGGTTGCCGTCCGTGCCGTTGATCAGACCGGCTTCCACAGCCCATTCGAG